>CAMJXE010000004.1 GCA_946409645.1 uncultured Bacteroidales bacterium
CGACGCACTGATCTACGCGGAAGGCTTCTTCGGCATCCTCAACTCCGAGAAGGAGGTCGAGCCGTCGGGCGAGTACAGACCGGAGCCTATTCACGGCAACTTCGAGCTGAAGGGCGTCGATTTCACCTACCCGAACGGCACGCAGGCGTTGTTCGGTGTCAACATGCGGATCGAGCCGGGCAAGATCACGGCGTTGGTCGGGCTGTCGGGCGCAGGTAAGAGTACGATCGTCAACCTTTTGGACAAGTTTTACGAGCCGCAAGTGGGCACCATCACGTTGGACGGGGTCGATTTGAAGGACTACGACACGCACTACCTGCGCGAGAACATCGGGTTGGTGTTGCAGAAGAACCACATCTTCGACGGCACCATCGAGGAGAACATCCTCTACGGCAACCCGGACGCCACGCACGAGGAGGTGGTGGAGGCCGCGAAGAAGGCCCACCTGTATGCCCAGGTCATGGAGCTGCCGAAGCAGTTCGCGCACAACGCCGCCGATCTTTCCGGTGGGCAGCAGCAGCGCGTGGCCATCGCCCGCATGTTCCTCAAGAACCCGCCCATCATCTTCTTGGACGAACCCACCGCCAGTTTGGACGCCATCGCCACCGAGCAGATCAAGAACAGCATCGACGCTATCAAGCAGGACCGCACCGTCATCATCATCTCCCACAGCATCTCGCAGATCATCGACGCCGACTACATCTACGCCCTCAAGGACGGTCGCGTGGAAGAGGACGGCGACCCCGACGAAATTTATAAGAAGGGCGGTATCTACAAGGATATTATCGATGCCTCTGCAAGAAGTTTGAACATTGAGAAGATAGCGAAAACGATAAGTTAGTGTATGAAAGGACGTAACGACAAGCCGCACATCGGCATTTTCGGGCGAAGGAACAACGGCAAAAGCTCGCTGATCAACGCCATCACGGGACAGGAGGTCGCCATCGTGGACTCCACGGCGGGCACTACTACCGACCCCGTGCGCAAATCCATTGAAATTTTCGGTATTGGGCCGTGCATCATCATCGACACCGCCGGCATCGACGATGAAGGCACCGTCGGGGCGAAACGTATCCAAAAGTCGCTGGAGGTACTGAAAATCATCGATTTGGCCATTCTTGTGATTACCGATTATGAGGTCGGCATTCCCGAACGGCAGCTGATGGAGCAATTCCGCCAATTCGAGCTTCCCTACCTCATCGTCAACAACAAATGCGACCTGACTACACCTCGCGAGATGGAAGTTGATGATCGCAAAGTTTTGAATATCAGCACGAAAACGCATTCCGGCATTGACAAAATGTTGCTGGAGGTAGTACGCATCATGCCCGAATCGGCGTACCGTACGCGCTCGCTGCTCGGCGACCTCATCGGCGAGGGCGACGAAGTGCTGTTGGTGACTCCCATCGACACAGAAGCCCCCGAAGGCCGGCTTATCCTCCCGCAAGTGCAGACCATCCGCGACATCCTTGACAATGAGGCAATTGCTGTCGTGTTGAAAGAGGACAAGGTAACGGATTACCTGCAAAGTCACCGCGCCCCGAAATTGGTCGTCACCGACAGCCAGGCGTTCCACAAAGTGGAAAAATCCGTGCCGGAAAACATCCCGCTGACGGGCTTCAGCGTGGTGTTGGCGCATCAGAAGGGCGAATTCGGAGCTTATCTCGAAGGGACCCCGAAGTTGCGCGACCTTCGCAACGGTGACCGCATCCTGATGTTGGAATCCTGCACGCACCTCACCTCTTGCGAGGACATAGGGCGGGTGAAGATCCCGCGTCTTATCCGCAAGTTCACGGGCAAAGAGCTGCAGTTCGATTTCGTGTCGGGTCTCAACCAAATCCCTGACATCCAGCAATATGCGATGGTCATCCAGTGCGGTGGCTGCATGGTCACCCGCAAGCAGTTGAAGGAACGACTGCGTCCGGCCATCGAAGCGGGCATCCCGGTCAGCAACTACGGCATGGTGCTCGCCTACGTCAACGGCATCTTCAACAGAGCAGTGGCGCCGTTTGCCGCATTGTAAAAACACCACAATGTGCCGTCTCCAAAGATTGCCAATAAACCTTAAATCATAAATTCTAAACTCTCTACATGCAAAAATACCGCAGCTACGTTCTCCCCGTCGCTATTTTGTTGGGAGTGTTGTTCCACAGCGTCAGCGTACACCTTTCGTTTTTGGTACCATGGTTGATTTTCACCATCCTGTTGCTCAATTTCGTGACGGTGGATTTGCGACACCTTCGTTTTTCAACGCTGCATCTCTGGCTGATAATCTTTCAGTTAACGGTAAGTGCCGGACTATATTTGCTGGTAAGATCTGTTTCGGGCGATGAAACTATGGCGCAAGGATTTATGATGTGTGCACTCTGTCCAGTGGCAGCATCGGTGGTGGTAATCTCCTCCATGCTCGGTGCCGATCGCATGACCACCACCACCTACACCATGTTTTGCAACTTAGTGATGTCAATAGCCGCTCCCCTTTACTTCACCCTAATCGGCATCCACCCCGAACTCACCTTTTGGCAATCGCTCCTGATGATACTGCGGCGCATAACCCCTACCCTTGCATTTCCATTTTTCACAGTGTTAGCATTGCAGCAGTGGGCACCCAAGGCAAACGACTGGCTCTGTCGTTATCGTAACTTGTCGTTCTATCTTTGGGCTATAGCTCTGTTCATCACTCTCGGTCGCACAATCGACTACATTTTCCTACAAGGTCATGGAAATGAGCATATTATCATCATGTCTGCTATCTTTTCTACCTTGATGTGCGCAATACAGTTCGGCTTCGGAAAGTGGCTCGGACACCGTTACGGCGACACAATTGCCGGCGGTCAACTCCTGGGACAGAAAAACACTGCCATGGGTATCTGGATGGCTAATACCTACTTGCAACCACTATCTTCCGTTTTCTTAGCGTTTTACATCATTTGGCAAAACATGTTCAACAGTTTGCAGTTGTGGTGGCATGACAAAAGAGTTAGGAGTTGATGGTTGAGATTTTTAGGATTATCGAATTTGTGATGATGGAAAAAGGTTGCAAAGAGTTGTTGTCTGGATTGAATTATTGATTAAATTTGCGACCGCGAATCAATGGTATTTTTGACGCATTAAAATATTGATATTAAAACCGTTAACTATAATGAAAAAGAACCTGATCATCATCACTGTATCCCTGTTGACAGCTGTGACGGCCGCGACGGGTTGTTGGGCTATCACTAAAAACAACACCGAAAGCGACCCTACCCCGAACCAATATTCGAATACTCTCACTGCACCATCGCTTCCAGAGAGCATAACTTTCGCTGGAGAAGAGGTGCCATTAGACGTCTATTGGGTGCGTGAGTCTCTCGATCGTGAGCTCATTATCAATTGCTATCAACACTCTAAAACGCTACGTATCATCAAGTTATCGACTCGTCTTTTCCCAACGATTGAAAAGATCCTCAAAGAAGAAGGCGTGCCAGATGATTTCAAATATCTTTGCGTGGCGGAGAGCGGTCTGGAGAACGTGACCTCTCCTGCCAATGCTGGCGGCTATTGGCAATTCATCCCCGGCACTGCCAAAGTGTATGGGCTGGAAATCAGCAACGATGTGGACGAACGTTGTCACTTGGAGAAAGCGACCCGTGCTGCATGTAAGTACCTGAAAAAGATGTACAAACAATTCGGCAGTTGGACCATGGCTGCGGCTGGCTACAACCGTGGCGACGGAGGTTTGCAAGCAGCGGTTGATGACCAACACGTGCGCGAATATTGGGATATGTGGCTCAACAACGAGACTTCCAGATACATTTATCGCATTTTATCCTTCAAACTCATTTTTGAGAATCCTCAGGAATACGGCGTGAAAATTTGTCCTGCACAGATGTACTATCCAATTGAAACTAAGATAGTTACAGTGACATCTTCCATTGTCAGCCTACCACGTTTCGCCGAGGAGCATCACGTCACCTACCGCGAACTGCGAAACCTCAACCCGTGGATTCGTAACAATAAACTGACTGTCGCCAGCGGCAAATCCTACGAAATCGAATTGCCAAAACACCCAAAATCGAACTACAAAGATTTGTACAAACATTGCGACAATCCTTACCTTAATCTTGGCCAATAGCCAAAAACTCCATTAACAAAAAAAATGTATCTTTGCCGTTTGTTTTTAAAATGTAGAAATAGTATATGAAAAAAACGGCAATTTATTGTATTATACTGACTATCATTGCTATAACGGCATGCTCTTCGCCTAAAAAGGTGAAATCCGACAACGATACCGCAGCGCAAGAATCCTCACAGACATCCCAAAACAATAATACTGATAAGATGACCAAAGTTTTGTTGAAAACCACATTCGGCGATATCATCATAGCTTTGTATGATTACACACCGGAACATAAGGCCAATTTCGAAAAGTTGGTGAGAAATCATTTCTACGACGGCTTGTTGTTCCATCGCATTATCAAAGGATTTATGATTCAGGGTGGCGATCCCAATTCCAAGACCGCTAAAGCTGGTCAGCATTTAGGCAACGGTGATGTGGGCTACACCATCCCGGCAGAATTTGTACCCGCCCGCTACCACAAACGCGGTGCGGTAGCCGCTGCTCGTGAAGGTGATCAGGTGAACCCGCAAAAAGCCTCCTCTGGCTGCCAGTTCTATATCGTCGATGGTACTGTTTATGACAACGACAAAATGAGCATGATTGCGCAACGCACAGGCAAGACCTTTACACCTGAACAAATCCAGGCTTACACCACCGTAGGCGGTGCTCCGTGGCTCGACGGCGATTATACGGTGTTCGGCGAAGTCATCGAAGGTATGGATGTGGTTGACAAAATCGCCTCCCAACAAAAGGATGGTTCCGACAGACCCGTTGAGGACATCAAAATAATAAGCGCAAGCATCCTTCGTTAATTGATAATTGTTAATTGATAATTGATAATGAAAAGTATCGACGAAATCAGAGCGGAAATCGAGAGTTTCCAAGTTGAGAATGCAGAAAATTTGGAGCAATTCCGTTTGCAATTTTTAAGCAAAAAGAGCGAAATTCAAGCTCTGTTTGGCGAAATTAAGAACATGGCGCAGGAAAGTCGCAAAGAGTTCGGCCAATTGGTAAACGACCTGCGCGACCTCGCCCAAAATCACTATAACGAGTTCAAAGCTACTATCGAAGCGGCCTCTGACCGCAAAACAACACTGATTCCCGACATTACACGCCCTGCCTCCCGGCAGACGGTTGGATCCATGCACCCGATTTCCATCATGATGGGTGAGGTGCGTCGTATCTTCGAAGACATTGGCTTCTCAGCAGTGGAAGGTCCTGATATTGAAGACGATTGGCACGTGTTCACTGCACTGAACTTTGCCGAAGAGCATCCCGCTCGCGATATGCAGGACACCTTTTTCATCGAGTTGCACCCTGACGTATTGCTCCGCACGCACACCTCCTCCCTGCAAGTGCGCACCATGGAGAAACAACAACCGCCCATCCGCGTGATTTGCCCCGGCCGTGTATTCCGCAATGAGGCCATCACTTCCCGCGCCCACTGCATCTTCCACCAAGTGGAAGGCCTGTATGTAGCTGAAAACGTGTCGTTTGCCGACATGAAGCAGACATTGCTCTATTTCGCCCAGCGCATGTTCGGTGATGAGGTGCGCATCCGCTTGCGCCCCTCCTACTTCCCGTTTACGGAACCATCCGCTGAAATGGATGTCTCCTGCAACATCTGCGGCGGTGCAGGTTGTAACCTCTGCAAACACACTGGCTGGGTGGAAATTCTCGGCTGCGGTATGGTGGATCCCAACGTGTTGGAAAACTGCGGCATCGACAGTACTAAATACAGCGGTTTCGCCTTTGGGCTCGGCATTGAGCGCATGACGATGCTCAAATACCGCACCAACGACATCCGCCTCTACTTCGAAAACGACGTCCGCTTCCTACAACAATTCAAGGCAGCCACTAAATAATACACTAATGTATAATTCTTGGGTGGTTAGCAATGGTTCACCTTTAACCCCTAAACAGTAATCAGTAAAAATAAACAGTAAACTTATAACAATGACAAAAACCCAAAAACGAATCAACAACCTTATCGGCTTGATTATCGGTATAGTGGCTTCTGCAGTCTATATCATGACTGCCGAGCCAACTGTATCCTGGTGGGACTGTGGTGAATATATCGCCACTACCTCTAAACTGCTCATCGGTCACCCGCCTGGAGCACCCACCTTCCAAATTCTCGGCCGCATCGCCACGCTCTTTGCCGGAGGTGATGTGACCAAAATGGCGTTCTGTGTGAACTGCATGTCGGCAATTTGTAGTGGCATGACTATTATGTTGCTCTATTTCAGCATTGTACGTCTTGCCCGCAAACTCGTTGCCAATTGGGGCGAACTGAATACTCCACGCTTCATTGCAGTCCTTGGAACCGCATTGATTGGTGCTTTAACTTACACGTTCACAGACACATTCTGGTTCTCTGCTGTGGAAGGTGAGGTATATGCCATGTCATCCTTCTTCACCGCCCTCGTGTTCTGGTGCATCCTGAAATGGGACGAAGAATACGAACATCCGAAACCCAACGTGAACCCGAACCGTTGGATCGTGCTCATTGCCTATTTGGTGGGACTTTCCATCGGTGTCCACCTATTGAACTTGCTGACATTGCCCGCCATCGGATTGATTATCTACTACCGCCTTTCCCCGAATGCAACAAGTATGGGTGCCGTTCTCGCATTCGCCATCATAGCCTTCGCATTCGCCATCTTATGCTCCCCGATGTGGATGATTCTGATTTGGCTTTTCGTGACCACCCCGCTGCTCATTCTCTGCGGCAAACGCGGTGCTCTCACCTCCAAGGCTGAATGGGGTGTCTTACTTTCCCTGATTATCTCCGTGGCATTACTCGGTTTTATCCTTTGGGGTGTTGTTCCTCAGGTGGTCAACCTTTCTGGCAAATTCGACCTCTTTTTCGTCAACTCCTTGCATTTACCGTTTAACTCCGGCGTGCTCTTCTTCTTCCTTCTCATCGCCGCTCTCATCGGATGGGCTATGTGGTACGGCCACAAAAAGAATAGACCGGTCTTTACCATCAGCGCCTTCTCGTTGATGATGCTGATTATCGGTTACTCGACTTTCATGACGCTGGTGATTCGTTCCAATGCCAACCCGACCATCGACGAAAACAGTCCTGAAGATGCTGTGTCGTTGCTCGCATACCTCAACCGTGAACAATACGGTTCCAACCCTCTGATTTACGGACAAAGCTACAACACCCGCGTAATCGGTTCCAAAGATGGCAGCCCTGTCTATTACCGTAACGAGGAGACGAAACGCTACGAGATATCCAACCCACGCAAGGGCGACATGCCTGAATACGACCCGAAAGGTTGTATGTTCTTCCCCCGTATGTGGTCTTCGGAAAAACAATCCCAATACATTGATTGGCTGAACAACCGCTATAATTCTGACAGTCCGTCTGATAAAGACAATCGTCGTTCACTTGCCCGCGGCAACCTGCCTACCTGGCAACAGAACATCAAATTCTTCCACACCTATCAATTGGGTTACATGTATTGGCGTTATTTCATGTGGAATTTCGCTGGTCGCCAAAACGACATCCAGGGTCATGGCGATTACCAAAACGGCAACTGGATTACAGGTTTAAGTGCCATCGATAATCCGATGGTTGGAAACCTCAAAGACATGCCTTCCGCCATGGAGCGTCCTGGCCACAACAAATATTATCTGCTCCCATTGCTGTTAGGTTTGGTGGGTCTGTTTTTCCAAACCAAACAAGACTCCAAACACTCTTTCGTGGTCTTCATGCTTTTCTTGATGACAGGTTTGGCCATTGCTATTTATTTAAATATGTATGCTTTCCAACCTCGTGAACGTGACTATGCCTTCGCTGCATCTTTCTACGCCTTTGCAATATGGGTGGGATTCGGCGTTTTAGGCATCTATCGCCTGTTCGAAAACCTGCAAAGCAAAAGCGTACAAACCGCAGGCGCAGTGCTTACCACCTTGATTTGCTTCGGTGCTGTACCCTGTGTGATGGCTAAAGAGAACTGGCACGATCACGACCGCTCCGACCGCTACACCGCATTGGCTGTCGCGAAAAACTACCTCGATTCCTGTGAACCAAACGCTATCCTCTTTACCCTCGGTGATAACGACACTTTCCCGCTTTGGTACGCCCAAGAGGTCGAAGGATACCGTACCGATGTGCGCGTATGCAACCTTATGTTGTTGAGCACCAGTTGGTATGTGGATCAGATGAAACGTAAAGCTTACGAGTCCGACCCATTACCTATTTCCATGACATGGGATCAATATAAAGATGGTACCAGAGACGTATTATATCTTGAACCTGCTAACAATCAATACGTTGATCTGAGAGCAGTGATGGATTATGTGAAATCGTCCACCTTTGATAACCAACGCCACCTTATGCTGCTGAGTCAAAAGAACGGCTATCGTAGCAACGGTCGCGCTGTTCCTGGAAGTTTCTCATTGCCAGTGGATAAGCAAAAAGTATTAGCCAACGGAACCGTCTCAGCTAAAGATTCCGCACTCGTCGTGGATAAGCTGATGTGGAACCTCAAGACGAACGCCGTGAACCCTCTGACAAAGGCGTACATTGTGATGATGGATATTCTGGTGAACAACAACTGGGAACGTCCGATTTACTACGCCGCCACCGCTGGTGCAGAAGCTTACCTCGGTTTGGAAAATTACTTCCAACTTGAAGGCTTCGCTTACAGACTTGTCCCAATCCGTAATGAATCTCGCTCATACGAGTTGGGGCGCATCAATACTGAACGCCTTTACGACAACCTGATAAACGTGTTCAACGACCACAGTCGTATTGATCGCGTGAACAATCCGAATGCTCCTGCGAAAGAACCTTATCCGTATGCTTGGGGCGGTTTCAACGACCCGAAACTGTATCACAGTGAGGATAATACCCGTTTGGTACCGCTAATGCGCAGACTTTATTCTCGCTTGGCTGAACAACTCATTGCTGAAGGTGAAAAAGATAAAGCCCTCGAAGTGCTGGTGCGCGGTAATGAAGTATTGCCCGACTTCAACTTCCCGTATGTGTCTGTAATGTCCTACATTTACGGCTATACACACAGTTGTATGACTTATATGGAAAACTTCTTCAAAATCGGTTCTGACGCCGCTAACAAAGAAGGTATGAAGATGGCCAACCAGATTTGGGACGACCAAGTGGCACTCTTCAATTGGTACAACAACTGTGATGAACGTACGCTCAATTACAGAAGCAGCGATATTCACTATGACTTCCTGTTCTTGCATTACATGATGAATAACGTGAAATATCCAGACAATAGCTTGACACAGCGTTACAAAGAGTTGAAAATCGACAATGTTGCGATGAATTACGCTAAATCCCTGCAAGCCAACATCAACGCTCAGTTGCGCAAAGCAGAACTCGACCAGCAGGGCATGGCTGGCAATTTCCAAGAATTGCATCAGTTGCAGGATATCGCTCAAAGGATTGGTGATACGCAGACTGCCAAGAAGATTCAGGATATTGCTTCAGCTCAAATCGATATGCTGAGCAATGTCTCCCCAGAATTAGGTGCTGGTTTCCGCCAATTTTACAACAGGATGGGTGAATCGGAACCCGAAACTGAGGAAATGGCAGATAACAACTAATTTTATCATTTTCAATACATTGAAGAGACGGTTTGTGCACCGTCTCTTTATATTTTAAAAAATGTTACCTTTGCACTTTAATATCTAAAACCTTATCAATATGAAAAAATTTGCAGTGATACTGTGCGGCTGCGGCACATTGGACGGCAGCGAAATTCATGAATCTGTAATGACATTATTGGCTATTGATCGCAATGGCGGTGAATATCAAATATTTGCACCTGACGATTGGCAATACCACGTGGTAAACCACGTGACGGGACAACCGATGGAAGAAAAACGCAACATGCTGTTAGAGACAGCACGCATCGCCCGCGGTAACGTCAAACCCATCGAACAGTGCAATGTCGCTGATTTCGATGCTGTCGTGTTCCCTGGCGGTAACGGCTCCGCCAAAAACCTATTCACGTACGCTCTTGAAGGTCAAAACTGCACAGTGCGCGAAGATGTTGCCAAGGTCATCCGCGCTTTCCACGCCGCAGGCAAACCCGTCGGCGCACTCTGTATCGCACCCGTTATGATTGCCAAAGTGCTGGGGGATGTCACTGTGACCGTTGGCAGCGATTCCGGCACCATCCACAACGTCGAAACTTTCGGCACGAAGCACAAAATCACTGTGCAAAAGGAAGTTTGCATCGATGAAGCCAACAAAGTCTTCACCACTCCCTGCTACATGCTGCCCGCCCGTATTGGCGACATCGCAGATTGCGCCGACAATCTGGTGAAAGAAATGCTTAAAGCAATGTGAATAAAGTCTCAAGTCTCTCATGAACAACATCGTCATAGTTGGGTTTCCGGGCGCAGGTAAAAGCACTCTCGGCAAAAAATTGGCCGAAAAATTCAACATGACTTTTGTTGACCTGGATCTTTTTATCGAAAAAAAATATCACACGGCGATTCCCCTGCTTTTCCAACGGTATGGGGAATCGGCGTTTCGTACCTTGGAATATGCTGCGTTAATTGAGGCTTTAGGCTTTGACAATAGCGTCATTGCCACGGGCGGTGGCACACCTTGTTACGCAGATGCTATGGAAAAAATCAACGAGAAATCCCGTAGTGTATATATTCAATTAACTGAAGACCAGATTGCTGACCATCTACTCAACTCAAAAAAAAAGCGTCCGCTGACTCATCATCTGACTGAAACGGAACTTCGCAAATATATTCGCGAAACGCTCCCCTTCAGAGAACCTTTTTATCTTAAGGCACAAATCATCTGTCCTCTGCCCGACACGATAGAGAAACTAATACAAATATTAAAATAATTGCTGATTTATTCCTGCAACTTCTCTTTCTCAGACGAATCGGATTCCCGTTTTCGATTGATATTCAAGAATCTGGGTTTCTTTTTATAGACAAAGATACCATTCAACACATAATTTAACAACCCCACTGGCACTGCCATAACCGTCAGGTTAAGGTAATTGTTATGACTGCCCAATTTTTCCAAGAGGGCGATTCCGCCGATATTGATAAGGTAAGTAAATGTTGTTACTGCTAAAAACCTGATTAACAACTTATTGTCTTTATTTTTAAATACTAATACACCGTAGGTCTTAAAATTGAAGAGAATGCTGACAATAGTAGCGAGAAAATTAGAGACTACGTAGGCGTGGTTGAATTTAAGCAGATGCTCGAAAATAAATAGGAATAGATAGTTGATGAACAGTCCAAAAGCCGTGTTCAGCATAGCAACCAGTACAAAACGTACGAATTGAGGTTCAAAATATCGTTTTAAAAAACTCTTAATCACTATTCAACTTTAAGGCTGCAAAAATAAAAAAATAAAGCTTACGAAGGATATGAAAAAAAGAGTATATTTGCACCCCAAAAAATATTGCGATGGAAGAGAGACAATTGCGTAGCCAATTTAAGATTAGAATCTCAGGAATTGAGCTCGGAAATCATTGTTTTTCAATAGATTGCAATAAAGAGTTCTTTGAACTGGCAGGCATTGATCAATTGGAGGATGGCCATTTGAATTTGCGGATTGAGATGGAAAAATCTGAGAAAATGGTCGATTTCCATTGTCACTTTGAGGGTGAAGTTGTAGCCGAATGCGACCGTTGCCTCGCCCCCGTAACCCTGCCGATGAACTTCAATGAAAGACTGCTCGTGAAGTTGGTGTCCGAAAATTACCACTCCGAAGAGGAACAGGAAGATGACATTTGGATGATGGATGAAAACACCTACGAAATCGACCTCTTTCATTTCGTGTATGAGTCTATTGTGCTCGCACTGCCCATCCGCATCGTCCATGAGGATGACGCTGACGGAAATCCGACTTGCGACCCCGAGGTAATGCGCCGCTTGGAAGGGATGAACACGGAAAACATTGATAATGAACAAGAGACAGATCCCCGATGGGATGCACTCAAAAATATTAAACTGGATTAATAACAATAAAAATTAAATAGATATGCCACATCCGAAAAGAAGACATTCTGCTATCAGAAGAGATAATAGAAGAGCTAACGATTTCATCACCGCTCCTCAGCTGACCACTTGCAGCCATTGCGGTGCGCCCATCCTCACCCATCGCGTATGCCCTGAGTGCGGTTATTACAGAGGCAAACAAGCCATCGAAATCGGTAACGCTGCTGAATAAACATCCACGTAGATGTTTCACAAAATCACAAACGGATGACGTAAGAAATTATGTCATCTTTTTGAGTTTATTGAAGTATGGAACTTATTTTTGCCACTCACAATGTGCATAAAGCTGAGGAAGTACGCGCTATCCTCGGTTCAAATTATCACATCAAAAGCTTGCACGAAATTGGCTGTCCTGACATTCCAGAAACCGCTGACACATTGAAAGGCAATGCTTTACAAAAAGCGCAATACGTGTTTGACCACTACCACGTTAACTGTTTTGCCGATGATACGGGCTTAGAAGTCGAAGCCTTGGATGGTCGTCCTGGTGTCTATTCCGCACGCTACGCCGGAGAAGGCTGCACCTATCAGGACAATGTCCTTAAAATGCTGGAAGAAATGCGCGGTGTCACCAACCGAAAAGCCAGCTTCAAGACGATCATCGCACTGATTCTTGACGGAAAACAGTATTTCTTCGAAGGCCGAGTTGACGGGGAAATTCTGACCGAACAACGCGGCTCCGACGGTTTTGGCTACGATCCTATCTTCAAACCGCTGGGGTTCAGACAGACATACGCTGAAATGTCCGCGATGTCCAAAAACACCATCAGCCATCGCGCTCGTGCAATGCAACAGCTTAAGACATTCCTCATGGAATACACAAAATAATCTGATATTTCCACCGTAGAGACGCAAATTTCCGCGTCTCTACAATCCCTATTTTATTGTAGATATAACTCCACCAATCCTTCAGGAGTGTGAACGTGTAGAATTTTGTTCTCACGATCCACATTCGTAATAAACTGTTGACTGGCGGGGATGAGAATTTCCTTTCCGTCATGATCAACCCGCATCAGCGGATTATTGGAAAGTTCCATAAAATCCTGACATACGCCAATTTCACCCAATCTTTCGTCTATTACCTTAAAGCCAATCACTTCGTGGAAATAGAATCGGTTGCCTGTAAGTTTCGGAAGGTTGCTGATGGGCAAGTAGAGCTCGGTTTGCACAAACTCTTTCACATTGCTCATATCGACATCTTGCAGTTTTACAATGAATTGGTTATTGCCTCTATATTGCAGATTTTCAATCATATATGGAAGCATTTCGCCGTCGGTTTCAATAAAGACAGCGTTGAGGTCGAGGTAGCGTTCGCAATCATCGACATCAAAAAAGGCGCACAACTCGCCTTTCAATCCGAAAGGTTTCGTTAGTGCGCCTAAGTAGTAGAAGTTTTTGTCTGCCATGATAGTCAGGCGGATAAAAACTATTCAGCAGCCTGTTCTACTTCAGCTGCAGGAGCATCCTCAGCAGCTTCGGCAGCGGCTTCTGCTGCAGCGGCTTCAGCGGCCTCTTGAGCGGCTTTCGCTTGAGCAGCGGCAGCCTCAGCAGCCTTAGCGGCCACTTTTGCGGAGATGGCTTCCTTGACTTTCGTCTCAGCGGCCAAACGCTCTTTCACGACTTTGCGTTTAGCTTCGCGCTCTGCATTCTCGACATCTTTCAGTTTGGAGTTTTTCTCCTGCTTCCAAGCATCGAATCTGCGTTGAGCTTCGTTCTCGCTGAACGCGCCTTTCGCTACACCGCCTTTAAGGTGCTTCATCATGTAAACACCTTCGCGTTTGAGAATCGAACGGGCCGTGTCAGAAGGAGTAGCACCTGATTCGAGCCAATACAACGCTCTGTCGAAATTGATGTTGAGAGTTGCGGGGTTGGTCAGCGGGTTGTAGGTACCCAGGTCCTCGATGAATCGTCCGTCACGGGGTGCTCGACCATCCGCAATTACAAGGTGGTAGAAGGGTTGGTTCTTCTTACCGCGTCTTTGTAATCTGATTCTTGTTGCCATAAAATTTAATTTTTTAGTTTGTTAAAAAAAAGTCGGCAAAGATACACTTTTTTTGGATTCGCCGTTCTTGAATTTTAAATACTGTTTCGTGTAGTTTTTCGTTCATTTGTTGCGTTCTTATGAATAAAAGGTGAATAATCATAGCATAACCCTTTATCTGAATACTTCAACTTTCTGCCAGCGCCCGCAAGATGTTGGGCGCTGACTATTTTAAACGAAAACATTCACCGTCGGCTTTTCTAACGTCTCCTTTTTTTAACCTGAATGATTCACACTACTTTGACTTTGACCATTAACATTGACTAATCTCCGCTGCCTATTGCCTATTCCCTATTCCCTATTGCCTGTTCCCTGATAAAGAAAGTTTGTATGAATAGAACAGGTTAAGTATTTTGAATATATGCAAGATGGTGTTTGGGGTCTGTTTACTGATTGTGATGAAAAGGAGGAATTAATGTGTGTTTGATATAAGTTAATTATTTAAAAATGAATAATATAAAGGTACTTTATGTATCTCTGCATCTTCAAATCCAAAACACAAATCGCTGCCGACACTCCATTCAAGTGACGGCAGCGATAAGGTATTAAAAATAGAAGTTCAGCCCTATTCGCTCAACACGCAAACGAGATTTCTATCGCCGTAAGCGTCGTCGATCTTGCCGACGGTCGGCCAGTATTTCTCGGTGTGTGGAAGCGGGAAGGCAGCTTGCTTACGGGTGTAAGGACGATCCCATTCGTCTGCACAGACCACATCCATGCTGTGAGGAGCGTTCTTGATGAGGTTGTTGGCCTTGTCTGCTTTGCCCTCTTCAATGTCGCGGATCTCTTGACGGATAGCAATCATGGCGTCGCAGAAGCGGTCAAGTTCGCTCAACGGTTCGCTCTCGGTAGGTTCTACCATCAAGGTGCCGTGTACCGGAAAAGCCACTGTGGGAGCATGGAAACCATAGTCCATCAGACGTTTGGCGATGTCACCCACCTGCACACCTGCGCTTCTGTCGAAAGCGTTGCAGTCGAGAATCATCTCGTGTGCACACATGCCTTGCGTGCCCGTGTAAAGGATCTTATAGTCCTTCTCTAAACGAGCGCGCATATAGTTGGCGTTCAGGATAGCCGTCTTGGTGACTTCTGTCAAACCCTTGCCGCCCAGCATCTTGAGGTAAGCGTAAGTGATCGGGATCAGATATGCGCTGCCGTAAGGAGCTGTAGCTACTTGGCTGCCTTGTTCACCACCGACCTTCACCGTAGCGTGGTTGGGCAAGAACGGGACGAGCTTTTCGCACACACCGATCGGGCCTACGCCAGGACCACCACCGCCGTGAGGCATAGCAAAAGTCTTGTGCAGGTTGAGGTGGCAGACATCCGCGCCCATGGTGCCGGGAGAGGTCAGGCCTACCTGTGCGTTCATGTTCGCACCATCCATATAGACCAGACCGCCGTTCTCGTGGATGATCTTGATGATTTCGAGGATGCCTTCCTCAAATACGCCGTGCGTGGAAGGATAGGTAATCATCAAGCAGGAGAGGTTGTCCTTGTATTGTTCCGCTTTGGCACGCAAATCGTCGATATCAACCTCGCCATGCTCGGTAGCCTTCACCACGACGATCTTGTTGCCGGCTTTGGCGGAAGAGGCTGGGTTGGTGCCGTGTGCGGAAGAGGGGATCAAGCAAATGTTGCGGTGACCCTCGCCGCGGCTGAGGTGATAGTTGCGGATGACGGTCATTCCGGCATATTCACCAGCGGCGCCGGAGTTCGGCTGCAAGGAGACGGCTGCGAAACCGGTGATCTTGGCCAACCAGTTGCACACTTCGTCCAACATTTCGCGATAACCCTCGACTTGGTCGGCGGGAGCGTAGGGGTGAATGTTGCAGGTTTCGGCCCAGCTCAGCGGCAGCATCTCGGCAGCTGCGTTGAGCTTCATGGTACAGGAACCCAGCGGAATCATCGCGCGGTTCAGTGACAAATCCTTGACTTCCAACATCTTCATATAACGCATCATCTCGGTCTCGGAATGATATTGGTTGAAGATTTTATGTTGCATGAACGGGCTCTTACGAATCAGCTCAGCGGGGATGTGCAAGTTGGGAACTCCGCATCTGCCGTCGCAAACGTGCGGGGTGAACGGTTTTCCGGCGGCGATGGCCAGCACTTCGAGGATGTTGTTGACATCGTCGTGGGTGACGGTCTCGTCCAAGGAAATCGTGAAGCAACGCTCGCAGTGGTAGCAGAGGTTGATCTCCTTCGACAGGGCCACCTTCTTCACGTCCTCGCAGGTAATGCCTTCGGGCGTTTCGAGGCAGAGGGTGTCGAAGTAGTTTTCGTTATACTGTTTGAAGCCGTATTTTGCTGCTTCCTCAGCGAGAACACCAGCTAATACGTTGATTTTCACAGCTTTGTTTTTCAGTCCCTCGGCACCATGCCACATGCCGTAGAAGCCGGCCATGATGGCGGTCAAGGCGCTGGCGGTACAGATGTTGGAGGTTGCGCGCTCGCGTTTGATGTGCTGCTCGCGAGTCTGCAACGCCATACGAACGGCGCGGTGGCCTTGGGCATCGACGGTCACACCAATGATACGGCCCGGCATCTGGCGCAGGAACTCCTCGCGGCAGGCGTAGAAGCCAGCGGCAGGGCTGCCATAACCCATCGGGATACCGAAACGCTGGGTGGAACCGGTCACGCAATCGGCGCCCCATTCGCCCGGAGGCGTGAGCAACGTAAGTGCCATTAAATCAGTGGCAACGCCCACAAAAATATTCTTGTTGTGTGCCTTCTCGACCCATGTACGGAAATCATGGATGCCGCCCCAGTAGTTCGGGTATTGGACCATAGCACCGAAGAAAGTCTCGTCGAGTTCCACCTGATCAGGTTTTCCGATGACCAACTCGATGCCTTGAGGGGCAGCGTTGGTCTTCATCACGCCAATGCAATGCGGGAACACGCCTTCGGCTACGAAATATTTCACCACATTGTTTTTCTGTTGCTCGCGGCTGCGGCTACGGAAGAACATCAGCATCATCTCGCCGGCTGCAGTAGCATCGTCCAACATGGAAGCATTGGAGAGCGGCATAGCTGTCAGACTGCTAATCATCGTCTGATAATTCAGCAACGCCTCAATACGACCTTGAGAAATTTCAGCCTGGTAGGGAGTGTAAGAGGTGTACCAACCCGGATTCTCGAAAATGTTTCGCAAAATCACCGCAGGGGTGTAGGTGTTGTAGTGACCCATACCGATGTAGGAGCGGTAAATTTTATTTTTCGCCATCAAACCATGAATGTGGTTGAGATATTCACCTTCAGTCATGCCGTCAGGCAAATCCAGCGGCTTCGGCAGGCGGATGGCGGCGGGAACCGTCTTTTCAATCAGTTCATCTAATGTTTTCACGCCAATGACATTCAGCATTTTCTGTTGCTCATCGGCGGCGGGACCATTGTGTCTGCACACAAAATCATCTTTTATTATCATATTGACTATCAATTTGTTATAAATACAATCGTTCTAAAATTTAAGAAAGGCAAAAGTACATAAATTATAAACAAATACAAGTGATTAAAATATTAAATGTTATATTCGCAAGTAAATGGGTTTAAACAAAAAATAGTATCTTTGCGCAATTTATTTTTGATACAAATTAAATTTAAAATACTATGAATGAAGAACATAACAATTCTGTTATTGAAGAACTGAAGCAGTCGGAAGCATTGCTTGAAGGTCATTTCTTACTCTCATCGGGTCGTCACAGCGACCGTTACTGCCAGTGTGCCAAGTTGTTGCAGTACCCTGACAGAGCAGAGCGCGTGATTGCGAAAATCACGGAACAGGTGAAAGACTTGCACATCGACATGGTGGTGGGACCGGCAATGGGCGGCATCATCGTGGCTTACGAACTGGGCCGTCAGTTAGGCGTTCCCGCCATTTTCACGGAGCGTGTGGATAACGTGATGTGCCTACGCCGCGGCTTCGAGGTGAAACCTGGCATGAAACTGCTCATTTCCGAAGATGTGGTCACCACCGGCAAATCCTCTCTCGAAACTATCGAAGTACTGAAATCCTTTGGTGCTGAGGTAATTGGTGTGGCTTGCATTGCCGACCGAAGCGATGGAAGCTTCCCTTATCCCGTCTATAGTGCGACCAAACTCAACATTCAAAACTGGGCTGTGGAGGATTGTCCGCTCTGTAAACAGGGTCTCCCCTTCGTGAAACCCGGCAGCCGCAAGATGTAAGACGTATGATTTGTGACTTGTGATTATCGTCAATCGACGACTTAATCTTTATGTCTAAAGTCAAAAATCACAAGTCATAAGTCAAAAAAATAGTATATTTGCCGCGCTTTAAAAATCATAGATGAAAAACCCAAAATTATCCAGTAGATACGCCAAAGCATTATTCGACTTTGCAGGCGAGAAAAATCAGATTGAAGAAGTTTACAGTGATCTCAAACTGTTTGCGGGCACGCTGAAAGAGAACCGCGAACTACAGGTGCTGTTGCGCAATCCTGTGGTGCCTTCCAACCAAAAGCACCAATTCTTCGAGAGCGTTTTCAATGGTACGATGCATGACATCACCTATCAGTTTTTGGACGTTCTGCTGAAGAAAAAGCGTGAACCAGCGTTAGACACCATTTGCGAAGAGTTTTTCAATCTGTATAACCAATCTCATAACATTAAGACTGCGACCATCGCCACTGCCAGTCCGCTTAGCGAACCGTTGAAAGCCAAGATTGTGGCTATGCTCTCCGAACAGACTAACGCCACCATCGAACTCCATGAAATTGTGGACTCCCATCTCATCGGTGGATTCATCATCAAGATGGATGACTATTTTATGGACTCCAGCATCTTACACAAAATCAATAAATTACGTCAAGAATTTTCACAAAATAATTTTCAAGTACAATTCTAAATCCGCATATAAATGGCAGAAATAAAACCCTCAGAAGTTACATCCATACTGCGCCAACAATTAGAGAATTTCAACCAAAAATCCGAAATGGAAGAGGTTGGAACCGTTTTGTTGGTCGGCGACGGTATCGCCCGTGTCTATGGTCTGCAGAACGCCCGCTCTGGCGAATTGGTGATCTTCAACACCAAAAACGGCGATGAAATCACCGGTATCGCCCTCAACCTTGAAGAAGACAACGTGGGTGTCGTGCTTTTGGGCGACTCCAAATCGCTCAACGAAGGCGACATCTGCAAGCGCACAGGTCGCATCGCCTCCATTCGTGTTGGCGAAGGTCTGCTGGGCCGCGTCATCAACACCTTAGGTCAGCCTATCGATGGCAAAGGAGACATTGAAGGTGAGCTCTACGAGATGCCCATCGATCGCAAGGCTCCAGGTGTCATCTTCCGTCAACCTGTGAAAGAACCGCTGCAAACCGGTATCAAGGCTGTCGATGCCATGATCCCCATCGGCCGTGGTCAACGCGAGCTCATCATTGGCGACCGTCAGACCGGTAAGACGGCTATCGCTATCGACACCATCATCAACCAAAAGTCATTCTATGATCAAGGCAACCCCGTATATTGTATTTACGTTGCCGTAGGTCAGAAAGGATCATCCGTGGCCTCTTTGGTAAAGACGCTCACCGAACGCGGGGCAATGCCTTATACCATCGTGGTGACTGCCACTGCTTCCGACGCTGCCGCCATGCAGTTCTACGCACCTTTCGCTGGTGCAGCCATCGGTGAATTCTTCCGCGACACTGGCCGTAACGCCCTCATCATCTACGACGACCTGTCGAAACAAGCCGTGGCTTACCGTGAGGTCTCGCTGCTGCTCCGCCGTCCCCCCGGACGTGAAGCTTACCCCGGTGATGTCTTCTATCTCCATTCCAGACTGCTGGAGCGCGCTGCCAAAATCATCGAATCCGATGAGATTGCCTCCCAAATGAACGATCTGCCTGCCTCGCTGAAACCCCTTGTAAAGGGTGGCGGCTCCCTGACGGCTCTGCCTATCATTGAGACTCAAGCAGGCGATGTGTCCGCATACATCCCCACTAACGTGATTTCCATCACCGATGGACAGATTTTCTTGGAGACATCCCTGTTCAACGCTGGTGTGCGTCCTGCCATCAACGTCGGTATCTCCGTGTCTCGCGTCGGTGGTAACGCTCAAATCAAATCCATGAAGAAGGTGGCTGGTACATTGAAGCTCGACCAAGCACAATACCGCGAGATGGAATCCTTCGCTAAGTTCGGCTCTGACGTGGATGCCGCCACGCAATTCGTCCTTGACAAGGGCGTACGCAACGTGGAAATCCTCAAACAGCCGCAATACACGCCGTACAAAGTGGAAGAACAAATCGCTATCATCTTCTGCGGTTCCCGCGGACTGTTGCAGAAGGTTCCCGTTTCGAACATCCGCAATTTTGAGACGGAATTCATCTCCTTCATGCACACACATCATCAAGATACGCTCGACATTCTTGCAAAGGGCACGATCAATGATGAAATTATGCAAAAACTGACGGACGCTTGTGCTGAGGTGGCCAAAAAATACGAATAATTATGGGTAACCTGAAAGAAATCCGCACGCGTATCACCTCGATTGAATCTACGCAGAAGATCACCAGCTCCATGAAGTTAGTGTCGGCTGCAAAGCTTCGCCGTGCCCAAACCGCCATCCAGCATCTTCGTCCTTACTCTCAGAAGCTGAACGAAATACTGAACAATTTAGCCGATTCCAACACGGGTGGCGAACAGCTTCCTCTCTTCGAAGCGCGTGATCCCGAAAAGATTATTATCGTGGTCATCACCTCCAACAAGGGGCTTTGCGGTGCGTTCAACTCGAACATTGTGAAAGCCGTCAACCATTTGGTGGCGGAAAAATATGCCGCCCAACATGAGGCTGGTAACGTACAATTGGTCTGTTTCGGCAAAAAAGGCAAAGATCAACTCAACAAATTCTATCCTGTGCTGTACTACAACGAAAAACTGCTCGACAGCCCCGACTTCGCCGAAACCTCCGATGTAACCGATGATTTGGTGCAACGTTTTATTCATCACGAAGTGGATAAAGTCGATATCGTATATAACCAATTTCTAAACGCCGCCACACAACAGGTTACGGTGGAAGATTATCTTCCTGCGACCTCAATGGCCGACGACGAAAAGAAAGTGACTAACGACTATATCATCGAACCTTCAGCAGACCAATTGTTGAAAGAGCTGATTCCTAAAATTTTACGCACACAACTGTATAAAACGCTCTCCGACTCCATTGCATCGGAACACGGTGCCAGAATGACCTCCATGACCAAAGCCACTGACAACGCCACGGAGATTCTTCGCGAGTTGCGCCTGAAGTACAACAACGCCCGCCAATCTTCCATCACCAACGAGTTGATTGAGATTGTAAGTGGAGCCAACGCACTAAACGGATAGCATACAATATTATAAATAAAAAAGGGACGGATTTTTCCGTCCCTTTTTTGGTACTTGTTATTCATCTTCAACCTTACTCGTTCGTAAGAATTTCTTCCAACATTTGCCGTAAAGCCGAGGAAGTGAGATCACGAGTCATCTTACCGCCATAACAGAGAGATATGTTGCCCGTTTGCTCGGAGACAACTACCGCCACGGCATCCGTAAACTCCGTGGCACCCAAGGCAGAACGGTGACGCAAACCCACCTCTTGGGGCAGGTCACGACTCTTCGACACTGGCAGAATACAACGTGCCGCCATAATTCGATGGTCTTTGATGATCACAGCTCCATCATGTAACGGACTGTTTTTGAAGAAAATATTCTCTAAAAGCTCTGCGGAAGGCTTGGCATCAATTTCCTCTCCTGTACTCAAGAACTCATCCAAGGGCGTTTTTCGAGCAAAAATAATCAAAGCACCTGTCATAGTAGTTGACATGTGCCGACAAGCCCTTTTTACCGCCAAAATCTCCTCTGAGTATTCAGAATGCTTGTTCTGCTTGGAAAACCGGTCACTGAAGAAGCGCATCAGTCGTCCATCGCCAATATAGAGGAAAAACTTACGTATTTCGGGTTGAAACAAAATGATGATGGCGAGCACACCTACGTTGATGAGCTCGCCCATCAAATCGGAAAGCATAGTAAAATGGAAAAAAGATACCACCTCATAAATCACGAAAATCAATGCCAACACCCAGAAAATCTTCACAGCAGCCGTGCCTTTCGTCAGCTTGTAGAGCTCGAAAAGCAGAATAGCTACAATCAGGATGTCCAAGACATCAATGATTCGGAAATTGATAAAATTGAAAATGGCAGCAAGTTCCATCATACTCTTAAAGAATTATGCCATCAAGGCAGCCAATGCAATAGAATACATTTTCGTTTTGGCACTGTCACCACGAGAAGAGAGCACGCATGGCACTTTTGCACCCTTCAGCAGTGCGCCCAGTTCGGCGTGACTGAACTTCGTACAGCATTTGTAGAATACGTTGCCCGTCTCGATGTTCGGGAAGAGCAGACAGTCGGCGTCGCCGGCCACTTCGCTCTTGAACTTCTTGATTTCCACCGTCTCCTTGTCGATAGCGAGGTCCAAAGAGATAGGACCCTCGACGGAGACATTGCCCAATTGACCGCGGTTGCCCATGGCAGCGAGGAGCGCAGCGTCAACGCAAGCCTGCATACCCACGGACATCTGCTCGGTAGCAGCCAGGCAGGCCACTTTCGGTTTTTCAATACCGAGAGCATTAGCCGTTTCGACCAAATATTTGAGAATAGCTTGTTTCTCCTTAAACTCAGGAGCGGGGATCACGGCCACATCGCCCACGATGAGTAATTTATGGTAGGCCGGGTTCTCAATCACAGTCACATGCGACAAAGTGGCCTTCGGAGGGCAGAGACCCTTCTCCTTGTTCAGGATAGCGCGCATATATTTGTCGGTAGGCAGCAGACCTTTCATCAGAATCTGGCCCTCGCCGGCGTTGATGAGTTCGCAGCTCTTTGTGGCAGCCTTCGTATCCACATATTCGGGCACGATGGTGAACTTCGACATATCAAAGCCATGCTCTTTGCACACTTTCTCGATTTCCTCGGGGTTGCCGACGAGAGTGGCATCGATCACGCCTAATTCCACAGCGGCATATACAGCCTCGATGGTGTGCGCATCGTTGGCATTGGCAGCCACCAATCTTTTTCTCGGTTTTGATTTTACTAATTCTACTAATTGGTCTAATTTCGTGATAGCCATAATGTTACAATTTAAATGTTTGAAAGTGCAAAGATATAATTTTTTTCGGTTACACGGTTACACGGTTACACGGTGTTATTGAGACTCCATCATTGCGTCTCTACAACACCCACCAAACGTTATTCTTCATAAACAATGACCGCGCCCACCCATCCCCTTTCATTCATCATTTAACATTCACCATTCTACATAAAAATAGTATCTTTGCACCCTCTAATTCCCGAACAAATAAAACTTATAATAATATGATAGACAATAATTTGAAATACAAAGTCGCCGATATGAATTTGGCGGAATGGGGACACAAAGACATTGATGTCTCCCAAAAAGAGATGCCAGGTTTGTTGGCTATTCGTGAGAAATATGGTGACACCAAACCTTTGAAGGGTGTACGCATCATGGGCTCGCTACACATGACCATCCAAACTGCTGTATTGATTGAGACTTTGACGCATCTGGGCGCGGAAGTGCGCTGGTGCAGCTGTAACATCTTCTCCACGCAGGACCACGCCGCTGCCGCCATCGCCGACAACGGTGTCTCCGTCTTCGCTTGGAAGGGCGAAAGCCTCGAAGATTACTGGTGGTGCACCGTGAACGCCCTCTCTTTCCCTGGCGGCAAAGGTCCGCAACTCATCGTCGATGACGGCGGTGACGCCACGCTACTCATCCACCTCGGTTGCAAGGCCGAAGACGACCCGACGGTCCTCGACGCCGAACCCGAATCCCACGAACAAGCTGTGATTTTCAACACGTTGAAGCAAGTGCTGAAGGAAGATCCGCACCACTGGCACAACATGGTGAAGGAAATCAAGGGCGTGTCGGAGGAGACCACCACAGGCGTACACCGTCTCTACCAAATGATGGAACGCGGTGAACTGCTCTTCCCTGCCATCAACGTCAATGACTCTGTGACGAAATCCAAATTCGACAACAAATACGGTTGTCGCGAATCTTTAGCCGACGGCATCAAGCGCGCCACCGATGTGATGGTGGCCGGCAAGGTGGTCGTCGTGTGCGGTTACGGCGACGTCGGCAAGGGCTGTGCGCAGGCTATGCGTTCCTACGGCGCCCGCGTCATCGTCACCGAGGTCGATCCCATCTGTGCATTGCAAGCCGCTATGGAAGGCTTCGAGGTGAAAACCGTGGAAGATGCGCTCGACGAAGGCAACATCTACGTCACCTGCACAGGCAACTGCGATGTCATCACCGTCGATCACCTTAACAAGATGAAAGACCAATCCATCGTTTGCAACATTGGACATTTTGACAACGAAATACAGGTGGAAATATTTGAGAATCAACCAAATATCAAGAAGCGCAATATTAAGCCGCAGGTGGATGAATACATCTTCCCCGATGGACACTCCATTTTCATCCTCGCCGAAGGCCGTCTCGTGAACTTAGGTTGTGCCACTGGTCACCCCTCGTTCGTGATGAGTAACTCCTTCACAAATCAAGTGATGGCTCAACTCGACTTATGGCAACACGACTATAAAGTGGGGGTCTATAACCTGCCGAAGCATTTGGACGAAGAGGTCGCCCGTCTGCATTTGGGCAAGATTGGAGTCAAGTTGACCACCCTCACCCAAAAACAGGCCGACTATATCGGTGTCAAGGTCGAAGGCCCGTTCAAGCCGGATACATATAGATATTAATATTGTTGTTGAGACGTAGCGCACAACGTCTCTACCGATAAGACAACAACGTTATAATAGGACGGGGTGATGAAAATTTCACCTCGTCTTTTTTTTGCCTTTCGTAGCAAAAAAATTGTATCTTTGCCCTGCTTTTTGCAGAAGATTATATTAAGTAACTCTAATTAAATAATTGAATATGAAAATATTAGTCCTTAACTGCGGTAGTTCCTCCATCAAGTATCAATTGTTGGAGATGGAACCGCAACCTGAATTGTTAGCTAAAGGTCTCGTAGAGCGCGTCGGTTTGGAAATGGGTGAATTCACCCACAAACCTGTCGGTAAAGAGAAATGCTACGTGCAAACTCCTATCCCAACTCACGAAGAAGGCATCAAATTGGTTCTCAACATGTTGACCGATCCTGAGCACGGTGTCATCAAATCCCTCGATGAGATTGGTGCAGTAGGTCATCGCGTGGCGCACGGCGGCGAATTTTTCAAAGAAAGCGTGGTCATCGGCGACAAAGAGCGCGAGGAAATCTCCAAACTATGTGCTTTAGCCCCCCTGCACAACCCCGCCAGCCTCACCGGCATCGATGCCATGAAGAAGCTCCTCCCCAATGTGAAACACGTCGGCGTGTTCGACACCTCTTTCCACCAAACCATGCCTGAAGAAGCATTCTTGTACGCACTTCCTTTCGAATACTACAGCGAGAAGAAAATCCGTCGTTACGGTTTTCATGGCACCAGCCACAAGTATGTTGGCCCGAAGGCCGCTGAACTGGTCGGCATCCCTTACGAGAATTCCAAAATCATCAGCTGTCACCTCGGCAACGGCGCCTCCATCTGCGCCATCAAGAACGGCAAATCCATCGACACCTCCATGGGATTCACCCCAGTCGAAGGTCTGGTGATGGGTACCCGCGTGGGTGACCTCGACGCTGGTGTCCTGCTCTATATCATGGACACGGAAGGTCTGAACACCAAGGAGATGAATGCGCTCATCAACAAGAAGAGCGGTCTGCTTGGCATCTCCGGCAAGAGCGTCGATATGCGCGACATCCGCGCTGGTCGTGATGCTGGCGACGAACGTAGCACTGATGCCTTCAATATGTTCGCATACCGCGTACGCAAGTACATCGGCGCGTATGCCGCAGCAATGGGCGGCGTTGACGTCATCCTCTTCACTGGTGGCATCGGCGAGAACGCCTGGTTCCAACGTGAAAAAATTTGCGAAAACCTGGAATGGCTTGGCGCAAAACTCGATCCCGAAGCCAATCAGAAATATTGCGGCGAGGACGGCATCATATCCACTCCCGACTCCACCACGAAACTGGTGGTCGTCACTACAAATGAGGAGTTGGTGATCGCAACTGACACTTACAATTTACTGTAATAGAATCTTTATAGATAAAAAAACGGGTTGATCAAATGGTCAACCCGTTTTTTTTCACATTCTCGAGACAAAGATTACTTCTTTTTGAGATATTCGTCGATGGCTTTGGCAGCACTTTTACCTGCACCCATAGCGAGAATGACCGTTGCCGCACCGGAAACGATATCACCACCAGCAAAGACCCCTTCACGAGAGGTAGCTCCTACCTCATCCGCCACAATGCAACCATGATTGTTGACATCCAAACCTTGTGTAGTGGTGTAAATCAATGGGTTAGGCGAAGTTCCGATAGACATGATCACCATATCGGTCTCCAAGACAAACTCTGAACCGGGAATTTTCACTGGACGACGGCGACCCGATTCATCCGGTTCGGAAAGTTCCATACGCACGCACTCCATACCGCAAACCCAACCTTTGTCGTCTCCAATAATTCTTACAGGATTTGTAAGCAATTGGAAATCAATACCTTCTTCTTTGGCATGGTGTACTTCTTCGCGCCGCGCCGGCAGTTCCTCTTCAGAACGACGATAGACGATATGCACTTCTGCACCAAGACGAATGGCCGTGCGCGCGGCATCCATAGCTACATTGCCGCCTCCCACCACTGACACCTTCTTACCGACGAAGTTCGGGGTCTCATATTTTTCTTTATAAGAGAACAACAGGTTATTTCGGGTTAAAAACTCATTGGCAGAAACAACACCGCATAAATTCTCACCCTCAATATTCATAAAATTGGGAAAACCAGCACCCGAAGCGATAAAAACAGCATCATAGCACCATTTGTTCATTAAATCGTCCACCGACATAGTGCGACCGATGACCACATCACTTTCGAAGCGCACTCCGAGATTTTTGATAGTCTCAATTTCAGGTTTCACGATGTCTTTTTTTGGCAGACGGAACTCCGGAATACCATAGACAAGTACACCGCCAAACTCGTGAAGTGCCTCATATACAGTAACATCATAACCCATACAGCGGAGTTCCTTGGCGCAGGTCAGACCTGCTGGACCACTGCCCACCACTGCTACTTTCTGGCCTTTACGCACCGAGGGTTTCTGCGCCACGATGTTGTTCTTCATCGACCAGTCACCGATGAACCGTTCCAGTTTACCGATGGCCACAGGCTCTCCTTTGCGACCAAGAATGCACTTACCTTCGCACTGGCTCTCCTGCGGACAAACGCGACCACACACGGAGGGCAGGGCAGTATCTTCACGAATCAATGTGGCAGCTTTGTCGAACTTACCGTCCTTGATAAGAGAGATAAAATCAGGGATACGGATATGTACCGGACAGCCGTTCACGCACTGCGGATTCTTACAAGTCAGACATCGGCGAGCCTCTTCCACCGCCTCTTCGGCATTGTAGCCGAAACAAACCTCCCTAAAGTTTGAACAACGCACCTCGGGCGCTTGCTCGCGCACAGGCACGCGTGATTTCGGTGGAAGAGCTTCATGTGCGATACCGCCGATATGACATTGGTGATTCTCCCTTAACTCTTCTTCTTCCAACAACTTACGACCTTCAACATGGTCATACATGGCCTGACGGTGCATACACTCGTCGAAATTGATGAGGGAAGCGTCAAATTCGGGGCCATCAACACAGGTGAATTTTGTTTGACCACCGATTTGCACACGGCACGCGCCGCACATTCCCGTTCCGTCCACCATCAACGAGTTGAGACTCACCACGCAGGGAATCCCTAATTCCTTGGCTTTCAATGACACGAATTTCATCATGATCATCGGACCGATTGCTGTGATTTCATCGTAACGTCGGCCTTCCTTGTGTACCAAATGATCCAACATGTCGTTCACTGTGCCCTTGAAACCCATAGAGCCATCGTCAGTGGTAATATACAAGTTGTTGGTAATCTTACGGAACTGCTCTATGTAAAAGAGCAGGGAGGCATTGCGGGCCCCGATGATGACATCGCATTCCAATCCGTGTTGTGACATCCACTTTACCAATGGAAAGACTGGTGCGATGCCAACACCTCCCGCTATGAAACAGTACCGAGACCGACGTAACATGCCAATCGGGCGGTGGATAAAGGCCGATGGATTCCCCAACGGTCCCACCACATCATGGAAAAAACCGCCAACGGGATATGAGACAATTTTCCGCGTTGAAACGCCTATTGTTTTGATAACCAAAGTGATAGTTCCATCGGGCAGAAAAGTATCGCTGACGGTTAATGGAATGCGTTCAGCGGTTTCGTTCGCTTTCACAATGACGAACTGCCCAGGCAGCACTGACTGCGCAATTTTCGGGGCTTCCACTTCCATCAGGAAAGTGTCCTTGCCTAATTCTTCCTTTTTGACGATTTTATACATTCGTTTACTGTTTGTGGTTTACTGTTTGCGGCCCCTCACTTCGTTTCGCTTGCGGGGCTGGTTCCCCACACTGCGCTTCGCTTGTGTAGGGTTAATTGCACTTCGTGCGTTTTGCCTCTCCGAGGCTGCTCAAGGAACAATAATATAATAATGCCTCTATCTGAGGGATCCTACGATTGCGTCCGCCAATGCCTCCAACTCAGCTCGTTGCGTCTCTTTCATCGCAGACTTGAAGGTAATGGCGGGTTCGAGGACCGTGGTGTTCTTCATTTCGCCGAGGATGGCTTTGATAGCGTTACCAGAAACGGGAGCCCAAGATCCATTCTCAATTACAGTGAAGGTGCGATTCTGAAGCAGATGTGCCTTGATATCAAGCAGATAGTTCTCCATTGGCGGGTATAAACCGCCGTTGTATGTAGGAGCAATCAAGACAATGTGGCTACAGCGGAAAGACTCTGACACCAAGTAAGATACGTGTGTTGCCGAAACATCATACATCTGGATGTTTCGACAGCCTTTGTCGGCCAAAAGACCAGACAGCACAGTTGCCACGGATTCCGTATGACCGTACATAGAACCATACACGATAAGGATTTCCTTGTCTTCGGGTTCATAGCGACTCCATTTGTCGTATTTTTCGATAAATTTCCCGAAATCCTTGCGCCAAACCGGGCCGTGCAGCGGGCAAATCATGGCAATGTCGAGCGTGGCGGCCTTCTTCAACAGGTTCTGCACCTGAACACCATACTTTCCTACAATATTAGTATAATAGCGGCGAGCTTCGTCCATCCATTCACGATCGAAATTCATCTCATCAGCATAAAGATTGCCGCTAATGGCACCGAAAGTACCGAAAGCATCAGCGGAGAAGAGCACCTTATCGGTAGAGTCGTAAGAAACTAACACTTCTGGCCAGTGTACCATCTGAGCACCTACAAAATTCAGCGTATGCTTACCTGTATTTAGTGCATCTCCTTCCTTAACAATCTGGATTTGAACACTTTCCGAAAGATTCATAAATTGCTTGATAAAACGAGAAGCCTGCAAACTGCAAACCATGACGGCATTGGGCCAACGCACCAAAACCTCTTGTAATGAAGCTAAATGATCGGGCTCGACATGGTGAATAACAATATAGTCGAGCGTTCTTCCTGTCATTACAACAGTCAGATTTTCAATAAATTGCGCACTCACTGCTTGGTCAGCAGTATCCAAAAGCACTGTCTTTTCGTCGAGCAACACATAAGAATTGTACGATGCTCCGCGCGGGACGGGCATCATATTTTCAAAAAGGGCCAACCGTCTGTCGGAAGCACCTATGTACCATAAATCCTGTGTAATCTGTCTTGATGTATTCATATTTCTATATATATAACATAAATTGTCTAAAAAAGATTTGCTCTTTTTATCAAAAACCGAACGGCAAAAATACAAAAATCTCCTGAAACAAATAAAATTTAAATATATGAACAAAGACTAATTTGGAATTATTTTTTTTGTATTTTTGCGGCAATATTATTAAAAGGAATAATTATAATTAAAATTCAATAAAGTATGAAGAAATTTACTCTATTAGCATCGTTACTGATGTTCGTAATGTTGAGCTACGCGGTGAACGTAATCCCCGTAGAAGATGCTATGCAAGCATCCAAGAACTTCCTCACCGAGCGTGTTGGAGCCACAAAAGCCAATCAACTTAACCTTGTGCTGGCTGAAACGGAATATTCCGAAGACGGCACTCCTGTCACCTATCGTTTTGATGTTGGTGATAAAGGTTATATCATTGTTTCCGCTACAGATTTAGCTAATCCTGTTTTGGCTTTCTCTTTGGAAAGCAATTACAAAAAAGGCATCGGTGCTGATTTATTCATGGAACGTTATGCCAAGGAAATGGCTTATTTGATGAGCAATCCTTCTGCTGCTCTTCCTGTTCGTAATTCCTGGAACCACTATTTAGCTTCCGACTTCACCCCTTATTCCCGTGCCAAAGGTGCCCCTTGCGTAGAGCCGTTGATTACCACGAAATGGGATCAAGGTCTGTATTATAACGCCATGTGTCCCACTAACCCGGGAGTCGGTTACTCTATGGATGGTCGCTCATACGTGGGTTGTGTGGCTTTGACAATGGCCAACATCCTTAATTACTATCGCTATCCTGACCACGGTTACGGCTCAGTCTATTATATTCCTCGTGAATATGACGACGATGGCAATTTGATTTACACCTACCCCGCTCAATATGTCAACTATGGTAGTGCCTCCTACGATTACGATGCCATTGCAAACAGTCTGGACAAATACGACGGTATGTTGGCTAAATTATTGTACCATTGTGGTGTCGCCGTACGTATGAGCTATGGATCTGACGGATCCGGTTCCCAATCCCAATATGCTATGGAAGCTCTGCAAGACCGCTATTTCTTCAATGATAATGCTCAATTTAAGTCCATCGAAGATGTCACTGGCGGCACTGATACATTGTTATACCTTTGGGTGAACATTGCCAAGGAAGAGCTGGATCAATATCGTCCGTTGTTCTTCTCCGGTCAAAGCCAAACCGCAGGCGGTCACGCTTGGATTGTGGACGGCTACATCACCATTAACAATGCTGTCTATTTCCACGTCAACTGGGGATGGGGTGGCAGTGGCAACGGTTACTTCCTCATCAACAACCAAGTTTCTCAAAGCTTCGGCAACTTCAACTATAATAACTCCAACTCTATGATGACAAAACTGATGCCCGACAGTGCTCAAATCGCTAAACCCGCTGAGAGCTCCAAACGCGTTACTGCAGCCTTCGGTACTATCAGCGACGGTGCCGGCAACATGAAATATGCCCAAAACTCCAACCGCAGATGGGTGGTCTCCTGCCCGAACGCTTCTTCTTATAGATTCCAATTCTCCAAACTCAAAGTCAAACAAGGCGATAAGGTCAAAATCTATAACGGCGGCACTGAGGCTTCTGGCGTGAAGAAAGAATACTCTGGCAGCTATCTGATGGCTGCGTGCAACGACTATTCAAGCCTTGGCGATGCCATCCATGCAGACTATGAAGGTGAAGCTCTGCCCGCTGCCCTCACGGTGAACGCCGACAGCGTATTGATTGTTTTCACCTCCACAGCTAACTCCGCAACTGACTACGGTTTCGTTCTCGACTACGAAGCAACCCTCAACAACTCTAACAAGTGTTCGAACAAGACCTACACCGATCAAACAGCTGTCATCACCGACAAGGCTAACAACGCCACTGACGATGATGAATATCGCGCTTCTGTTATCTGCGAACACACCTTGAATTTGCAATTCTGCGACAAACTCGTCTGCGCTTTCCAAAAATTCGATTTGAAAGAAGGTGACTTTATCGATATCTATACGCAATCCGCCGTCAACAGCAACAGTAGAACTATGGTAGCTCATTTTGACTGCGATCATCCTGCCACTGTCGGTGAAGTTTTCAACTTCAATACCAACCTCTTCAACGTGGCGGGCAACCCCATTGGAAGATACATCATCCGTTTTGCTTCTGACAACAAGGATCAAGGTAGCGGTTTCGAGTTGACATACTTCGGTATCCAAACTGGCCTCAATAATTTGGAAAATGTCAATGTCAGCCTTTATCCGAATCCTGCAACCACTTTCATGAATATCAAAGTGAATGCTGAGGAAGCACAGCAATTCAGTGCTAAAGTAGTGGATATGATGGGCAAAACCGTTTATGTTGATCAATTCGATCACAACGGTGGCACAAGCCTTTATCAAATTCCTGTGGACAATTTGGCTAAAGGCGTTTACTTCCTCCATTTGAACAACAGCAACGGCAGCACCGTTCAAAAATTCATTGTGGAATAATCTATACAATATATATATATAGGCGGCCTGAAAAGACCGCCTTTTTTTTGTGCGTATTCGGAATTTATGTACATTTGCAAACGAGTTTAAGATAATATCAAAATATTAATAATCAATACTTTACAAAATGAAACAGTTAATCGAATGTGTTCCTAATTTCAGTGAAGGCAGAAACCAAGACATCATCAACCAAGTGGCCGACGTGATTCGTCAGGCAGAAGGCGTGACATTGCTGGATGTGGATCCCGGCGCCACCACCAACCGCACAGTCGTCACCTTCGTGGGCGAACCGCATTATGTGGTCGATGCCGCCGTCAAGCTCATCGCCAAGTGCCAAGAACTCATTGACATGCGCAACCACCACGGCGACCATCCGCGCTTCGGTGCCACCGACGTGTGTCCGCTTGTGCCCATCGCCAACATCACGATGGAAGAGACCGTGGAATATGCCCGCCAGCTGGCTGAAAGAGTCGGCAAGGAGCTGAACATCCCCGTCTATTGCTACGAGAACGCCGCGTTCAAGCCCGAGCGCCGCAACCTCGCCAACTGCCGCCAGGGTGAGTACGAAGCCCTAAAGGAGCGCATCACTTCCAAGGAGTGGAAGCCCGACTTCGGCCCCAACAAGTTCACGGAGAGCGTCGCCAAGAGCGGAGCCACGGCCGTGGGCGCCCGCGACTTCCTCATCGCCGTCAACTACAACCTCAACACCACCTCCACGCGCCGCGCCAACGCCATCGCCTTCGACGTGCGCGAAAAGGGCCGTCCGAAACGCGAGGGCAACAAGATCACCGGCAAGAAAGTGCTCGACGAGAACGGCAACGTGGTGATGATTCCCGGCACGCTTAAGGGCACCAAGGCCATCGGCTGGTACATTGAGGAATACGGCATCGCCCAAGTCTCGATGAACATCACCGACATCAACGCCACCCCGCTACACGTCGCCTTCGATGAGGTGACCGCCAAGGCCGCCAAGCGCGGTATCCGCGTCACCGGCGCCGAAATCGTGGGTCTCATCCCCAAGAAAGTGCTCATCCAAGCCGGCAAATACTACCTCGCCAAACAGAAACGCTCCCTCGGCATCGACGAGAAGGAGATGGTGAAGATTGCCGTGAAATCGATGGGTTTGGACGACCTCAAACCCTTCAACCCCGAAGAGAAAGTCATCGAGTATCTGCTTGAGAAAGAGGATACTACGCCAAAGTTGGTCAATATGACCTGCACCGGTTTCGCCAACGAGACGGCCTCCGAAAGTCCGGCTCCCGGCGGCGGCTCCATCTCCGCCTATATGGGCTCCCTTGGCGCCGCCCTCGGCACGATGGTCGCCAACCTCTCCTCCCACAAACCCGGCTGGGACGACAAGTGGGCATATTTCTCCGAATGGGCCGAAAAGGGTCAGTTGGTGAAAGATCAGCTGCTTGCTCTCGTGGATGAGGACACCAATGCCTTCAACGTGATTATGAACGCGTTCGGAATGCCGAAGGGCACGCCCGAAGAGAAGGAAGCCCGTTCGCAGGCCATCCAGGACGCCACCAAATACGCCACCGAAGTGCCGATGCGCACCATCGAGACCTCCTTCAAGGTGTTCGAGATCTGCGAAGCGATGATCAACAAGGGCAACCCCGCCAGCGTCTCTGACGCCGGTGTCGGCGTGCTTTGCGCCCGCGCGGCCGTCCACGGCGCCTACCTCAACGTCAAAATCAACGCCTCCTCGCTGAAAGACAAGGAGTGGGCCGAGATGATGATCAACAAGGCGCACGACTACGTGGTCAAGGCCGACCAAATCGAACGCCGCCTGATGAAGAAGACGGAGAAGGTGATCGGATAGTAGAGACATTTGTAGAGACGCGCCATGGCGCGTCTCTACAGAACCGTTAAAATAAAAAATGCCGCTGTGGAAATGCGCTTTGGCGCGGATTCACAGCGGCGTTTTTCTATTCACTGCTCACTATTCCATGAAAAAAGTATTTTTGCAAACTTTAATATTCATTCTATGCGCAAACTCTTTTTATTAGCAATCTATTTGTTCTATTCCTGCCAAACTCTTTTATGTCAGGAGCGTGACTATCATTTGGACAAGGACAACATGTCGTTTTTCAAGGAGGCAGAATTGGTGGTGGAGGGGCGTTTTTTGAAGCCCTTGCACGCCTACGCGGTGAAAGATGCTGACGGCAAGGAGCATTATTACGGCATTTGCCCCGTTATTGCCTACCGTGTCTTCAAAGGCAATGCCAAACCTGGTGACACCATATATGTGACAAGAGAGGGGGAGTCATTAGGAGGAGCAATAGCTTCTCCATACGATGATACCCGCGGATATGTTAATGAAGCGGGAATTCATATTATTGAAGATGTCTTATATGTAGCTCCCGTAATAGCACGATCGAAAAACGTTCATCATATTCTCGATCACTTTCGGACAGATTGTGTAATGTTCTTCAAAACATCCACATATCCCAAGACAAATGGCACTCGATATGACACTTTAACACAATATCAATACCTATATCCTTTTGTTTTCTATGACGAGGGAACAAAATTGTACGTCTCGGAGGGTAAGTTCGCAGGTTTGAATGACACCCTGTTTAATTCCCGGCGTGAATTGTATGATTTTATGATTAAAGCCGGGGGATATGACCTGTCTGTTATCCAACCTGATACCTCTCAAACTCCATCCGCGAAGAAAGGAGTAATGGTCAAAAAGTTTGTGAAACAATAGCATTTTCTTACGGAATCATCATATCTGGTTCGGACGAGCACTGCCTCAAAGACATACAGCTTTGTTTAAGTTTTTTTCTGTCTACGTATATTCGTAATTTATGTACACTTGCCGCTATTCTTAAAAACCGATTTTATGAAGCGCCTTTTCTATAGCATTTTTTTCACAATAATTCTCTTCTTTATTCCCATAGAAGTTTCGGCTTCTGCCATTGCTGTTGAAGTTCATGACACCATATACAAACCTGGAAACATCTTTATATTCGAAGCAAAAATTGACTCCGTTTCTAAGAACACACACCATTCCTGCTATATTGTCATGCGTGTTTTGGACAAGGAAATGTATCATCAAGGGGTGATCACGTATGACTATTACGACTCTCTGCCTGATGATCTCGCAGCATTGGATTCGACCTCTTCGATTGACCAAACCGGTTTCATTGAGACTACGGAGATTTTGGAAAACAGCAAACTTTTGTGGATTCATCCCCCGAGAACGCACGGTTTTGGTCTTCTCCAATATTATCCTTTTCCTGAAATACGCTATCCCGTTAAAATCGGGAAAAAATACAAGCGTTCCTTCCTTTCATTCAATGATCCCCTATGCCAATGCACCTTGCTCTTGCGGTACAAAATGCAATATTTGTCTTATTCCCAATGGAAATACCAGAACCGACTTGTAGAGATTTGCGAACAAAGCGGTTTTGCAAAGTCAAAAAGAGGTTCATTCTCTGTCACTTATCGATATAACGAACGGTTAGGGCTTGTGGAGGCGATTTACGATTACAATAATGAAGTTCGGATACGTTTGTCTTTGATTAATGTGTTATAGCAGATAAACAGTAGCGTGTCTTCAGCACGACGCGGCCAGAAAGGATCGTTTGGGATTTGAAAAAAGTGTATTTTTGCCGATGCTATTTTAAAACTTCATTATGAAAAAGAAACCATATCAAACAAAAGAAAAAACAGTGTCTTGTGTAGAGGAAGCGGCGGTTGCTTACGGTCAGCAAATCATTAATGGAAACGATAGTGTTTCGACAGAGTGTCTATCCTTTGATACTGCACCTTGCAAGTCAAATCGATTGACCGTTTCGGAATATTTTGATGAAATCAGAACCGTACTGAGAAAAAAGTATGAGAACGTATAAAGTTGAAGTGGATCCATCTGCAAGGGCTGATATTGAAGTACTTACATCCTGGCTACAAGCGAGAATGACACTTGAAGGTGCAGAAAAGTATTTGGATGCCATGTTTAACGAAATATTATCGCTCTCTGTTTTCGCCGGTTTTTACAAACCGAGCCAATACGCTGACATTCGTCGCTATCACCCAAAAGCATGTCGCATGGTGTCCCATAACAAAAAGTGGGTTTATATATTTCATATTGAAGAGGAAACGGTTGTTGTAAATCGTTTAAGACCAGCACGGTTAATAACAAAATAGTGTGAACGATTAGGGCTGTTGGAGGTTATTTATGACTACAATAATGTTGTTCGGATACGATTGTCTTTGATTAAAACATTTATTCCAAAGCCGAAGAAAGATGGGTGATGGTGGAAAGCGACTTCGGCGGGATATAAAACGCACCCCAGCTTCAATAACCAATAACCTATAACCTATAACCATTAAAATTGTATCTTTGCACTCTCTAAAAATCGGTCGGAATATGAAAATACTACCCATAGGAATACAGACTTTTGAGAAAATACGTTCAAACGAATATGCGTACGTGGACAAAACAGTCCTCCTTACCCAGTTGGCTAAAGGGGGATATTACTTCCTGTCGCGTCCTCGCAGGTTCGGCAAAAGCCTCTTGCTCTCCACGCTGAAAGCCTACTTCCAAGGCAAGCGGGAGCTGTTCGAAGGTTTGGCCATCGCCGAATTAGAGAAAGATTGGAAGAGCTACCCCGTATTGTATTTAGACTTGAACACTGGGAATTACAACTCCGCAGGGGCTTTGGAGGAGCGCCTTGGCTATATTCTTTCCGAATGGGAGGAGGAATTTGCCATTGTTCCGGAAAAGACTCAGTCTGTGGCCACAAGATTTCAGGTGGTGATTAAGCATGCGACGAAAACCACGGGACAACAGGTGGTCATCTTGGTGGACGAGTACGACAAGCCACTGCTGCAAGCCATTGACAACGAACCGCTGCTGACGGAGTTCCGCAACATCCTCAAGGGTTTCTATTCCAACCTCAAGACCTGCGACGAACACATCCGCTTCGCCTTCCTCACCGGTGTGACCAAGTTCTCGCACGTCAGCATCTTCAGCGACCTGAACAACCTGCAGGACATCTCGCTCAACAATGCATACGCGGACATTTGCGGCTTCACCGAGGAGGAAATCCGGCAGACTTTCGCCCCTTATATACAGAAATTCGCGAAACAGGAGCAGGTGGATGAGGATGCGATAATGGGAAAGTTGAAGGCCAGGTACGACGGCTACCACTTCTCGCCGGATATGTCAAAAGATGTCTATAACCCATTCAGTGTGCTGAATGCGCTGAGCAGCTGCCAGTTGCAAAACTACTGGTTCTCCACCGGCACCCCGACGTTCTTGGTCAAATTGCTGAAAGACGGGCAGTATAAGATTCAGGATCTTTCGGAAGGGGACATTACAGCCACCGACCTTTCCGGTAAGGACTCCCTTTTCACCGAGCCTGTGGCGTTGTTGTATCAGACGGGTTATCTGACGATTAAGGGCTTCGACAAGGATTTTGACAGCTACAGTCTCGGATTCCCCAACAAAGAGGTGGAGTTGAGTTTCCTGCGTTTCCTGCTGCCGAAATATGTGGGCGGCACGGAAAACCGGTCGAGTTTCTACATCGAGCATTTCGTGCGCGACCTGCGGAAGGGCGATATCGACAGTTTTATGGAGCGGATGACGGCCTTCCTCGGCGACACCCCCTACGAGATGATCCGCGACTGCGAGAACCACTTCCAGAACGTGCTGTTCACCGTCTGCCGGCTGATGGGTTACCACACCATTGCCGAATACCGCACCTCACGCGGGCGCATCGACATGGTGGTGAAGACCGACAACTACACCTACGTCTTCGAGTTCAAATTCGACAAATCGGCGCAAGAGGCACTGCAACAGATTGACACCAAAGAGTATATGATTCCTTTCACCGCCGACGGCCGCCAAATCGTCAAGATCGGGGTGAACTTCTCGAAAGAGACAAGGAACATCGAGGGCTGGGAAGTGCGGTAAAATTGTACTTTCTGCCGGGAATATTCATTAAAACCGACTTCATAAAACACCTGTTCCACAGCATTTTCCTGTTGGCCAGCCTTCGTCTTGGCAAGTTCCAGACATAGAAGGGAGTAAGCAAGTATTTGGCAAGGCTCAAGCAAGGCTCAGGCAAGGGGTTGTACCCTCATTTCTTCGATAGTTCTTCGATAGTTCTTCGATGAATTATCGAAGAACTATCGAACAAGTATCGAACAACGAAGGACTCTGACACTTGGTTGACCCTTGCCAAATACTTGGGAAGAGCGATGCAGATACGAAACAAACCGTATCGTATAAAATATAAAGAACATTTGATAACTTTGCAGCGTCATATTCCAGATTTTGCCTAACAATCTCACAGCCAATCCAACTTCAATAACCCATAACCTATAACCCATAACCATTAAAATTGTATCTTTGCCGTCCGAACAGAACGTCCGGCATTTTAAGTCGTAATATTGTCGAAATGAAGATATTAGTGGTCCTTTCCCGCATCCCCTTCCCGTTGGAGAAGGGCGACAAGCTGAGAGCTTACTACCAGATCAAGGAGCTGTCGAAATGGCATGACCTCTATCTGGTGGCGCTCTACAACCATAACGTGCCGGCAGAAGCGATGCGCGAACTGGCCCCGTATTGTCGCGAGGTGCACTTCTTGAAGCAGCACCCTGTCCGCAGTGCCTTCAACATGGCCGGTGCCCTGTTGACTGGCTTGCCGGTGCAGTGCGGCTATTTCTACAGCCAACGCAACCACAAGCGGATCGACAAGATCATCCAGGAGGTGCAACCCGACCGGATCTACTGCCAACTCTTCCGTATGGCGGAGTACGTGCGTCACTGCAGAATCCCGAAAGTACTTGACTATCAAGATGCTTTCTCCAAAGGGATGGAGCGTCGGGCGCAGAAAGCCTTCCCTCTTTTCCGCCCCGTCATGCGCATGGAGGCACGCCGCATCGCTCGCTACGAGACCGATATCTTCGATGATTTCGAAGGCAAGACTATGATTACAGCTTTGGATCGTGATTATATACAACATCCTATGCATAAGGAGATTGTGGTAATTCCCAATGGGGTCGATTTCGAAAAGTTCAGTCACCCTGAGGTGCCGAAAACCCACGACCTTATCTTTTCGGGCAACATGAACTATCCACCAAACGTGGATGCTGCCGTCTATTTAGCCAAGGAAATATTCCCCGAGTTGCAAAAGCGCCATCCGCAGCTAAAACTGATGATTGCCGGTGCGGATCCTGCGGCTAAAGTTCGCGCCCTTCGGAACGAACACATCACTGTCACCGGTTGGGTGCCCTCCATGACCGACTGTTACGCGCAATCGCGCATTTTCGTCGCCCCAATGCGATTAGGAACAGGCCTGCAGAACAAGCTGTTGGAGGCCATGTCCATGCGTCTGCCCTGTGTCACCTCCCCTTTGGCGTCCAAACCTTTGGATCCCGCTGCAAAAGAGGGTGCTGTTGCCGTATGCAACACCACCCTGCAATACGTTGATACTATAGACCGGCTGCTCTCAGACTCGGTATATTATCAAAAAGTTGCAGAAAAAGGATATTCCTTTGTCCTTGAACATTACGATTGGACGAACGCAACACTCAAATTGTCAGAACTGCTAAAAAAGTCCTAAAAAAATGGATAAAGGAAAAACCATTATCCACTTTTATATCAACTAAAAACTATTTATTTTTCTCAATCTTATAGCCAACTGTGGCGAAGAAGAAGATGTACGCGTAACTGACGAACAACAGGGCGTAGGCAGCGTGGCGGTTCACCGCGTCTGCGATATGGCCGTAAACCAGCGGCATTATGGCGCCGCCTACGATGGCCATCACCATCAGGGCAGAGGCGAACTCGGTGTGGTTACCCAAATCGCGGATGGCCAGCGGCCAAATGGCCGGCCACATGATGGCATGTGCAAAGCTCAGACAGATAATCGCGATGATGGAAACGATACCGGAGGTCATCAATGCCACCGTAACCAAAACGACAGAAAGCAGCAATTGTATGATCAGCGCGTGGCGTTGAGAAATCACTTTGGGGACAAACAGGATTCCGCATATATAGCCCACCAGCAGCGCAATGAGCGCGTAAACTCCGAAATAGTGCGAAACCGATGTAGGGATGCCGTAATAATCGCCGTAAGGAATCAGCGTGTCGATGGCGATGACTTCCGCGCCGACGTAGAAGAAGATAGCCAGGACACCGAGCCACATATACGGATAATTGAAAATGCTGGTTTTATGGCCGTCAACGGTTTTCTCCTCTTCGATGATTTCGGGAAGATGCGCTGTTTTGATGAAGAGCACCAACGCGATCAGCACGGCGGTCATGATGAGATAAGGGACAATCACGCCGTTGGAAAGCTGTTGCAGCATAGCCTCTTTTTCAGGACCGGCAGGCGCCTTCTTGATATTCTCAATCAACTGCTCTTTGCCGGCAAACAGGGCGTTGTAGAGAATCAGGATGCCGATCATTCCGGCCACTTTGTTGCAAATGCCCATGACACTCATACGTCTTGCCGCCGATTCAATCGGACCGATGACCGTGACGAACGGGTTGCTGGCGGTCTGCAACAGCGACAAACCGCTGCCCTGCAGGAACAAACCGAGCAGGAATATCGGATAGCTGCGCATCTTCGCACCAGGAATGAACATCATGCAACCGATGGCCATGATGACCAAACCTAAGGCCATACCGTTGCCGTAGCCTGTCTTCTTCAACACGAAAGAGGAGGGAATCGACATCACAAAATAGGCGATGTAGAAGGCGAACGTGACAAAATAGCCCTGCACTTCTGTTGTCAATTCGCAAGAAGTGCGCATATAGGGAATCAAAATGTTATTGAGCCATGTCACGAAACCGAATACGAAAAACAACGATCCGATGACGAACATGCTGTACGCCGTACTTTTCTTTTTATCTTCCATAATGACAGGTACTTACTTGATTAATTTCATCAGTTCCTCCTTTTTGGCGTCATATTCCTCTTGGGTGATAATCTGGAGGTCTAATTTCTCTTTCCACTTTTTCAACTCCTGCAAAGCGGCTTCGGAGGCTGCCTCTTCCTGACTGGCTTTGACGACAATCTCCTTTGTGGCGATGGCCTCCTCAAAATTGGTGCAAGCCAGACCGCCACGGTTCAGCACGAGATAAATTTTGCAACCGGATGTCATTTTGTTGAAACCGTCAACAGGCAGACATTGGATTTTCTTGATGGTGGCCACACCACCGGCGCGGTTTTCCACACGCTCAGCAGCCTCCCGGTCAGCACGGCGGTCTGCGGACGATGCATTTTCATTTTCCGCAAACGCATTCACCCAACTGCCCGTGACATCCTTAAAATAGAGATAATACTTGCCATTGGTAGGATAACCGTAGGTGATGGTGGAACCGATGGTATAGGTGACGCCATCGGAAGCCACGTATGCCGTGATATTGTCTCCGGCTTTTTTGCCAGTCAGTTCCTTGGCCGACTTCTGTTCCTGAATGTCTTGATAAGTTACGGTTTGCGCATTGGCAAACAGGCATAAACCTACAAAAAAAAAGGTAAAAATCTTTTTCATAACTTGGAATCTTCCATTATTTATTGCTTTTCGCTGCTGCCAATTTCGGTGCAAAGTCCGTTAAACATCAAGCTTGGCAAACAGCGCGGCAAAAATAAAAATAATTTCCATTGACAGGATGCAAAAAATCCGACATGACGACACCACCGATATCAGGGAAAAAATTGTGTAAATTTGCAGGGTTGTTTGCCTATCTTGTTGCTGAACGGATTTCACACCAAAATCGGCGACAAAGTGAAGAAGTAAAACTAATTAAATTATCGATGATCAAAAATATAGAACAATGAAAAAAATGAAGTTATGGGCGCTTGTCGCCACCATCATCTTAAGCGTCGCGACCCTCACCGGCTGCAAGAAGGACAATTCAAATAACAACCAGTGGGGCGCTGAAACGCTCACCATCAAGGTGAAAAATTCCTCTGTTGAGTTGATTATGAAAAAAGTGGAAGGTGGGGATTACTCAATGAAGTATATGTACGAAAACCAAGATAAGTAATAAACGACGACCTGTTTCCTGGCCAAATATTATCACGATGAGTAGGAGCAATCTGGCGCGACGAATCACTTGGCATGTTATCGTAATCATGTCGCTCTTCAATGTACTGATCATTGGAGCCATACTCGTGTTTGTTTTTAGAGTATCTCTCGTGAACAGCGACATGCGCGGACAATATGTCGTCGATGGCATAGAAGGAAAGATAGAGTCAACGCTATGGGCCGTGCATGTCGGAGCTGCCAACAGCCGTGACGAGATAGAGAGAAACTTGGAAAGCCCAGAACAAGTCTTTGATGCCTTGGAACGCGAAATTACCGTGAACCGATTCATGGGTTGCTTTGCCGCCTTCGAACCTGACTACTTCAAAGGTCAGGGTCGCTGGTTTGAAGCCTACATTTATCATACCGACAGTACTCGTCTTAAACGCCAGCAGATAGGCTCGCCAAGCCACGACTACTTTGAATTTATCTAAATCTGTATAAAAATGGGCGCAGATTCATTTGTCTTTATGCGTAAAATCAGCTGACGAACCTCTTCATACAAACCGCCAAAATCATTATCGTCAACATTATTTATTCATTAACCCCTCTGCAATAAAAACAATGACCGAAACGAAAATATACGTAGGGATGAACGATGCCGCAAGCAAGCAGCAAGAATATAACACGGAAATGTATATCAAAGTCATGAAGTACGTGTGCCAAAGTCACCGTGTCTCATTCTCGTTTGTCATCACAGAAGGCGGATTTTTCCACGAAAATGGCGACTATACACAGGAACAGACCCTCGTCCTGTCACTGATTGATGCTAAGAAGCATGTAGCAGAAGACATTGCGAGAGATCTCTGCGCCTTTTTCCATCAGGAAAGTGTTATGATAACGGAAAGTATGGTCAGGGCATATTTTGTCCAGGAAAATCTTAAGCCAAATAACAAACAACAGTGATGAAAAAAACGGAATTATCCGTTTGAGTTATACGGAAAAAATTTATTTTTGCCGCATCTTTATAATGTGTTTTACATGAGGTAAAGATATGATTATTCTCCACATATTTAGGGTTGACGAACGCCAGTGCAATCTCGCTGTGCAAACGTAATTGAAGAAAAAACGCTTGCCCGTGTTCCTATTTTTTCTATTGATGCGAAAAAACATTCAATACGGGAATACAGTGGGTAAAACCTTTAAATAATAGAATTGAAAGAGATTAAGGTTCGCTTGTAATACCTGAAGTGGATGCGTTTTGAATAAACAAGTTAAAAAATAAATAATAATTTTTTTCATTATGGTACATGATTTATACATTTTGATGATTACGGCTGGTGTGGTCAGTCTTTTGTTTAAATTATTGAAACAGCCAGTAGTGCTGGGTTATATCGTTGCCGGTGTTTTGGTAGGCCCATATCTATTCGGCGAAACCTTTGTGAATGCAGAGAATGTAGAGGCATGGGGTAATATCGGTGTGCTGTTCGTGTTGTTCTGCATCGGTTTGGAGTTCCGTCTCAAGAACCTCATCAGCAGTGGCAAAGTGGCGGCAATAGGCGCACTTACCATCATCCTGGGCATGATGGTCTTGGGCTTCGGCGTGGGACAGTATGCCGAATTGGACATGATCAACTCCCTCTTTCTGGCAGGTATGCTCTGCATGTCAAGTACGACTATCGTAATGAAGGCAATCGATGAAGCAGGCCTGACCAAGGAGCGTTTTGTCAAGGGTGCGACGAGCATTCTTATCGTGGAGGATGTGGTAGCGGTAGTACTGATGGTATTGCTCTCCAGCATAGCTATCAAGCATCAGTTTGAAGGTGCCGAACTGCTTAGAAAAGTGGGCGTTTTGGCAATCACACTCGCTGGATGGTTCATCTGCGGAATACTGATTATCCCGACACTACTGCGCAAAGTCAGACCCTATCTGAATGACGAGACACTTATCATCCTCGCCTTGGGTCTGTGCTTAGGCATGGTGCTGACGGCAGAGGAAGCAGGGTTTAGCAGTGCACTCGGCGCTTTTGTTATGGGTTCTATCCTTGCCGAGACGGTGGAGTCGCATCGTATCGAAAAGCTGATGACACCGCTGAAGAATGTCTTTGCCGCTATTTTCTTCGTCTCTGTGGGCATGCTGATCAACCCGACCTCGTTGGCGGAATATTGGTCAAGTATCCTGTTAGTATGCGTGGTGATTATCATCGGCATGATTCTCTTTGGCACTTTGGGCTGCTGGTGGGGTGGCGAAACGATGCGCGACGCAATGTTAACCAGCTTCTCGTTCGTGCAAATAGGCGAGTTTTCGTTCATCATCGCTTCTTTGGGCACCAGCTTAGGCGTTCTTCACCCAGCTATCTATCCTATCATCGTGGCATCCAGTGTGGTCACCACCTTCCTCACCCCCTATATCATGAAAGCAACTGTGCCATGCTATAATTTCTTCTACAACCACGCATCAGCGAAATTGCGCGCCAAAATCGACCAACGTGAACAGCTGGTGGCAGAAGCAGAGACAGTTACCCAATCCGAAGAGTCACATGCTTTGGCAGACAAGGCACGCCATGCCGTCCGGAACACCTTCCTCACAAAGCGTCTCGTCGAATTGTTTATCAAGAATATGAGCGCTAAAGACGAAAACAAATCTGAAACAAACGATAACTAAACCCCAAGACTTCTTGTTTCCTGAATCAAACAATAAAGGAGAAAAATAAGGCGTGAGCAAAAAAAGTCTGCTCTGGAAAATACCATGCATCCTTTTAGGTGTCATCATGGGAATGGTACTGTTACTGTTGATTACCGTAACGGTTATTCTGGTGTCGCCCAAAGCCCGCACGGCTGTCCTGCAGAAATGCGTGACAGAAATCAATGAGCTGACCGACCTGGATGTGGATCTGGGACGACTCTACCTTTCCCCTTTCCATCATTCTCCAATGATTCTCTATCGCGCCTACAAGGGCGTGGAAGAATTGCCAATACACATTGAAATAGATAGTCTCTATATAGGTCATCGCGGTCAGGACACGCTGATTTATGTGCATGGTTTGCGTTTGCAAGGTTGTATGAAGAAACCGGGGACTGGGGTGCCGAAAGACGATTTTCTGGCCCGTACTATCGTGGTTGACCAACTGCTGTTGGACCAAACAACGCTCCATTCCGACACTTTGATAGAAGCGGTAGGCATCGACGCTATCGTTAAACATCTGCATGTAAAGAGTCCGGGGCTCAACATCGCCAAAGGAGACTACCCGCTGCACGGCTTGAAGCTTGCAGATGCGTTTGTGGGCATTGCGCTGCGCGACACCGAGAGCGACACCGATGACACCACCTCTACCCCAATGGCCTTTGAAATACCCGATGGCGAGTTGAGCAATGTGCGCTTCGTGCTCAATCCGAGAGGGCTGGATTTACGTGCCGGCTCTTTAACCACAAACGTGTTGGCGGATGTAGGAGGCGACCTCTACGATGTACGCCGCCTGAATATCGGGAATGCTTCGCTCACACTCGGAACACTGCACCTGCCTTTTGATACCATCTATGGAGATGCGTTGGTGGATCTGAACACCGATCTGATTAACTCAAACCAATTACATGTCCGTTCCGACTCGTTTGGGGCTAAAGCGGATCTAATGGCCACTACACTGAATATGGAGACGATGCGGGTGGATCTGGTAGGCAATGCCGATTATCAAGGCAATAGGGCTACTTTGAGTGGATTCTATGATATCGATGATGAGATATATGATTTGCTGGTGAATGTTGAGCAAGTGAACCTGAGCCCGTTCCTCAAAGACAGTACCCACGTGGAATTGGCAGGCGAAATACATGCTCAGGGCAAAGGAATTGACCCTCATTCTCCCGCGATGAAATGCAAAGTGGCTATGAACCTGCCCCATTGCGTCTATAATCAAATCAATGTTTCTGGTCTCATTCTTGATGCCGAACTGGCTGACAAAACAGTGGCCGGAAATCTGCATTTGCCGGTTAACATGACGGATCGTGACCTGAAACTGACGGCAGAGACGAAACATCGGTTCCGTATATCAGACTTTTTTTCAGTCGATCGGATAAACGTGGACTACCATTCGCAGATGAAAAATGTGATAGCAAAAGTGGCGGGCGAAAACTATGACATCGACTATCTGGATCTTGACTTCACTACAGATAGCACCACATCGTTGAATCTGGCTACTCAGGGACTCTCCATCGAAGCACAAAGCCCGATGCATCTGCTCCGGTTGGTGGACGTTGTTCAACCATTGCTGGGACTTGTCTCCGACACAACGTTCATCAAATCCATCACCTCGCTGCAGGATTTGACGATGCTGGACACCCTCCATCGACTTATACCGGACTTAAAGGCGGATATAGTGTTGGAGCAAGGCAGTCCTATCCAGGCCATTATCGAACGGAATGGATTGAACATAAACGAGTTGAACATGTCGCTAACGTCTGATTCCCTCCTGTCGGAACTGATATTGGATGCTTCCATCCCATACATTGACCATTCGGACAACGACAGTGCGGGGTTGCACTTACCTGCTGCGGCCGCGGCAATGAAGGTAAGCATGACGGAAGGCAAGACCACTGTCTCGCTCAACGCCAACACCAGCATCACCGATGGTGTGATGAATGTGAACGGGCTCTGCACTGATGCTGCGTTGCAACTCTATTTGGAACGAAACGGACGCGATCTGAACGGGACGGGACATCTTGCCCTGGACAGTCTTTTTTACGACGAAATGGACCTTGGAAACCGGACGGCCGACATTTGGATTGCGCCATCGAAACTGTATGAGAATGCCATCCGGGCAGATTTGCGGTTGGACGATATCCCGCTTGAGCTGGTGAATAACATCCTTAATATGGAAGACATCGATTTGGATGGCATCGTTCAAGCTAAGGCTAGCGCAGACGGTTTGCCTGCACAAGTGGACCTCTCTGCCGAAGTGCGACCGTTGGATGTGACGGCTCTCTACAAACCTTACGATGTGAGGTTTAATCTGGGGGAAACGCCTATCATGATGGAACATAACAATGTGAAGCTCAAAGATGTACACATCTATAGCGCCGATGGCTCCTATCTGTCGCTGAACGGCGGCTTGGATCTCAACACCATGCTCCTGGATGTAGATCTGGCTGCCGACAATTTCGCCCCGGTGAAACTGGAACAGAATGGTGCTTTCCCTGTCTATGGCGACTTGGCAACCGATGTCCGCGGAAAAGTGAGTGGACCGCTGGACAGTATCCATGCCGACGTAGATGTCACGATTCTGCCCACTACAGATCTCACCTATCCGATTGATGAGAAGAATTTGGCACAATTCAAACCGTACGGTACAGTCAACCTACAATACAACACCACTGGAGGGGCGCTTAAATATGGCGGTACAATTCATGTGGACGAAGGATTGGTTCGTTTTTCGCCCAAGCTATATCCCATGATACCCTTCCATGTGGATTCGGGAAGCACTGTCACCCTCAACGGTCCATTAGGCCAAACTATACTGAACCTCTCTGCTTCGCAACAGGTGAAAGCAGACGTGCAATCGGCGGGCGAAGAAACACGCCGTGTGACTTTCAACACGGGCGTGCGCGTAAAGGGCATACTCGATTCGGTAGGACTTACCGCCATCGGTTTCTTCCTCGAAGCGCCTGATGACGAAATCATCACGCGCGAACTCGCCTCCATGGATGAGGATACTCGCGAAGGTATTGCAGCGGCATTGTTGGCTACCGGAATGTATATGGGCGAAAGCAATGAGGCAGCACATAAGGATGGATATGCCTTGTCCAGCATCATTAACAGCCGTATCAATGCGGCTATGGCTAATTCCAAGGTGGGAAAGGTAATCGATATTGATGTCAGTAGCGGACAAACCGTGCATGCGTCTGGCAAAACCAATGACATGAATATCGCCATCAGCAAAACCCTGTTTGACGATAGGCTGCGCATCACGGTCGGCTCTACCATCTCTGACAATCCAGAGGTCAATAAAGCCAATGGATTGCTCAGTCGTATTTCCGCAGACTATAAACTGACGAAATCAGGGAATGCATTTCTCCGGATGTTCTCCCAGCGCGATTATGACAACATCTTTGAAGGTGAACTCACTAAATCTGGTATAGGTTCGGGAGTTACCAAGCAATGGAAACGCAACCAATTCTTACAATCTTTGGGCGATTCTATCACACGTACATACAGCTTCACGGCGGATGCGGATGTGGCCTATCGTTCCAACAACAGTATCGGCCCTAACATCACTCTATCCCATTCGATGAAGAACCTCTTGGGACGTGGGGAGACATTCTTGGTCAAAGGCTATGGAGCATACTATTGGTCGCTACGCGAACGACATCCTGAGGATCCGAAAACATCCAACACCTACAAATTCGGTATCGATGCCGCGCTCATCTTTCCGTATCTGCACTGGGTGGGAAACAACAATCCCGATGGCGATACCCGCTACCGAATCGGATACAAATATGAGAACATAGCAGGTGGATACGGTGTTCACAAGTTTTCCGGAGCCTTCTCGTATTTCATCCGTTCGTCTCGTTATATCACGCATGTCTTCACCCCCGCCTCGCTCTCTGTGGTTAGAGTGAAGGCCGAATCGCCGGAACTGATTAATGAAGCCGTCAATCGTCCGGAACTCCTAAAACTGCTTTACGGAAACGAGTTTATTCCCTCCATCGGCTATGGAATCACCTATAGTGATTACCGCACCAAACGGCGGGTCAACACCATGATTGACTTTGAAATCAAAGAAGCGGGTAACCTGACTAACGCCATCTATTGCATCTTTGGACACAAATGGTCTGAGCATGACAAACCGATTGGCAAAATCCCATATAACCAGTTCGTCAGGTTGACGGCCGAGCTGTGGAATAAGTTCAACCTGACAGATCGGATATGCATCGCAACGCGTCTTTTCGCAGGTGCTAATATTCCGTTGGGGAACTCCTTCGAATCTGCTCCCCTTTCAGAAGCCTTTTATGCCGGTGGCCCTAACAGTTTACGCGCGTCCGAGCCCTACGCCTACGGACCAGGAAATTTCCATAGCACCAAATATAACCAGAACTTTTTCCATGCCGGTGATGTAAAACTCGAAGCCAACATCGAGTTACGCTTCCCTCTCGTTTGGAAACTCTATGGCGCCGTTTTCCTCGATGCCGGCAACGTATGGAACTGGTATAACGTCTCCGACATCCTTAGCAGCGAAGAATATGCGTTGTTCGTCGAAAGAATGGGAATAACTGAAGAACTGCAAAATGGAATTATCGGGAATCCCAATATCGCGAAACAGATAGCTTTAGGTACAGGCGCAGGAATCCGCCTCGACATCGACGGACTCGTTATTCGCTTGGACTTAGGTGTCGGCATCCACGCACCTTACCAGACCTACAAATACACCAAGGAAGGCACTCAAGATCTCACACGGCCAATCAACACCTATTACAACATGCCTTCTGTACTGGATGGCCTGCGCTTCAACTTCAGCATAGGATATCCGTTCTGATGGAAAACATCAGAAGTCACCAGCTAACGTTGTTTTAATTTCTGAATCGTTTCTTCTGGGTTTTCGGATTTGAAAACAGCGTTGCCAGCCACCACCGCATCGGCCCCGGCATTGATAATATCTTTCATGTTATCCACATTCACACCTCCATCCACTTCGATGAGCGCATTCGAATTGTTGCGTTCTATCATCTTGCGTAGTTCGCTAATGCGATGCAACGAGCGAGAAATAAATTTCTGTCCGCCAAAACCAGGATTAACAGACATAATCAACACCAAATCAAGATCTTGTATCACATCTTCCAAGCTTGAAACCGGTGTATGGGGATTCAACGCCACACCAGCTAACATATCATTCTCCTTGATTTGAGCAATGGTACGGTGTAAATGTGTACAAGCCTCCCAATGCACTGTAAGCAAATCACAACCAATCTCTTTGAAAACCTGAATATAACGTTCTGGTTGCACAATCATCAAATGCGTGTCCAATGGCTTCTCTGCCAATTGTCGCACGGCTTTGATTACTGGCATTCCAAACGAGATGTTCGGGACAAAGACACCGTCCATCACATCCAAATGAATCCAGTCGGCCTCTGAACGGTTCAACATCTGAATTTCCTCTCCCAAGCGGTTAAAATTAGCTGACAACAGGGATGGGGCAATAATCGGTTTCACACACATTTCTTTAAATATATTTTTAGACCACAATAATAACAAATGTTCAAATATTATCACATTTTAATCTCTAACTCCTGATCCCCGTATCGGAAGATGAAAATGCCTCCCAAATGCTCAAACCGCTGCCGTTCCTCCACGAATGTCTGGAAAAACTCATCATCAATTGTAAATGATACGTATGCGGATTTTCCTGCCGGAATATAAACGCGCTCGAAGCCCACGAGTGTTTTCTGAAGCCCTCCTTTATCCCCTTTGTTGGTCAGGTAAAGTTGCGCCACCTCTTCGCCATCACGCTCGCCAGTATTCTCGATTCGGAAGATGAATTTGCGCGTTCGCGGGTCGTATTTTCCATCCGTATGTTTGAAATCGGTATAGCTCAAGCCATAACCAAAAGGATATAGCGGACTCTCTGTCATGAAGCGATAAGTGCGACCTTTCATTTCATAGTTTTCGAACAGTGGTAACGAATTCTTTGAACTGTAAAACGTTACAGGCAATTTTCCACTGGGGTTCACTTTACCGAAAAGCACATTAGCCGTTGCCGTTCCTGCCGCCTGACCGCCATACCAAGCCGCCAATATCGCATCTGTATTCTTATCCTCCCAATCCAACGCCACAGCACCGCCAGAACAGAGCACAAAGACAATTGGTTTACCCATTTTCTTTATCTTTGACATCATATCTCTCTGAACCTGAGGCAATTCGATAGAAGTTCTATCGCCGCCATGAAAACCTTCCAATTCCACCTTCAACTCTTCTCCTTCCAAATCTGGAGAGAGGCCGCCTACAAAAATCACCAAATCGCACTTGGCGATTCGCTGGTCAAAATCACGTGGCAATCGATATTTTCTGTCCACGTGATGACATGCCGTATCAAAATATACTTTAGGACGAATATTAGTAGGTAACTGATTGATATAATTTACGATACCTTCCTTTATTGTGACGGCATGACGAGGTGTTCCGTTGTAATTTCCGCACAACATGACCGAATCCCCGGCATTGGGTCCAATGATGGCGATGCTTTTGTATTTTTCGGGTTGCAACGGCAAAATCGAATTGCGATTTTGGAGCAAAACAATGCTTTTTTGCGCCACTTCAAGTGCCATTTTTTCAAACGCCACTGTGTCGGGGATGTTTTGGAAAGGTTGTTCATTATCGAACATGCCTAATGAGAAGCGAGCTTTCAAAACCTTAAACACATGTTTGTCAATAACTTCTATAGGAATTAGGCCTTGCTTAACAGCCTCCTTCAAGGCATCTTGTCCGCTCCCGCATTCCAAATCGACCACAGAGCCGAACGCAGCAGCGGCCGCTTCGGACGCGGTGGCGTGCGTCTTGTGCCGAGGAATCACCGTGTCACGCTCCCAGCAGTCGTTCAACGCCCAACAATCCGTAACGAACAATCCGTCGTAACTCCAACGATTGCTTAAGATATCCACCAACAGATTCTCGTTAGTACAGCAGGGCACCCCATTCAATCGGTTGTAGCCGCACATCACCATGGCCACATCCGTATTGCCCACAATGTATTGAAATGCAGGTAGATATGTTGTCCAAAAATCGTATCCTCCCACCTTTGCATCAAAGGAATGGCGAATGGCCTCCGGACCGCTATGCACTGCGAAATGCTTCACGCAGGCCAATGTTTTGTAACGTCCATTCTCCTTCTGCTGCAGTCCATTTACGCACGCAGCACCCATACGGGCGGTCAAATACGGATCTTCGCCGTAGGTCTCCATTCCCCTACCCCAGCGCGGATCACGGAAAATATTGATATTCGGCGCGAAAAAGGTAAGCCCCGTATTGTCGTCATGCCTTCCTGCTTTTTGCGAACGATAATATTTCATCCGCGCCTCTTCAGCAACCATGGAAAACATATTCTCTACCAATTTCGCATCGAAAGTGGCAGCCAATGCCGTGGGCATAGGATAGACCGTGGCATAACCGTTCCGAGCAACCCCATGCAACGCTTCGTTCCACCAACTGTATGCCGGAATCCCCAAACGCTCAATCGCAGGATTACGATGCTCCATCATGCCTAATTTCTCATCCAATGTGAGCTGATTTAGAAGCAGTTGCGCTCTTTCATCATCGGAAAGTTTCGAGTTGCGGAAATCCTGCTGAGCTGTCGCAAAAATGACGAAAAGGACACCTATAATGCTGACGAATAATTCTTTCATATCGTTATTAATCTATTATTTTTGCTTTTTAGAGACGCTTCTCTACAATGCATTCAATATTATTGAATTATCAGTTTTTTCGTGATAAATTGTCTATTATGTTGGAAATGAAGCAAATACATTCCCTTTTTAAGATGATTCGTGTTGATGTTCTGATTTCCAGGGGTGGCCATGCCGCTCATCACCATCTTTCCGTCAGCAGTAAGCATTGTCCAAGCAAATTCCTCTTCTGTCGGATTGTCTATCGTGAAATAACCTTGCGTAACCGGATTCGGAGTTAGGTTAATTTTCGTTAATTCGTTCTCGGGAACATCACCTCCAATAATGACATGTACCACGTAAGTGCGGGTAGATTGATGGGGTGTAGCAGCTGTATAGAGCACATTATAATTAATATAATCACCCAAAAAGTCCTGAGCTTCAGCCTCGTCAGGTGTGACAGTCACATACAAAGGTTTGGTAATGGTCGGATAAATATGCCTCAAATCAGGAATCACGCATCCCACATAAAAGAATATAGAATCATCATCCGTGATTTCGCCAAACATGTCCCCATAGGTAGAAAGTGCCTCTGGATTGTTTTCCATAAGAAAGTCAAAACCCATAATTTCGGGCTCTATCACATATATTGGCTGGAAACTGACTAATCCGTACGACGGGTTATCCACTTGATGGAAAATCACCGCCTCGGCAGCCGCTTCATTGTCGCAACCCCAATAGTTGCCCACGGCATTCATATTGCTGTTGGCATTGTTATACAACTCGTAATCAACTCCGCCATTTCCGTTGTTATACAACACGTTATAGCCAGGATCCTCCGTCGTGCCCATATCCACATGATGATAATAAATCGCCGTAACACCCCAAAGGTTACCCGTGATGAGATTATGGCGCAGCTTAGCAGCACACGTCGTGTCATAACCATAAATACTGATTCCACTGCCGCCATTGTTTGGCGCAACCTCTAAATCATTGTCAACAAATTGGTTATTGGTGATTATAGAGGAAATACGGTAGCCATTTTGCGTGTAACCGTAGCGGTTGTGTGTAATGACATTGCCTTTTACGACGACATTTGTGACACCCGTATTATACAGGTTCATAATAGCAATTCCGCCCGACATGTTGCTGGCCACACCCTCAATGCGGTTGTCAATAATGCGAATCGTGTCTGTTGTGCCTGGACCGATATTGATTTGCGGGGTGTTGGCATTATCTAATACATTGTTATAGAATACATTATTGATAATTGTTGGACAGCCGTCGGTATTCACGGCAGACTGGATCGCACATGCTTGATTGTCGTGAAAATAGCTGTTTTCAATCACGGGATGACAGTTCATATAACTAATCACGTGATTGGAAAAATGGTCAAACTCACAGGAAGAAATCCTTACCGCGCTATTTATCAACATAATACGTTGACAGTATTGAACGTGTATATTAGACAAGAAACAGGAATCAGCATCTTCGAAGCGCAGTTCGAAAAAATTACTTTGCGTGTAATCTCCTTGGATGAGCAGCGGTTGCGTGCGTTCTTGTGTCAACAATGCACCGGAAATGGTAATAGTCACACCATTATCCACCAAAACAGCAACATCGTCGGCCTCAAGAAGCAGGGTGTCATTAGCCTCAAGAGTCACATTTTGTGTAATTCTAAAAAGGTGAGGTGAAATGATCTGAACAGAATTTGGCATGATTCCCGCAAGCGATGTTAACGTGTACTGCCCCCCAAGCGTAACATTGGTTGGATTTGCAATCACTTGATTTCCAAATACTAATGCCATCAATACGTAGAAAATTTTTTTCATATTTCCCTATTTTTTGAATTGGCAAATGTACTAAAAATGAGGGAATTCCACTTCAATGAAGGCATAAAAAAAATGTCGGGTGGCGATCGCCCTCGAAATATGAGAAAACACAACATATTGCATTGGTTTTACAAAAGCAACTTATAGATAATTAACGGGACAACATCTCCATAAATGCCTTTTTGAAAGACCTTGACAACTCGAAATGTGTGTTCTTGTCAATGATAACCCTGTTTTTGACCACTTTCTTTACCTTATCCAAGTTCACCACAACGGATTTATTGATTTTTTGAAACTTCGACTTCGGGAACTTGGCATAAAACATTTTCAAATTACTGCGGAAATATTTCCGTTCACCATCCTCAAATACCACACACACTTGGTTTCCGACCTTAGTGAAATAGGATACCTCGTCGAAAACAATACGAATCGTCTCATCGTTGCGAGTTCCATGGATGAAGACCGATTTAGCCGCAGGCTCCTCTGAATTGTAGAGCACATTATCTTCCTCTACTTTCTGTAATACGCGTTGATCCACTTTGTTATAGGTTCCATAAATGTTAAGAATTTTACCCATAATGCTGTTCAAATCCTTCTTCTTGAATGGGGCACAAAAAATTTCAAAAAACCCCATACTAAGATGTTGTTTCAATTTTTTTACACTAATTGAGTCGCAAAGTCCCACAACAAATGGAGGTTTTCTGACATCTCGAAGGACTTCAGCATACTCCATATCCAAGAAGAAAATAGTGGGCTGATGATTGTTTAAATACTCTATAGCCTCTGCCGCAGATTGACAAACGGATGCGACATTTAACGAGTAATAATTTGACAATAAGTCTTTTAACATCATTACCCTGACATCATCATGGGTAAGAATAACAACCTCAAAATTCATATTCACTTTCATAATTATTTGCTTTTATATGTAAAAGTAAGTAATTTAATCATTAAAGATGCTTTCCAAAACAAAAAAAGTGACGAACAGCCACTTTTTGCATCTTTTTTTGACAATTTATTAACAAAAAATGCCGTTATTTAAACAAAAATGACAATTTGCAATTTCTTGCAAAAATTTTGCAATATTTAGTAATAAATATCCATTTTTGCAACAAATCCGACTTATAAAAAGGTTGTGAGTACATTTTTATACTCATGTGAGTGTTGTGAATGAAAAAATCATCGAAAAAGAAATAATATCAATTGATGGGATAAAATTTACGTAATGTTTGCTCTTCGTTAAATAAAAGCAATCTCAATGAATCCATTTGTTGAATGGACATTTGTTGGAATGACATTTCGGGCGTGAACCACCTCGGAACCCGCTGGGACATCCATTTCGTCATGTTCTGATAAAGAGCAACGGATTCCTCAACGCTATTTTGTTTGAATTTTGCACGCACGAATTGTAGAATACGTAAACCGTCCGCCTTTTGGTGAAACGCTTTTTTAAAATGCGGGAAATCGGACACGTTATTGCGAATGGTGTACCAAATATCCTCTTGATGGTTGTCTTTTTGCAAAAACGAAAGAAATTCATTGTCTTTTGGAGAGAAATTCCCATCGTAGAGGTCTTCGAGATGTTGATATGCTTCCCGTATCGGCACAAAACAACTATGAGGATAGAGGGGATAGCTCTCCCAAGTCCCACGTACACCAGCCCTCATAGCGGGACCTGTTCCGAAAGGGACTCTGTCGGAATACCGACCTGCCGGACGAACATATTCTCTGTTAAAAAGACTTAATCCTCCCATTTTGCAGAATTTCTGCACCAAATAGAAATCCTCACCGCTCTGCAAGGGGGTTATGTTTCCGATTTTACGTAACGCGCTCACCCGCATCGCGATAGCAGACCCAAGAGCCGTAAATCCGTATGGACTATTGATTTTCAGTAAATTGATAGCATAATTTCGCATGTAAAGCTCATACCTCAACATAGCCCGTACACGTGTTTCATCATCTTGTTGCAATGGATGAAAATAGGGTACCGCCAATGCATTCATACGGGGATGGGTAGCGAAATTCTCGACCACAGACTCCAAATAGTGAGACCCCACCAAAGTGTCCGCATCCAAACTCACAATGATGTCATCTGAATCTGATTCGGACAATATTCTGTCAAACAATGCTTTACGCGCAAATCCAACACCTTGTTGTTTTCCCTTCCATCCTAAACCTAAAGAAGAGTAATCTAAAATATGTAGTGTTAAAAAATTATAATTCTTCAAGTAAGCGATTAGCTGTTGGTTGCGCTGGCATATTAATAAAAGAGCCGGATCACTCCAGTATCGATCCGGCTGATTTACACACACATATACTTCAAATGGGGAAAAAGTCTCTTGTTTTGTAAGCGCATCCAACGTGGCCGGAAGATAATCCAGCTCGTCCATCGCAGGAATGGCAACCCGAATAGTCGGCATCTACTTGACAGTGATGGTTACGTCGCGAGTGCGCACCGCCTCGTTAACATTGTCGCGAGCATATACAAAGTGTAACGTTTGCGTTCCTTTCTTTTCCGCCTCGAATTTCCAATATCGGGTACTGGGAGCGCCTACCATGCCTTTAGGCGCATTGCTCGTGTATCGGTCACCAACACTTTTCACCACATTGATTTCATCTTCGTTGACCAATTGCCACCAATAACCCGTAGATGCGTTGGTGACGAACTGAATTTCGCAAGACTGGCCAACTTTAAGTTCAAATTCGTTCGTTTCTTTGTCGATAGAAACCAACTTTTGTTGCGTTCTGCAACCTACAAATAAGGATATCATCACACTAAAATAAAGGATTTTTTTCATTTTTTCTACTTTTTTTAGTGGCAAAAATACAATTTTTATAGATAGACCTTTTTCTTCGATGAAAATTTAAGTACACAAGATTATTTTGCTTTTGGACTCGGAACCTTACACTTACACAAAGCGCTTTTTGACCAAATCCATGATAAAATTAGGCATCAGGAAGTACATCAACAGGAAAAAATAGTTGATTGGGCCTGGAATTTTGACTCTGCGGCCATGTAAATTGGCTCTTACGGCGCGTTTAGCAATCTGTTCCGGCGACATCATTATCCCAAATCTGCGAAGATGTCTGCGAGTTTCTTTGGGCAAATTATAAAGATCTGTATCGACTGCTCCCGGACAAATACAAGTCACTTTCACACCATAATGACTTAATTCAGAGTGGAGTCCTTTCGAGAATCTCAGCAGATAGGCCTTTGTGGCTTGATAAACCGAAATGGCTGGCACACTCAAATACGCTGTAATGGACGCTGCGTTGATAATGAATCCGCAACGCCGATCTTTCATGTCCTTGCCAAACAGCGCGCACAAATCTGCCGGTGTGGTGCAGTGCAGCATTGTCATCTTGTGAGTCAGGGCCATCGGTGTTTCCACCACTGCCCCGAAATAGTACATTCCTGCGTTGTTGACCAGCACTTCCACTATCAGATGCTCACTTTGGCAGTAATCATACAATTCCTGCGCCGCATTAGGCATGGTCAAATCCTGAAAGCGGGAGAGTATCTGTTGCTTTGGGAACATGGCTTGCAACTTCTCTTGTGCTTGAGCATTCAAATCTTCCCGATTACTGACAATCAATATGTTATAACCTTTCCGTGCCCACTCTTCCGCGTAGGCATAACCAATACCGGAACTTCCGCCAGTAACCAATGCAAAAGCTTTCTCTTTTAAATCACTCATATTTAATTCGTTTATTATGTATCTAAAAACCAACTGCGAAAGGCCATTACGATAACATTCTTTGTGCTTTTATAACAGCCTCCACCAATTTATCTGCATCTTCAATTGTATTATATAAGGCGAACGAGGCGCGAACCGTGCCAGGAATAGCAAAATGTGTCATTATCGGTTGGGTACAGTGGTGCCCTGTTCGTACTGCAACGCCTTGATGATCAAGAAGAACACCCATGTCGTATGGATGGATGTTGCCGACAAGGAACGAAATGACACCCGTTTTTTGCTTCGCCTCCCCAATAAATCTCATCCCTTCAATCTGGGAAAGTTTCTCGGTAGTGTAGGACAGCAGTTCCTGCTCATAGTTTGCAATTTTCTCTAAACCAACACTTTGTATATACTCAATTGCTTTGCGCAGACCAATAACATCACCTACTGACGGTGTACCTGCTTCAAACTTGAACGGCAGGTCATTATAGGTCGTCTTCTCGAAAGTCACATCCTTGATCATCTCGCCTCCGCCTTGATAGGGTTTCATTTCATTAAGCCATTGAGCTTTACCGTACATTACACCGATACCCATCGGAGCGTACATTTTATGTCCAGAAAAACAATAAAAGTCGCAATTTAGAGCTTGCACATCCACGGGACAATGCGCCACCGCCTGAGCACCATCAACGAGCACAGGCACGTTATGGCTGTGCGCAATGCGGATAATCTCCTCTATCGGATTGACTGTGCCAAGCGAGTTGGAGACGTGCGCCACCGCCACTATTTTAGTACGCTCGGTTATCAAAGTCTCCAAATCGTTGATTATCAATTCGCCTCGGTCGTTAAAAGGCAACACCTTGAGTTTGGCATTTCGCTCCTCGCATACCAATTGCCAGGGCACAATATTGGAATGATGTTCCATTTCGGAGACGATGACCTCATCTCCCTGGCGCAGATAGGTTCTGCCAAAGGAGGAAGCCACGAGATTGATGGACTCCGTGGCACCGCGTGTAAAGACAACCTCCTGCGTGGTAGGGGCATTGATGTACTGTCGCACAGCTTCGCGTGCCATCTCAAACTCGTTGGTGGCTATTTGGCTAAGACAGTGCACCCCGCGATGGATGTTACTATTGATGCGATTGTAGTAATCGCTTAACGCATCTATCACAAGCTGAGGCTTTTGCGTGGTCGCGGCATTGTCCAAATAGATTAAAGGCTTGCCATAGACCTGTTCGTTCAATATGGGAAAATCGGATCTATTCATGAAACTGTGAATTATCGTTATCTTCTGTGTTTATTTGATGATTGATGGTATTATTATCTTGATTATCAAATGGTTTCATAAAGCGCAACTGAGTAGCATACATCAAAACCCACAACACGGAGGAGATGATTCCGTTCATATTCATGGCCGCCATCCCGCCGATGACAAAATTAAGCACGCAAAACTCAAGGATTTTGCCAATCGTGTAAACGTGAAACCCCGCTTGATTCAACTTCACCAGCAGCAAAAACGCACCTATGAACAGCATGGTCTCCACTAAGGTGAGCAGCAAATACTGCCAACTAGTGATGGAAGTATATAACGAAAGAATCTGCTCTGCCTGATCTGCGGTGAACATCTTCGTTTCTTTGATAATTTCCATGGATTTCAACATATAATCAGGGGCAATGGCCCAACTGATGTAAGAGATAGCGGAAAAAAAGGCACCCACCATCGTCATGATGCCCAAAATCCATAGAATTGGTGTTCTTTTTGGTTGATTATCCATTATTTGCTAATTATATTTGTGATTGAACCCTCCTAACGCTCTTGAAAGAGGGCGTAACTTATAACACTCGGCATTTGTTTTCGTCACTTTAAACCGATCATCAGAACGCCAACCGACAATCCAAACAATTTGATTATCAGCACATAACAGACGAATTCTTTCTTTCGTGAAACGGTCGATTTTGTGATTGGTGAAGAAATCGCTGAGCTTTTGCCGCCCCTTGACCCCAAGAGGATAAAAATAGTCACCCTGCTGCCAAGAACGGATTTGCAACGGAAACGTCAATTTCTCCTTCGGGACATATAAGATATCGGGATTCTTATCAAACGTCATATCTTTCTGATATTCAAACTCTTCAATATCAAAATATTGTTTTAATTGTTCTAATGATTCGATGTTGACAATAGCTTTTTCTGCTTTTTCTTTTGGTTGAACAATCAGGAAATCCCTATCTATCAATAAGATATACTTTTCTGAAAAAAATTGTTTACCCGATTGGAAAGAAACATTTTCCGCCAGTTTCTCAATGACCTCAGGAGGAAAATCAAAATCGATAAGTATCTCATATAAAACAAGTTCCTTATCGTTACTCTGCTCAAGCAGAGAACGATTAATCAGATATTGATGATCCTTTTGTTGAAGAACTCTACGCTTTTCTTCCCCTATATGTTTCTGATAATAAATATATTGTCTTTGCAGAACTGTTCGTGAATGAGCATTGGTGTGCAAGAACTGCGGATTAAGCACTTCCATTTGAGGAATAACGGAGTGACGTATGCGATTACGGGCTATGGCTTCGTCGTGATTGGTATAATCCTCTAAATATTCAACATGGTGATTTTCAGCATATTGACGGATTTCATGTGCTGTAAAAATCAGCATAGGCCGAATGACTTTGCCATTCACGGGAGGAATGCCGCAAAGCCCTTTCAAACCAGTACCGCGGCAGAGATTGAGAAGCACTGTCTCGGTAGCGTCAGTGGCTTGATGGGCGGTAACAAGATGGTCGAAATCAGCGGAAACCTCTGAAAACCAATCGTAGCGAAGTTCGCGAGCTATCATCTCCACCGATTTCCCGGAATTTTTCTGCACACCAAGGGTATCAAATTCGCGCAAGAGGAATGGCACTTGCCATTTTTCGGCTACTTGCTGTACAAAACGCATATCACGGTTTGAGTCGTCACCACGAAGATGGAAGTTGCAGTGCGCCATCGCGAAGCGAATTCCCGCCTCATGGAACAGTGTCGCCGCGACCATCGAGTCTGCGCCGCCGCTCACCGCCAAGAGGTAGTTTTTTTGCAGTGCCTCCTCGCCCGCCAATGTTTGTAATTCCAGCAAAAAACGTGATATCATCGCCTATGATTCCAGTTCAGAACGAACTTTGAAATATCGTCTGATTTCCATCTGCATATACTCGAACGAGCCGAAATTGACCGTTTTAGGCACCTCTTCCTTTCGCATCATCACCATACCTGAACCAGTAACGTCAACATAAGGAGTGATATCTGCCTCCACGGCGAATGTCAATTCTAAATCACGAACGGTCACGCGGTCGTAACCACTGCTAACCTCCTCATACAGAATGCCGTTCTCTTCACAAAAAGCTTGCAACTGCGGAACGGTCGCATCCCACATTTCCGGCTTTTCATTCGCATTAAAGAAAAAAATCACGGCATTGAAGTCGGGCAAAGTATCCACAATTTCAGATTTCTCGAAGCGCCCTTGGTCATTGATGAAAAACTGCTCCACAACTTTCGATTTGCGATGGAATTTTTCCGGGTCACGAATGAAATCCTGCTTGGTAGCTTTCGAAACAGAGTGTATCCATTCGTACTCTTTGGTGGTACGGAATTGTCCATCCACGGTGCGTAGTGTCTGCCAAATTTCGGTCTCCAACTCCTCGTCGCGCTGGTTGGCGATACTGACTGCCACGGGCAGCACGTCAAGAATGCGCTGGGTGCCGAATCCGGAAGTTACGACAAGATAGTTCCACTCGCGGTTTTCAGACTGCACCAGCCATAGTTCTCGGCCTTCTGGGAGCCGTTCTACGCACTCCACGCCCCACTCTTTCGGAAAATCGGCCTTTGCGCTCCATTTCTTCCCTTGAAAGTCCCTCGACTTTTCCAAGAAAGATTCCAACACCTCTTCCTGAATTGGATAAAGCGTAGTCTGGCTGTGAACATCCGCAAACAAAGTGTCGCGGATCACCTCCATGGGGTAGATGACCGATTCTTCTGGACTGTCATTTTGATTATTTCTTCTTGATAAACAATTAGTTAGAAGAAAAATCAGCGTAAAGCATAAAAAGGCGGTTAAATGGTTTTTCTTCATCTTAAATTTTTTGCAAAGGTACATAAAATTTCAAAAATGGCGTATGGAAAAATTGTACCTTTGCTTTTGTTCCTCTCAAAGAGAATATTACGTAAAAATAATTAATAATCAAACCGTTACAAAGATGAAAAATACTTTATTACAACGTTTCAGCAAGTACATTTCCTACGCCACCACTGCTGATCCAGAGTCAGAAACCTATCCGAGCACCCAAGCATTACTCGACTTTGCCGATGTGATGGTGGAAGAGTTGAAAAATATTGGTATGCAAAATGTTACGAAAGACCAACACGGTTATGTAACGGCGCTGCTTCCCTCCAACACCACGGAAAAACAGCCTGTCATTGGATTTATGGCCCATTTAGACACCGCCCCTGACATGCCCGGTATTGCAGCGCCCGTCATCATCCCCAACTACGATGGCGGCACTATTGTTTTAGACAAGGAATCCAACACGGTACTCTCACCCGAGGAGTTTCCAGAACTATTGGATTACAAGGGGTTAACGATTCTTACCACGGACGGTAAAACGCTTCTCGGCGCCGACGACAAAGCCGGTGTGGCTGAGATTGTCTGCGCCATGGAGTACCTTATCCAGCACCCGGAAATCAAGCACGGCGATATCAAAGTGGCCTTCTCACACGACGAAGAAGTCGGAAACGGCGTGAAATTCTTTGACGTAGAGGCTTTTGGATGTGATTTCGCTTACACCATGGACGGCGGTGCCATTGGTGAGTTGGAGTTCGAAAATTTCAACGCTGCCGGTGCCACTATCCATATCCAAGGGAAAAATATCCATCCGGGTTACGCCAAAAACAAGATGGTGAATTCTCAGCTTATCGCTATGGAACTCAACACTTTACTTCCCGCAGCGCAACGTCCCGAACACACGCAGGACTACGAAGGGTTCTTCCTGCTCACCCGCATCGACGGCACAGTAGAGGAAACGAAGATGTCGTACATAATCCGAAACCACGACAGAGCACTTTTCGAATCACAGAAAAAATTCATGCAGGACATTGTCAACTTCCTGAATATCAAATATAACAACTGCGTCACCTGTGAGATTAAGGACCAATACTACAATATGCGCGAGAAGGTGGAACCTGTCTATTATGTGGTAGAACGTGCGGTAAAAGCGATGAAAGAGGCCGATGTGGAACCTGTCATCGTACCCATCCGTGGAGGTACCGACGGCGCGAACCTTTCGTTCCGTAATTTGCCCTGTCCCAACATCTTCGCTGGCGGCCACAACTTCCACGGCAAATACGAATATGTACCTTTGGAGTCGATGGTAAAGGCCACGGAAGTAATCATCAATATTGCAAAGTGTTAATCTCCAAGCAGATTACAAAAAAGGCGCGAACGTTACATTCGCGCCATTTTTGTTTGAATAAGATACTCAAAAAAATTATATTTTTGCGCCCCCAAATCGGTCCTGTAGTTCAATGGATAGAACGAAAGTTTCCTAAACTTTAAATTTGGGTTCGATTCCCAGCGGGACTACGACGTAGAGACGCAATTTCATTGCGTCTCTGCATTTTTATCGCAATTCCTCCTCTTTCATCGTCTCATCGTCAAAAATCATACCCCACCATCTCCCCGTGCGGGTGAATGATGGTGTAACGCGTGAACCGCTCGTCGGCGTCGAAACCGTCACCGTAATTCACGGAACCGTCACGCTTGACCTGCTTTACCGACTTTGTGGAGTAGATGACCCGCCTCCGCTGGTCCCAAATCACCTCATCCGTTATCACTGAATCACCGTTCGCCAAATCAAAAATGACCACGTTGTCTGTAGCTTTGAACAAGTTGTTATTGATCTGACAGGCATAACCAGCTGTGATGATCGCCTGGCGACGACCATAATCATTAAACGAAATGATGGAAATGCCCTCAGGACAATCAACATAGGAGGTGTCGTCACTATTATATCGATTCAACATAGGCGTAGTCACGATGAAACTGGTTCGGGCGGAATCGCTGACGGTAATCGTCATATTTTCAGCGGATTCGTCTGGAAACTTGCCCTCGTATTCCAACAGCTGCGTTTTACTACCTGAGGATTTACAAGCAGCAAAAAGCATCATAATGCACGAGGCGATTATGATGCTTTTGATGATGTATTTAAGTCTAAATGACATTCTGGATTATCTCACAGTCGTATTCTCTTGAATCCAGCAACCCACATGGTAGGAATCGCCAGAGTTCATACCGCGTTTGAAGAGTTCTTCCTTACTGGGAAATCTCAGTTTAGAACGTTGTTTGTTGGCATCATCTGCGCAGCTGGGATCCACGGCAGCGGCTTTCGCATATTTGTCGGCAGCAGCCCAGGCGTATCCGCCAGGAACCTTTTCGTCGCCACATCTGCCACCAGAGTTAGCATAAAGATCGCCAATCAAGATATAAGCCTTGCCCATATTAGGTCTCGCTTTCAATGCATCGTAAGCAGATGAACGAGCTTCGGAGAAAGAACCTTTCATACGATAAGCCAGTGCCAACATGTAGTACGCTTCAGCGGTTTGTTCGTGAGTTTCACTCAATTTGGCAGCTTCTTTGAAGTATTCAATAGCTTCGGTAAGTTCCTCAGCTGATTGGTTCTGCGCATAGTTCTTGAAGGTGAGGTTACCCATCATGAACGCGGTGTTGCGGCTCGGACTGGCTTTGTGCAAAATTGCCAAACCGTCTTGGAACACTTGGCTGTTGGTGCAACCGCCCTTGAACATGGTGTTCACCATTTTGCTGACAGCGGCCAAATCGCCCTTGATGTCATCGAACTTCTTGGTGTAAAGCATATCCAGAACTTCGCAAGAAGCGTATGGAGTCACAGCGTTGTTGACCTTGGCCAATGTTTTGCGATAGTTGACGATGAGCTTCTGCTGACGGGTGGTGTCTTGGATGTATTTCTTGGCTTGCTTGTCGAAAGCCATGCGGTCCAATTCGCCATTGTCCAGCTTCTTCTGAAGCTCTTCCAAAGCATCGGCACTGGTTTCGTAAGCCTTCGTGGCATTAAGGATAGAGAGGTCAATGTAGTCGGTAGCACGCTCGTAAGCTTCAACCACAATAGAGGTGTCTCTCTTAGCTTTGGTCATGTTCTCTGCCAATTGGAAGTATGCATCCCAAACAGCAGGTTGGGTGTTCTCTTTCTCCATTTCCACAGATTGCACAAACCAATCGAAAGCCTTTTCATACTCGGTTTTTCTGTAGCGGATGGTGTTGTAAGCCTTCAAACCCAAACCAGAACCTGGAGTAAACTTATCAGGGAAATAGGTGCTACGAACATCAAAAGTGTACATCAAAGAGTCGATGAGCAACTCACGACGTGCGGAATCTTTTTCGTCCTTGATCAGATTCTGGAACATCGTCTGAGCATTGGTGTAGATGCCATCCCATGAGCACGGACTGTGTTGGATAACATATTGCCATGCTTCGTATGCATCTGCGTATGCTTTGGCATTGTAAAAAGTACGGAAGTTTGTGATTTGTTCAAGGCATTTCAATGAATCAGCCTCATTGGCTCCGTAAGTGAAGGAGCAGGGTTTCTGAGCGAAGATAAAACTACCGCTGACAACCAATGCGATGATAGCTACAATCTTTTTCATTTTTTTTCGTTTTTTATAGGGTTATAACTTATTATTAATCTAACTTAACTCTTTGGTACCAACGTTCTTGTAAGGTAAAGCACAAAGCGACGCGAAAGTAGTTCTGACGTACCAAGTTGTTGGCCAGCGTTCCTATTTTTCCATATTCGAACATGAGGTTTATCGACGAGTGGGTGTTGAACGTAGTGAGTGGAACACCTACGCCAATACAGACTCCGAATTCGGAAATAGGTTTATTGTGCAATCTCAATTCTCCGGTGGAATATTTTCCGCCTAAACGGAAAGTCATTTTTTTAAAGAACTTGTTGGAGAATGGATCGGGGATATATTGGAAGCCAACAGAGGTGGTAATGGAGTTATGCAGTGAATCGGAAGGCTTCATAAACTGGAAGTTATCCCAATTACGCCAAGTCACATCGGCTGCCACAGTCATCTTGTTTTTGTAGGTGTAACTCAATCCGCCACCCACCGACTGCGGGATATTCAACCTGCCCTGCACACCGTCTTCATAAAGAATAGTGTCATACGAGGAGGTGGAAAGATAGCTCCCTGAATAGGAGTTCACCAACAGTTTCTCTTGTGCCCAAATGTAGGCAGTGTTGCCATATACTGCACCCAATCCAACACGATGATTTTCACCCACATTGAACATATATTGAATACCAGCATCGAGATAGATGCCTTTGACTTGATAGGCATTGCTGATAAATGTGTTAAGGTAGTTATCCCCACCAAAATCAGTGTTTCGATAAGAGAAAATGGTTCCGAACATGTAACTGGCATTCAATCCGATACTTAAACCTTTGCATATCTTGAAGGCATTGCCCCAATAGAGTTGATAGACACCGCCCGATCCGCTGTAAGCGTAATCTACCTCCCCGATGTTGTCTATATGTTCACTTGTCTCGATATCATAGCCCACGGAACTGAAAGGCAAAATTCCAAGACTGGTGCGCCAATGCCGTGTGACGGGCAAACCGATTGCTAAATAGCCTGGTTGGGCGTAAGTGTTCTGTTGTGTCTGGGAATTCTGGGCCAAATTGGAGATGAAGACGGAAGCCCCCACATCTGCCACTAACGACAGGGAATCAAAGGATGCGTAAGAGGCAGGATTTCGGAAATTGATGTAATATGGATTCTGCATAGCATACGACACTCCTCCCATTGCATCCAATATGCCATTGGAGGAACGGTTAAGAACTCCTATGCCATAACTGGAATAGGGCGAATTGATTTCGTTTTGCCCCTGTGCAGAAAAGAAGAAGAGGGCACAAAACAAAAACATCCATACTATATGGTCAACCTTCCGAAACATTCAGTTTTAATATTTTATGCAATCCGAGCAGAATCGGATTTTGGGCGGCAAAGATACGTTTTTTTATGAAATTTCGAAGCAGTTCTGAATCACCCCCTGAAAAAATCACTTTCAGGGACGAGAAATCCTGCTCGTAGCGGGCAATCAGACCGTCAATTTCGCTGGCCATACCTAATATCACACCCGAAAGAATGGACTTTTGCGTGGTGTCTCCAATCATAAAATCTATATTTTCAGGTTCCACAAACGGTAAACGCGCGGTGAAATGCGACAACGCTTGGAAGCGCATCCGCAATCCCGGAGAGATACTTCCTCCTAAATATTCGCCCTCTGCATTCACAAAATCCGCGACCAAACAGGTGCCCGCCATGATGGACAAAACATGGGAATGAGGATATAATGTACTGGCACCCACAGCATTGGCGATACGATCTGTACCCAATGTCTCCGGAGTGGCATAGCGCATCGTGATGGGCAAACGACATCGGTGATTGAACCAGACCAGCTGCGTGCGCACCGACAACCACGCCATCGCCTCCGCCTCCTCGGAACCCACCGACGACACTATTGCACGTCCGAAAGCATACTCCGCAAACAGCTCCTCCAAAAACGACACCGTCAGCTGTTTCTCGTAAAAGAGCTGAACCAATTCACCCTCCTCCGAACAAACCGCCACCTTCCGTAACGTGTTCCCGATGTCAATCACTAAATCCATAATAGTTAGCAGTTATGTGTACTCCTCACAACTTGAAACTTGAAACCTGAAACCTACGCATTCATCGCTCTATTTCTCAGAATATCAACTGCCAAATAGATAGCGTTCCGCATGGATTGCGGATCAGCGATGTTCTTGCCAGCTATGTCGTACGCAGTGCCATGCGCGGGAGAAGTGCGCACGATCGGCAATCCGGCGGTGAAGTTCACACCTCCATGGGTCAACAACTTGAAGGGGATAATTCCTTGGTCATAATACATGGCCAGCACGGCATCAAAGCGAGTGTAAGAGCCTGAAGAGAAGAATCCCTCGGCAGAGAATGGCCCAAAGGCATTGATTCCGTTATGAAATGCTTGATTTACAGCAGGTTGTATTGCTGACTTTTCCTCTTCACCGAGTACACCTTCATCACCGCAATGCGGATTCAGTGAAAGCACTGCAATCGTAGGATTGTTCAAGGCAAAGTCCTGCTTCAGCGACTGGTTCAGAATCTCAATTTTCTGAAGCACCAACTCTACCGTCAAATCTTCGGACACCTTCTGAAGCGGCATCGGGTTGGTGACAAAGCCCACACGAAGGTTTTCAGCGACCATCATCGCCATCGCCGGATGCTCTTTTCCGCCGAAATAGTGCTCAAAAAATCCCGTATGCCCTGGGAATTTAAACTTTTCAGATTGGATATTGCTTTTGTTGATGGGGGCGGTCACAATGGCATCGATCAACTTATTCTTCAGATCACGTCCGGCGGCATACAAGGAACGTTCGGCCATCTGACCCGCGATTTTGGTGGAAGTTCCCAAATCCAATTTCACCTCATCCTCGTATAAATTGATGAGATTGGGGCGTTTGGTGGAGAGCTGCTCCGCCGTTTTGGTGAACTGGAACGAAAAATCCGACATCTCCATATACTTTTTATGATAGGATGCCACCTTAGAGAGCCCATACACCACTGGCGTACACATCTCCATTATCCTACTGTCACTCAATGATTTGATAATCACTTCATAGCCGATACCATTGATATCGCCTTGCGTAATGCCGATTGTGAAATTCTTATTTTCAGCCATATCCTTTGTTTTAATCAGGCTGCAAAAATATAAATTTTTATCCTATTCACAGCATATTGAACAGTATTCCTTTCAAAAAGGAAAGAAATGTCACAAAAAGGTCGAAAAGACGTACAACGTCCTTTAACCCAACATGATGTAAAGATCGGGATATTGGTGTGGCGATTCGATTCTGTGACGGGTTAGAGCGAAAGCCATCGTCAGAGTACCGATACGACCGCAATACATGTTGATGGTCAGGATAAGTTTGGCCATCCAATTCCAGTTGGCACATTCGCCAGTGGAAAGGCCGCATGTGGTGAATGCCGACGAAGTTTCAAACAGCGCATGTAACAGCTGTACATCCGGTTGCACCACCGTGAGCAAGAAACAGGAAATCAGTATGAAAGTTGCGGACATCATGATGATAGTGGTCGCCTTCTCTACCATTGACGGAGAGATGGCCCTATGACCGAATTCGATGTCTTTCTTACCCTTTACCGTGGCAACCACAGATTTGAAGACTATGAACAATGTGGTGGTTTTGATGCCACCGCCCGTGGAACTCGGAGAGCCGCCAATAAAAATCGCCACCAATATCAGAATGATGGTAGAAACATGCATCATATTGATATCCAACACATTGAAACCTGAAGTTCGACATGTGACTATCTGAAAAACGGAGGTAAAAATCTTATTTCCAAACCCATCAATGTCCTTTAACACCCCGTTATATTCTATCAGGAAAAAAAGAAAGGTACCGATGATGATGATGGTAAAAGTGACATAAAGCACGATTTTTGTTTGTGGCATCAGGGATTTCCAATGATATTTATTACGCTCACGGATGTAACGATAGCTGAAGAAGTCGCGAATGGTGACGAACCCGATGCCACCGAGAAAGACCAGCATCATAATGACCATCTGCGGGAAATAACTTCCAGGTACACCTAAATTCAGCAAACTGTCGTCAATGAGCACAAAACCGCCGTTATTAAAGGCCGAAACCGTATAAAATATCGAGAAAAAAAGGTTCTGTTTGTCAGAAAGGAAAAAACCTGTCGATTTCCAATAGGTGAACAGAAACGCCACGCCGGCGGCTTCAATGATAAAGGTGGTGAGCACAATGCTGCGCAACAAACCTACCGAATCAGAAAGACGGTCTGTGGACATCATATCACGAATCATGTACTGGTAGCGCAAACCTACCAACGACCGGGACAAGAACGTGGAAAAGAAGGTTGCGAAAGAGAGAATGCTCATTCCTCCTAACTGTATGAGTACCAATATCACAACTTGACCTTTGAAGGTAAAACATTCGGGGGTGCTCACCACAGTAAGCCCTGTGATACAGCTGGCACTGGTAGCCGTGAACAGTGCATCAATGAAAGAGATTCCCTGCGTAGTCATACGCGGCATCAAAAGCAAAATGGTACCAATGGCAATGAGAAAAAGGAATGATGCCACCATCAAAATAGGCGGACTGAGATGGTATTTTCCCAATGAACTACTCGCCTTGGCCAACTCCATCAATACGATAATCAAAAAGTAGAATTGTATGAAAATCAGATAGATATTCTCAAAATTATGCGCATCAACAATATCAATATGGAAGACATTTATGGAAATAAACTGTATGATAAGCACAAGGATAATCAAAAATTCGAACCACGATTGCTTGAGATGCTCTTTTCGATGTAGCGAATAATAAAATAGAACGAAATATTTGGCCACATAAAAGAAAAGACTAAGATGTATTATCCATCTAATCAGATTCTTAACGAATGGTGTGATGTAGAGGCCGTGGTAACAGAAAATGCATGCGATGGTTACGATGGAAATCACCAAACTACACAAACGCAAGGTCCGCTGAATGCGATCCTTGTTATTGACAATGTGAATACGCGCCTTGCCGTTATACTCGTCGTGATTTCCGAAGAAAAGCATTACAGGTTGATTTTGATGAAGTTATCTATATCGCGATCTTTGCCGAACAGCACGAACACATCATCTTTCCGAATGACCGTAGAGTTGTCGGGTACACCGATAATATGTTGTTTCATAGTAAGTTCCTTGTTTTCGATTTCCTCAAAATTGCGACGAATGGTGACCAAACTCAAATGGTGATTGTCGCGGAAATTGATGTCACCGAGTGTCAGACCTTCGAGGCGATTGGGTGCAATGATGGAAGCGATGCGGTACTCGTCTGGCATCTGCAAGTAAGAGAGAATGTTGGGATTACTCAATCGCTCAGCTAACATTGTTGCTAACTCCTCCTCTGGCGAAAGAAATTCGGTAATGCCCATCTTTTCCAAAATAGTTTGTTGGTGAGCACCTTTAATACGACAATATATCTTACTGATACCTAAGTCTATAAGATTAGAAATGCAGAGTAATCGCTCCACAAAGTCATCTCCGATAGCCACAATAACTGCATCGAAATCCTTAATGTTTTCGTTAAGCAAGGCACGCTTGTCGGTAGCATCCGTGCAGACAGCATACGCCACATCATCACTGATATTCTGCACTTTTTTCATGTCCTTGTCAATGACCAACACCTCGAAGCCCTTCTCCGATAATGCCAGACTGATGGCCTGACCGAACTGTCCTGCGCCGATGACGGCAAATTTCTTTTGTGACATAATCCCTATATTTAAGCAAGGCGGCGAAAATAAAAAATTTTCGACTACTTTTTCATTTTTACGACAGTAATACCAGCGCCGCCCAGCTCTAACATCTCGTCGTGAAACTCCGCAACCATCTGTCTTTTAGTAAGATACTGTCTTACAACGCTGCGTAAAATACCATTACCTTTACCATGTAAAATTCGTAAATTTTGTATTCCTAACATCTCGGCCTCGTCCAAATACTCCTCCAGATTATGCACCATCTCTTCGGCACGCTGCCCACGCACATCCAGTGTACTGTTGAAATTGGAGAGTTTTTTGTTGAGGGCATCGGCTATGGAGCCAGTGTTGAACTGCGACACATGTCCACGCTCTACATTTCGTGCCTCCTTTTTGCTAATTTTGACGAGTTTGTCAAGTTTGGTACGGAAGTTCACCGAATGGAAGGATATCATTACGTCATTGCCATCGATTTGAGTTACCTCTCCAGCAATCTGTGAATCAGGAAGATATACAGAATCACCCACGTGGATGGTCTTGTCCATCACCTCCTCAGACGAAGGTTTCCTCTCCACAGGTTTACGTTTGTGGATGGGGATAATTGGCTTCACAGCTTCCGCCTCGGCCTTTTCCACATTCTCAATTTCCTTTTGCAGCTCCTTCTTGAAAACCTGCACTTCCTGCCGTGCCTTCTTGGTCTTTTCGGTATCGGCCTTCGACTCTTTGATTTCGCGAATGGTATTCTCAATAATCTTGTTAGCACTATCTACAATGCTGTTAGCTTGATTCTTAGCTTTAGCCAGGATTTCTTTGCGTTGCTTGTCGAGTTGCGCGAACTTTTCAGCATATTCGTCAATCATGGTTGCTAATTGGTCATCGGCGGCCCGCACCATCCTGAGTTTCTGCTCAGTTTCGATTTGCGTGATTTCAATCTCCTCTAATTTCCGTTCGTAATCGATTTGCGCTGTACCAGATTTTTGAATTGCATTGTCAATAATATGCGGATTCAGTCCAATGTGGCGGGCGATTTCGTAAGTGAACGAACTGCCCGGTTTACCCATCTTAAGTATGTAAAGTGGAATTAACGCATTGGTGTCGAACAACATAGCACCATTTTCTGCTTCGGGATGCGTGTCGGAAAACATCTTCAGATTGCCGTAATGCGTCGTGATGATGCCGAACGCTTTCGTGTCGTAATAGTGCTCCAAAATCGATTCCGCCAACGCGCCACCCAATGTAGGCTCGGTACCGCTACCGAACTCGTCAATCAGGAACAGCGACTTCGCGTTCAATTGCTCATCCATTACTTTAAGATTCTGCAAATGAGAACTATACGTACTCAAATCATTATCTATGGACTGCTCGTCGCCGATATCGATGAAAATGCTGTCGAAGATGCCCATGTCGGAAGTGCTAAGCATGGGGACCGGCAATCCGCACTGCATCATATATTGCAGTAAACCAACACTTTTCAGGCACACAGACTTACCGCCGGCGTTAGGTCCGGAGATGATCAAAATCCGCTTTTCGGGGTTCAACTTAATGTCGAGCGGCACCACCTCCTTATGGTTTTTCTTGTAATTGAGATAAAGCAACGGATGCTTCGCTTGATACCACTGTACCAGCGTTTGGGGGTGGATGTGAGGTACAGAAGCGTCAATATCGATGGCGAAGAGGGCTTTCGCGCGAAGGAAATCGTAGCGACCCATCAGCTTCTGCGCATCCAAGAGGTCATCAATAAGCGGACGAATGGTGTCGGAAATTTCGGTCAGGATGCGGATAATCTCGCGTTGTTCGGCATTTTGCAGCTCTTTGAGTTCGTTGTTGGCATCGAAAACCTCGGTAGGCTCGATGAAAACGGTCTGTCCGGTGGCGGACTCGTCGTGTACAAAGCCGCGCAGCCGGCGTTTGAACTGCGCCGAAACGGGGATACAGAGTCTGCCATTTCGGATGGTCATCTCGGCATCCTCCTTCACGATACCGTCCTGTTTGGCGGCGGAGAGAATCTTGCGAATCTGACGATCGGCGTCGCGGGAGATGCGGTTGATGGCCCCTTTGATGTGCGCTAACTCGTCGGAGGCGTTGTCGCGCATCTGCCCTTTGTCGTCCATAATGCGGTTGATGGCGGACATGAGGTCGCGTTGCAGCGGCATCTCCGCACACATCGACCAGAGCCTTGGATAGCGATTTTCCTCGTGGCGTACCTTGAAATAGACGAAAATCTTGGTCATCGACTGCACAAAACCGCGCAGACATGCCAATTCGTCCAATTCAATGTAGGTACCGTCGATGCGCAATCGTTTCAGTACCTCGCGAAGGTCGTAGAAATCCTGCGCTGGAAAGGGCTCGTCGAAGAGCAGCAGTTGACGGAACTCCTCCACCGACTCCAACGCGGGCATAATCAGCAGCATGTCGGTCATGAACTGCATCTGATCCACTGCCTCCGCGCCCTGTGGGCTCAAGCAGTGGGCCAAAATGAGCCGCCGCACTATATCAAAACCTATTTTCTCCTCAAAATTCTCCGGGTAGAGCATATCAGTCTATCGTACTTTTAAAATGGCGGCAAAAGTACGAATTTTTGGGTTAGATTTGGTACGGCATGTCTATTCATTTTTAATAATTTGCTACTTCTTTATCACCGCTTTTATCGGATTGATGAACTTGTCCAGCAATCTCAAGTCTTCGGTGATGATTTCCGCCGTGCCTGTCATTTCCTGGCTGAAAGTCAACTCCTTACCGTATGTGGTGACCAGATTCTCCGGAAACTCCACCTCAAGCATGTAGGCTTTGGTGTTTTCATCCACCTGCACGGGGACCATCGAGATGTTCCGTATGCACACCTTGACCATGCCGTATTCCAGATACGGGAAATTGTCCAATTTGACGTTGACGGTCTGCCCGACCTTGACCTTGCCCGCGCCCTGCTGCGGAAGCAGGATCTTGCCTACCACCTGCGTGTTACCGTCGGGAACCACGGTCACCAACACCTCACCCGCATTCACATTCTGGTTTTTTTGCCAGTACTTGGTGAACGTGACTTTTCCATCGCATGGGGCAACCAGCAGATAGGTCTGTTCCCATTGTCGTATTTGGGCGGCAAGTTGCTCCTTGGCAGTAGTCAGGGCTGATGTCAGCTGCTGTTCTTCGTCAATGCGCTGCTGCTCCAGGTCAAAGATGCTCTGTTCGGATTGCAGGATGCTCATTTGTTGGTTGTCAACACTCATCTTTGACGATTCAAGGGACGACAGTTGTTGCAGCAGACTGTTTCTTGCCGACTGGTAATCCACCAAGGAAAGTGCCGCATTGCTGTATAGCGTCGAATCAACTTCGAACAGCTTTTGTGCCGTGGCTAATTGTTTTCTGCTGATGTTCAGCTGGTTGACGGTTTTTTGTAGCAGGTTCTTCTGGGCAGCAATTTGTTTTCGGATGACCGCGATTTTGCGATTATGGTAGTCCGTTTCCACAAAATGGCGGTAATCGGTCAGGGCATTGTCGAAGGCGGTGTATGCCGATTGGATTTCCCCCAATTGTAGAGACGTGCCATGGCGCGTCTCTACGGCCAACGTATCCAATTCATCCAACATCCGTTTCACCGCCATCACATCCTCCAATTTTGCGGGATTGCGAATGACAGCCAGCAGTTCGCCCTCTTTAACCGTCTGTTTCTCTGCAACGGTAATGGTGTCAATCTTGCCCGTGGTCATGGCCATCACGCCGGCAGGCAGGTTTTCGGTGGTGACGGTGATGGGGGCGGGCAGGATGTCTGGGTATTTCAGGAAATAGCTGCCCACGAAAAGTCCCGCCACCACGACAAAGATAATGCTGATACCCACCCGCACTATCCATTTTGGCGGCCTGCCGAGTATCTCCTGCACCTCCTCGCTGCGAAGGTTGAGGTTGTCCTCGGAGAGATTTTGATCTTCTATAATGTCAATATCATTGCTCATAACTAACTATTCCCCATTTCCAACTGATTCCTCACCAATTCAAAGTACTCCCCGTGCAGGGAGGTCA
>CAMJXE010000005.1 GCA_946409645.1 uncultured Bacteroidales bacterium
CGGAACGAAACACCGGGCGCACCTCGGTGATGGCCAAGGGAGTGCTCTGCTTCTTCTTCGGAATTTGTTACGATGACGAATGGGGTAACGAGGGCGTATTCGATACGCCCCTACGGGGCGATGAAACCACGACCACCCGTGCGAAACGCACCGCGATGGATGCCGCAGCGGATGCCGTGTTGAACGTCTATCCCAACCCCACTGACGACATTCTCTACGTGGAACTGTCCGGTGCGGGAATTAAATCCGTGGGGTTGTATGATTTGCAGGGCCGCGTGGTAATGGGCGTATTCAATACGTCCCAACCGGGCATTGCCGCAATCAACGTGCGAAACGTCCCTGCGGGCGTGTACGTGTTGCGCGTGACGGACGAGAATGGACGGGAATACCATCGGAAGGTGGTGGTGAGATGACAAACAAAATATTTTGTACTTTTGCAACGTCAGATAATTCATCATCATTAAAATACAATATTATGAAACATTCAACAAACACAAGCAGTTTTTGGTCGAGAATGACCATGACGGCGGTGCTGCTGACCGTTGGCTTCGGTGCAGCATTCGCTCAGGGCTTTTGGCCGGATTATGATTTCAGGGCTGTCAACCCTGATGGTGATACCCTCTATTATCGAATTACCTCATCCACAGCACCTTATACGGTGGCGGTGACGCGGTGCCACGACTCCGTGTATCACACCTTGCCATGGCCTCAAAATGCAACTCAAGTCGGGCAACCCGGTTTCCTCTATCCCGTTTATGATTACGACTCTCTGATAACGATTCCATCAACGGTTGCCTATAACGGTACTACCTATACCGTTACTTCCATCGACAAGGAAGCCTTTTTCATGCAGAAAGATCTGCATACGGTGATAATTCCCGCCTCTGTGGAGACAATTGATACAGGAGCGTTTTGCGCGTCTTCTTTGCATAATATTGTCATGCCCAATGTAAAACGCATTAATTATTATGCTTTTGCCAACACGCCTTCTTTAACGCATATAGATTTGCCATCCTGTTTAACCTATTTAGGAGATGAGGCGTTTTCTTATAGCGCAATCTCTGAGGTGGATGTTCCTGCAGGGGTGACTGTACTGCCGTATCAATCTTTTTACAGATGTCCGCTGACCAAAATCACCCTGCATGAAGGGCTTGAGGAAATACTTGAGGATGCCGTTCCCCCCACCTATTTGGATACAATAGTGTTTCCCGGCACGTTGCGTAAACTTGCTTTGGGAAACCCTTATTTAATCAATCCATACGATCCCACGTCTGATATTTTATGCCATTACGTGGAGTTTAAGCCGAACACAAACCCGTTGGAATTGTATGATTTTTGTTTTTATGGTTTTCGTCATCTAACCTCCATTGCCCTTCCTGTCAATACAGTAAAATTGGGTGATTACTGCTTTGCACTTAGCGGTCTTGAAGAGATAGTTATACCCGCATCGATAGATACCATTCCCGAATATTGCTTCGCAGAGTGCGGTGCTTTGTCTCACGTGGTGTTGCCGCAGCAACTGGTTTCCATTGGGACTAGAGCATTTTCCCAAACGCCTTTGTTAAAGGAGATTGATATTCCCGCAACTGTAACCTATATTGGGAAAAGAGCTTTTATTGGAAATAATGGCGAGAGCGGCTTGGAAATTATTAACTGCTATGGTGAAATGCCGCCCGTTATTTCTGGTAGTGGTTTGCAGCCTACTTTCAGTACATCAGATACTATTTATGTCCGTGTACCCTGTGGGAAAACTGCTGCATATCAGTCTGCATCGGGTTGGAGCAGCTATAGCAATTTCATCTACGAGGAGTGTGTCGGTATTGATGACCGCGAACCTACCGAGTTCAAGGTCTATCCGAACCCTGCGGATGAGGTGTTGTATGTGGAGTTGAATGGCGCGGGAATTAAATCCGTTGGCTTGTACGATCTACAGGGACGCGTGATAACGGGCGTATGCAATACGCCCCAACCGAGCATTGCCGCGATCAACGTGCGCAACGTGCCCGCGGGCGTGTATGTGTTGCGCGTGACGGATGAGGACGGGAAGGAATACCATCGGAAGGTGGTGGTGAGATAATAATGTACAATGTAGAATGTAGAATGTACAATGAAAAGGGTTTCCGAGGTAGAGACGTTTCATGAAACGTCTCTACAACGGCGGCTCATAAACCCATAAACCCGTAAACCTGTAAACCTGTAAACCTGTAAACCCAAAGATGAAACGCTCCCTGATCATAACGGTAATACTGTTGGCGGCGACGGCCTTCGGGCGGGCGCAGTGCCCGGATTTTACCGATTTGACGGCGCCGGGGGTGACATGTTATTACGGTTTGTTTGCCAATCCTTTCCAAAACACAGGGGTGATGGAGGAGCATCACGCGATGATAACGACGCAGGGAACTGATCCCTACACCTATCACCAGTTGCCGCTGCTGCCGCCAGGCGAAAGTGCCGTGGTGAAATTGGGTAGCCATGCGGCTGGCGGTGAGGCAGAAGCCATTGAATATCAGTTTAGTGTGGATCCGAATTACTCCGTTTTGTTAGTGAAATTCGCGGTGGTGCTGCAAGATCCTAACCATCTCCCTTCAGAACAGCCCCGTTTTGTGATGCGCATACTCAATGCGGACGGACAACTTGTAGATGCATGTGCCGAGTATGATGTACGCGCCGGTGCCGATATTCCCGGTTTTGTTTCAGCTGGTGACATCCGGTGGCGGCCCTGGACCGACGTGGGCTTCGACCTCACGGAGTTCGCCGGACAGACGGTGACCGTGCAGTTCGTCACTTACGATTGCGCGTTTGAGGCCCATTTCGGCTATGCTTACTTCACTGCTTCCTGCGTCAGCAACCATTTGGTGGTGTCCGACTGTGACGGACAGAACATCACCTTTATTGCGCCTTCAGGTTATACCTCGTACGATTGGAACAACGGGGACACTGCCGCAGTGTCAACCTACCCCATTGGAAATACAACGACCAGCGCGAGTTGTCAGCTCACCTCCGCCATCGGATGCCAGTTCACACTCAGCGGAACAGTGATGGCAAGTGGGTTGCCCACGGAAGACGCCACCTTTTATGACACCATCTGCGAAGGAGACAGCTACCATGAGCACTTGTTCGACTTGCCACCTCAGACTACTCCAGGCACGATTCGGGTGACGAATACCTTCTACAATGCCTCCGATTGTTCAGGCAGTGATGTTACATATACGCTTTATCTAACTGTGGAGCAGAAATATACAGAATATTTCGATTTTGCTTGCCAAGGGGAGGATTATGAGAAATATGGCTTTACATACACAAACTTGCAGCCGGGCAGTTTCACGGACACGATTTTTTCGGTGGGAAGTGCAGGTTGTGACACCTTGTTTACCATCCTCCATTTGACCGTCTCCACATTGGAATGGGTGCCCACGGTGATTCAGGGCACGACCACCACCTGCGATTACGAGGAGACCTCCTATTTGGTGGTGTCAGGAAATCTCTCTTTTTTCCAGTGGCTTGTGCCGTCGGGGGTCAGTGTCATTAATGGGGATGAAACTCCGAATATGTCGCTCTATTTTACAGAGACGGCTCCCAATCCGGCGGTGGTCAGCTTGGTCGCGGATAATGGCTGTCATTTGGACACTGTCTCATTGACGGTCTATCATTATCCGATGTATCATCAATTTTACCAAGATACGATTTGCGGAGGAAATGGGTATGATGGGCACGGTTTTCATATTTCAGTTCAAAATACTACGGGCAGTCAGATTTTTATGAATCACCATACGACGATTCACGGGTGCGACAGTGTGGATATCTTGCAGTTGTGGATAAAAGGTTCACCTGCGGTTGCCACTGTGGCGAATCCGTCGGAGATTTGTGAAGGCGATAGCACTACTATTATGGCGGTGGGCGACATGGACAATTCCGTGCCGCTGCCCCCGACCCCGCGTCCAGTGGCTCCGGGCGACATTCTCTGCACCGATGGCTCTGTCGTGCAACCCAGTATGTGGCCGTGTGGCAAAACCGCCATGGGCGTGGTGTTTTGGGTGGATGATACAGGAGAACACGGTTGGGCGATGCACTTGCAGGTGCAGGCTCCCGGCATCGCGTGGGGCGCGTCGGCAAACCTCTCGAATGTCGATTACGACAACTCAAGAGCAACCATGTACGACACGAATGGCTATGCCAATACGCTGGCCATGCGGAACAATTCCATGAACTATATCGCTGGAGCGGTGGATTTTGACAACGGTTGGTATATTCCCGCTATGGGCCAATTGAGAGCTATATATACAGAAGAGTCAGTGGTTAATGCCACTTTACAGATGCTGGGTGGAACCATTCTGTTCCCTCCTGTAATGTATGGCACCAATTTGTGGTCTTCCTCTGAAATGGATACCCATTTTGCATGGTATATGGGTTCTAACGGTGGAATCAACTATCAGCATAAGAATTACCTTTCCACTATGTTTTTGGATCGGATGAGGGTGCGCAGTATTCGGAATTTTTAGGGAGATGAAAAGGAGATGGGCGATCATATTGGTGTTGTTGTGGATGTTCGCTGGGGTGCACGGACAACAGGTGGGTGATCTATATACCTTCCCGGATGGTACGCAAGGTGTGGTCTATTACCTGCTTCCTGACGGTAGCGGCGGCTGGGTGGTGGCGCTGAACGACGCACCTGGGTGTGTTTTCGGGGAAGATTACCCCCTTCCTTACGATACTTTTCTTTTGATGAATCCTATTCCTGCACAAAATTTCAAACTGGACACAGCAGGGTACCAAAATACGCTGTTTCTCTATCAGCATTATCAAAATTGCTCTAATTGTGCGGTGAATATGATTGATTTTGAGCATGGATGGTGTTTGCCGGCTTTCTTGCAACTCAGTCGGCTCTATTCTCAAATGCCCTATATTGAATCCGCGTTAAGTTTATATGGCAGCGTCTTACAAGATGCTACATATATGAGCAGTACCCTATATTCAGGAAATAATTACTATCAGCTTTTTTTTACCTCTGGTAATTCTGGAGCGTATGCTTCTGCATATTTTACAACACCAACGGCTCGTGCCTGTGCAGTGCGCACTTTTCACTACCCGCAGGTCTATGTAGATACCTCTCTGACCTACCAATGGAATACGGGCAATACGGGAGCAGTCATAACCCAATCACCCTCCAGCAGTACCACCTACACCGTGACTGCCACCAACGAGTTAGGGTGTAGCAATACTGCCTCGCAGACTATCTATGTGGCTAGTGCTCCCTCGCAAGTGTTTGAGGATGAGGTTTGTGCAGACTGTGATTATGAAGGGTATGGATTTTCGATTTCTGCGGACGAATATCCATATCCGGGCACGTTCACCTATTCTCGCACCGTCGTTGCGGAAGGTTGTTCTACTGATGTTGTTCTGCATTTGACGGTTCTCCCTCGTTACTCTCATTCTTATCAAATTCAAGAGGCTTGCGGTTCCTATATCTGGAACGGCATAACTTACTACGAAAGCGGTATTTATGAGCAAACATTTCTTGCGGAAGGACAACCTTGCGATGCTGTTTACACGTTGGACCTCACGCTGTTGTCACCTGATACCACATATTTGACAGAAACCACATGTGATAATTATACTTTGAATGGGATAACCTATTCGTACTCAGGAAACTATGTGCAATATCTTACCAATGTCAAAGGTTGCGACAGCTTGATAATGTTGGATTTGACCATTCTTCCGTCGCAACACGTTACGATAGATACTATCGTGTGCGATGAACTGATATGGGGCAGTGTACCTTACACGCAATCAGGGATTTACACTTTGAATTACCAAGGCCAAAACGGTTGTGACAGCATCGTTTCCTTGCACGTGACCGTTTTGAATTCCGCAACGGTGAATATTGATAGCACTCTCTGTGACAATTCGTTGCCTATCGAATGGAATGGATTGATTTTCAACACTGCCAGTACTCAGTCGGTGACACTCCAGACCGAGAGTGGTTGCGACTCGGTGGTGACCATGACTCTGAACGTTAAGCAAACCCATCATACCCAGTTCACCGATGTGGCGTGCGACTCCTATACATGGAACGGTGAAATCTACACGCAATCAGGAACTTACACACAGACATTTAACAACCAGCTAGGCTGCGACAGCACGGTGACCCTCCATTTGACCGTCAACCCCTCGCACACCACCTTGTTCGACACCGCCGTCTGCAACAGTTTTGTGTGGAACGGCGAAACCTACACGCAGACAGGGGATTACATGCAGCAGCTGACCAATCGGTTCGGTTGCGATAGCATCGTTACCGCCCACCTGACGGTCCACCGTTCTGACACGCTGAGGGTGGATACCATCGTCTGTCCCCAAAGCCTTCCCGTGACAGTGCGCGGCTTCACCTTCGAAGGGGAGGGCGATCAGGGGGGCACGTTCGCCAATGTGCACGGCTGCGACAGCGTGGTGACAGTGCACGTGCTGGTGTCGGACACGGGAACTGTGGTGACGGATATTTCGGCATGCAACTCTTACTATTGGTATGGCGTTTTTTATACGGAATCTGGGACATACGAAAGACTGTCCACCAATGGGGAGGGTTGTGATTGCTTGAGCCGTCTGAACCTGACCGTCCACCACTCCGACACCACATTGTTGGACACCACAGTGTGTCAGAACAAGCTTCCATTTTCATGGAATGGGAGGGTATTCAACGGGGCTGGCACTCAGAGCAAGGCCTTGAAAAACCAGTACGGTTGCGACAGCATGTTGGTGATGACCGTACATGTCAACAGCATCAGTTTTACTTCATTTGACACTGTTGTGTGCGATCAGTTTGAGTGGTATGGGAATGTTTACACCACGAGCGGATACTATTCGAAAACTTTGGAAAACGCGCAGGGCTGCGACAGCATGCTTTTCGTGCATGCGACCGTGCTGCCGCCGCCGCAGGTCTGCTATGACACTACGGTCTGTTCGGGGGACCTGCCCGTCAGTTGGCATGGGATAGCGTTCGATCATGCTGACACGCTGGTGTTTACATACACGTCGTCGTTGGGCTGCGATAGTACGGTGACGTTTACCATGCAAGTGGTCGATCCCGACACCGTGGAGCTGGATGTGACCGCATGCGATGAGTATGTGTGGGGAGGGGAGGTGTTTGACGAAAGCGACACGCTCACGAAGTATTTCACGAACCGCTACGGCTGCGACAGCACGGTGACCATCCGTCTGACGGTGAACCATTCCACCGTTGGCGACACTGCGGCTATTGCCTGCGACAGCTATCTATGGCACGGCGTAACCTACACGCAATCGGGGGATTACACCACCTATTTGGCCAATGCAGCGGGTTGCGACAGTGTGGCGACGCTGCACCTGACCATAAACGCCGAGGATCACACGGATTTGTACGAGACGGCGTGTGAGGAATACGAGTGGAAGGGCGTAACTTATATGGAAACTGGAAATTACAGTGACACGCTGACGAATGCTGTGGGCTGCGATTCGATAGTGACGTTGCACTTGACGATTGATACCGCGAATCACACGGATCTGCACGTATTTGCGTGTGAGGAGTACGAGTGGAAGGGTGTAACCTATATAGAATCAGGTGATTATGTTGATTCGTTGACGAATGTTCATGGCTGTGATTCGATTGTGACGTTGTATCTGACGATTGATACCGCGAATCATACGGATCTGCACGTATCTGTGTGTGAGGAATATGAGTGGAAGGGTGTAACTTATGTAGAATCAGGTGATTATATTGATTCGTTGACGAATGTTCATGGCTGTGATTCAGTGGTAACGTTGCATCTGACGATTGATACCGCGAATCACACGGATTTGTACGAGACGGCGTGTGGGGAATATGAGTGGAAGGGTGTAATTTATATGGAATCAGGTGATTATGTTGATTCGTTGACGAATGTTCATGGTTGTGATTCAATTGTGACGTTGCACTTGACGATAAATGCCGCGGATCACACGGATCTGCACGTATTGGCGTGTGGGGAATATGAGTGGAAGGGTGTAATTTATATGGAATCAGGTGCTTATGTTGATTTGTTGACGAATGTTCATGGTTGTGACAGTGTGGTGACGTTGCGTCTGACGATTGATACCGCGGATCACACGGATCTGCACGTATTGGCGTGTGAGGAGTACGAGTGGAAGGGTGTAATATATACTGAATCAGGTGATTATGTTGATTCGTTGACGAATGTTCATGGTTGTGACAGTGTGGTGACGTTGCACTTGACGATAAATGCATCGGACCACTCGGATTTGCACGTGTCGGCGTGTGATGAATACGAGTGGGGCGGCGTAACCTATACGGAATCAGGGGATTACAATGACACGTTGAGCAATGCCGATGGCTGTGATTCGACAATCACGTTGCATCTTACGATAAATCATTCCGCCGAAACCGAGGAGCATCTGACGCTTTGCGAGAACGAATTGCCTTACACATACCAAGATACGGTTTTCCTTCCCGGTATCCCGGAATTATCCCTTATCCATTATCAATTGTCCACTTCGCATGGTTGCGACAGTGTCGTCACCCTGCATCTCACCGTTATTGACACTTCCCTGCGCATCGTTTCCCTGACGGAGGATTTCTGCGAGGGCATGTCGGCGGAGCTTGTGGCGGAGACGCAGATGACGGATTATGTGTGGAGTACGGGCGAAGAGATGCCGAACATCACGGTGACGCAGCCGGGTTTGTACAGTGTGACGGCCATGCAGGGCGACTGCCGTTCCACGGCCCATTACACCGTGGAGGCATGCGATTTCCGAATCGTGCTGCCCAACGCCATCACGCCCTCCAGAGGTGACGGGGTCAACGATGTGTTCTCCCTTCCGGAACGGGTGCAGAGCATGCTCGGCACCTTCGAGATCAGCATTTTCGACCGATGGGGCGAGTTGGTTTTCTACTCCACCGACAAGGGCTTTCAATGGCGCGGCGAAATCAACGGTCGTTTGGCCGTCAGCGTGGTCTATAACTACGTCATCCGCTGCACCGACCTGAACGGGAAATCTTATCGGTTTACGGGAAGCATCACCGTGTTGTAGAGACGCGATGAATCGCGTCTTTTATCCGCAAATCCGCGCAGATCCGTGTGATCCCGCGGAGATTAAACCATCGGGTTCGTATGTTTCAATTCCACGACAATTTTCGGGTATTTGGCGCGGAGATGCGCGGCGGTGCGCTCGGCGAAATAGACCGATCGGTGTTGTCCGCCGGTGCAGCCGAAATTCACAGTCAGGTGTGTGAAGTTGCGCTCTAAGTAGTTATCGACAGACATATCCACAAGCGCACATACGTGATTCACAAACAGTTCCACCTCTTTATACTGTTCTAAGTATTCCTTCACACAAGCGTCTTTTCCGGTGAAGGTGGCGTACTTTTTCTCACGTCCCGGATTCGGTAGCGCGCGACAGTCGAAGACAAAACCGCCGCCATTGCCGGACGGGTCTTCAGGAACGCCCTTCTTGAACGAAAAACTCTGCACCGTAACCGTCAGTACATCAGTGTTTTGCGTTTTGGTTTCCACGTAGCTATCGACCACAGTCTGCAAAACGTGGCGCAGTTCGGGCAGATTGTCTGGTAATGCGTTCTGACTTAGCAGATAACGCAAATTGCGAATGGCGTAGGGCACGCTCTGAAGGAAGTGCGTCTTCCGTTCGAAATAGCCGCGATATCCGTACGCGCCCATTGCTTGCATGATACGTATGAGTGAAAAAGCGTTAAAATAGGCTTTGAATTGCGCACGATCGATGGAAATCAGCTTCGATAGATTGTCCAAATAGCAGTCTAACAGCTCTTCGCGGATTTCAGGCGAGAGGTCGGCTTTGGCATCGTAGAGCAGCGAGGCAATGTCATATTGCAAAGCGCCTTTTCGACCGCCTTGATAGTCGATGAACCAAACGTCATCTTCGAAAACCATAATGTTCCGCGATTGGAAATCACGATAGAGAAAGAAGTCATCTTCGACACTAAGCAAGTAGTCCATAAACCGCTGATAATCATTCTCTAACAGCTGTTCATTGAACGGGATGTAGGCCATCTTGAGGTAGTAATATTTGAAGTAGTTGAGGTCCCACTGCATGGATTGTCGGTCGAAAGCGGCGCGAGGGTAGGCCACCGACATGTCAAGTCCTTGTTTTGCGGTCATCTGGAACCGGGGCAACGCTGCCACCACCTTTCGGTAATAACTCATAATCTCCTGAAAATCACCATTTTCCTTTCGCACTTTGCAGAGTATGTCGTAGAGTGTCTGTGTGCCAAGGTCGTTCAGCAGATAGTGTTTCTCGTCCTCGTGAATGGTCAGCAGGGCAGGGACATTCAGCTTTTGTGCGGCGAAGAAGCGAGAATATTCAAAAAAGGCCTTGTTTTCCGTCACATCTTCGTTATAAGCGCCGATCAGCGTGCTGTTATCCGCGAAGGTGAAGCGGTAATAGCGTCTGTGGGAGCCGGACTGCGCCAGCGGGACGCAGGCAGTCGGTTGGTTTCCAGTATGTTCCGTGACCATTTGGGTTAACACGGAGATGGAGGTTTCGGTGGTTTCTTCCATAGTTTTTCTGTTTTGGTGAGTCCCACACTGCGCTTTGCTTGCATGGGGTTATTTGCGCTTTGCGTGTCTTGCCTCTCCGAGGCGCTCAAGAAAATATTTTCAAAAATTAACTTTTCCTATTAGTTATCATTGAGTTTAATAAAGCAGAACAGCATCATTGTAAACGCCCAAAGGGAGGAGCCGCCATAGCTGATAAAGGGTAGTGGGATGCCGATGATGGGAATCAGTCCGATGGTCATACCGATGTTAATGAAGAAGTGGACCGCGAAGATGCCGGCAATGCCGTACCCGTAGTATCGGACAAACGGATTTCGCTGTTTTTCAGATAGTTTCAAGATGCGGAAAATAAGTGCCCCAAAAAGACCGAAAACGACCATTGTCCCGACGAAGCCCCATTCTTCCCCGATGGCACAGAAGATGAAGTCGGTGCTCTGTTCAGGTACGAATTTCAGTTTCGTTTGCGTCCCTTTGAGGTATCCTTTTCCAAAGAAACCTCCAGATCCAATTGCGATTTTCGATTGATTGAGATTGAAATCGGCGCCTAACGGGTCGGAAGTTTTGCCCAAAATGGTGTCGATACGCTGTTTTTGGTGCGGTTCGAAGCCGTGTTCATAGAGAAAGTCGATGGAGAAAACGAAAAGGATACTGGCTACGTAGATGATGATATTGCGACGGATTTTCTTTTTTTGAGTACGATTGTATATCATAAAGCCAATGAAAACAGCGGTAATCATGGCGATGGCGTAGGTTTCGTTAAAGGCCAGTGTGACAATAGTGATAATGGCGGCGATGATGCATAATACAAGGAATTGGGTGCTCAAACCTTCGCGGTAGAAAAGGATGATGAAGGAGGCGAACACGAGTGCGGAGCCTGCATCGTGCTGGAGCATCACCACAATCACAGGAATGGCGATGAGTGCGAATTGCACAATCCAGACGTAACGGCGTTGGTTGGCCGTTTTGCCCTCCTGCATGAACTTCGCCATAGCCAAAGCAGTGGCTACTTTCATGAACTCGGTGGGTTGTAAGCTGAATCCACCGATCTTGATCCACGATTTCGCACCGTTGATTTCCGCACCGATAAACAGCACTAATACCATCAAAAAGAGGCAGAATAGATAGAAAAAGTAAGCATAGTGCTGTATTATTCCGCTGTCTATCAATAAGATAATAGTCGCCAAGACGATTGATGTTCCAATCCAAAGCATCTGCTTGCTATAGGGTTGTCCGAAGTCAAAAATCGGGGTGGAACCGTCAGGAATGTAGCAGGTGGAGTAAATGGTGATCCAACCGATAAAAACCAATGCAAGATAATAACAAATCAACCTCACATCAAAGCCTTTGGACATCTTATTATATGGATCTAATTTCGGCATAACTATTTGATGTTGAGTTCTTTCATTCGTTGTTCGAGGTCGGTGCGCGCCACCTTTCTATTGATGTAGTATTCAGCCAGTAAGCTGGCGATAGGGCAGGCCACAGTAGCCCCGAAGCCACCGTTTTCCACCAGGCAGAAGATGACGATTTTTGGGTCGTTGGCCGGAGCGATGAGAGCGAATACTGAGTGGTCGCGACCATGTGGGTTCTGCGCGGTACCGGTCTTGCCAGCTACCTCAATACCAGGAATTTGCGCTCCACGACCGGTACCGCCGGTCACCACCATTTTCATGCCTTGGAGAACCGTTTCGAAATGACGCGGCTCAATCTTTGAATAGACCTTCTCATTGAATTGTGTGTTCAAACTGTCGCGATTGCCGATGGCTCGCACCACATGTGGACGGATGTAGTAGCCTTTGTTAGCGATAACAGCCAGCATATTGGCCATTTGCAACGGAGTGACCGCTGCTTCGCCTTGACCGATACCCATGGAAACCACAGTGTTACCGTTCCAGCTGTTGTTGTATTTTTTGTCGAAATATTCCGCTGTCGGGATTCGTCCCTTCAACTCATAAGGCAGGTCGGTGTTGAATTGCTGTAGAAAACCCATGGAGCTCATGTAGTCCAGCCAAGCGGAGTATGATTCGTCAATGTTCTTGTATTTCTTTCGGTTAGAAAGAATATTGTAATAAGCACGGCAGAAGAAGGTGTTGCAGGAACGTTGAATGGCGCTGTATATATTCAGTCCGCCGCAATTATGGCAGTGTACCACGTGATTGCCAAGGTGATAACCACCGCCGGAGCAGGAGTATATGGTGGAGGAAGTGATGATATTGTCTTGTAATGCAATAAGTCCGTTGGCCAGTTTGAAGGTGGAACCGGGTGGGTAGGCAGCTTGTAATGCTCTGTTAAACAGTGGTTTTTCGGGATCCATCACTAATTTGCCGTAGTTTTTCGGGCGGGCGGTACCTACCAGCAGGTTCGGGTCGTAGTTGGGACTGGAGACCAGACAGAGAATCTCTCCTGTTTTTGGTTCTATCGCGACTATCGCGCCACGTTTTCCCGCCATCAGCTCTTCGCCGTAGCGTTGCAATTGCATGTCGAGGGTGCTCCAAATGGAGACCCCTGGTACAGCCACTACATCGTCATCGCCGTTGTTAAACGGTCCGACCTCACGGTTGTGCACATCCACCAGCACCTTCTGTTTGCCCTTCACACCGCGCAAAATCGATTCGTAAGCCTTTTCGATACCGCTTTTACCGATATAATCGCCCATTCTGTAATAGCCATCGTTCTCCACATCTTGTTCATCCACCTCACTGACATAGCCAAGGATGTGGGCAGCAATTGGTTGCGGATAGGTACGAAGAGTACGCTCTTGTACGAAAAAGCCTGGAAATTCAGACATTTTCTCCTGCAAATAGCCATAATCCTCTTTAGAGATCTGTTGTTTGAAAAGGGAAGGAACACTACCGGAATATTTCGCGGCCTTCTCGATTTTTTTTCGCACCTCCTCCATTTCCATATCTAACACGCGGCATAGTTCCATGGTGTCGAAATCGCGTAACTCCTTGGGTACCACCATTAAATCGTATGCGGCATCATTATACACCAACAGCGAGTCGTTGCGATCGTAAATGAATCCACGCGCAGGATGAATAGTCTTCTCACGGATAGCGTTTTCATTGGCTTTACGTTGGTAGGACTTGTCCAGCACTTGTAAATCGAACAGCCGTATGGTGTAAACGATAATAAGAATACCCAATACGGTGAGGATGATATAATAGCGGTTGCTGTTGTCCTGTGCCATCTATTTTTTGCGGCTTTGCAGATGTTGAACTAACGTGATGATGGGTTGCTTTTTAGCGTCATCGGTATGGATTTTATTGATATCTTCCATGCAAAGTTGCGTATATTTGCCGATTTCGTTTTCGGTAGCTTCTTTAACATTGACGGCATCGAAAATGGCTTTCACCTGCTCAAATTTTGTCTGTTCGTCCGCCGGAACTGTGGAAAATAGAGTTTTCAGTTCTTGGTGTTGGGATTCGTTGGCCAATTCGAGGGCTTTCAGATATACGAACGATTTTTTGTTGTCTTTAATATCTCCTCCCACTGCCTTGCCAAACGTTTCTGCGGTACCATATACATCAAGCAGGTCATCGGCGAGTTGGAAAGCGAGTCCGAGATGGATACCAAGGTCGTAGAGAGCTTGTAAGCTTTCGGCATCGGCGCCGGCCACCAGACCGCCCGACTTCAAACATCCGGCAAACATGACGGCGGTCTTCAAACGGATCATCTCCACATATTGTTCGATGGGCACTGTCTCCATCGTTTCAAAATCGAGATCAAATTGCTGTCCTTCACATATTTCCAGTCCGATGCGAGCGAAAATTTCCGTGATGGTCTTGATAGTTTCAGGTGGGCAATTGGTCTTGAGAAGCTCCAATAAGGCTAGGGCAACGAGAGCGTCGCCCGACAGAATGGCGATGTTGCTGTTCCACTTTTTGTAAACGGTGGGTTGTCCGCGACGCACATCAGCCTTGTCCATGATGTCATCGTGAATCAGGGTGAAGTTGTGTAGCATTTCAAAGGCAGCGGCGACATGTTTCGCCTTTTCGGGGTCGCCATCGAAGAGTTCAGCAGCTATATGCACCATTGTCGGCCGCAGTCTCTTGCCAGATTGCATCAATATGTATTCGATGGGGTCATAAAGATTATGAGGCTCCCTGTTTTGAAGAATTTCCTGAAATTGTTGTTCGATTGTATTCACGACTTTACAGTTAATAAAAAACCTGCAAAAATAACAATTCCTCACATATAGCGAGTAGAAAAAATGTCGATTATTCGAACCGTACCGCGCTCACGGGTGAGATTTTCTTGCTGATAATCCATGCTGGGATGAGCAAAACGAGCATACAAGCGATGAAAACGCCCGCATTGAGCACCAAAACTTCCAAAGCATTGAACTTAATGGGCACAAAATTGACGTAATAAGTATCAGGATCCAGTTTTACGAGATGGTGTTTCTGCTGAATCCACCCAAAACCAAGTCCAATAATATTGCCGATGAGTAATCCTTGCAATAAGGTGCGACCCGCCAATATCATAAAGGTTTGTAATACATGTTTCGTCTTCATTCCCAGTGTTTTGAGAATTCCTATCAAGCGGGTTTTCTCTAAGATGATGATGAAGAAAATCGACATCATCGTAATCATGCAGACGCAGGTGGTGATGATGAGCAGCACGGAGACATTGGTGTCAAACAGCGCAATCCAATCAAAGATTTCGGGGTATATTTGTTTCACAGTTTCAGCTTTTAGGTTGATATCTATCAAATGATGAAGTTCTATGCCCACTTTATCCATTTTTTTGTAATCGCGGGTAAGCACTTCAACACCACTTACTTGCAAAGAATCCCAATCGTTGAGTTTCTGTACATGGCGTAAATCGACTAATGCGAATTTAGTGTCGTATTCGGGCAGACCAGTTTCGTAAATCCCTGATAATGTGAAGCTTCTCTGTCTCGGTGGATTTTGCACGAAATAGGTGCGCACTTTATCGCCCACTTTAAGTTGTAGTTTGTCTGCCAATCGTTTGGAGAGGATGATATGATTGTCGGCAGTGGTGTTGCCGAGTTGTAACGTATCACCTTCCAACAGGTTGTGGGAAAACAGCTTTCCGTCGAAGGACTTGTCCACCCCTTTAAGTACAATGCCTTCCACTTGGTCGGAAGTTTTGATGACACCCACTTTTGTGGCAAAAGGTTGTAAGGAAACGACGTCAGGATGGTTTTGTATGTTTTCTAACAACGTGTCGTTCAATGTGATAGGGATTTGTTCGTAGGAGTAGTTGTGATCATAGTGCGAAATGCGGATGTGTTGACCCATGGTTACCACTTTGTCTTCAATCACTTGTTTGTAGCCAGAAGTAACCCCAATGGCGAGCAACATGATAACCACGCCAAGTGCCACCCCACATATTGATAACCGGATGATGGGTTTGGCAAAACGGTTGCCTTTCTCGCGCAAGATGCGGTGGGCAAGATGCCAGTGATATGTAAACTGTGACATAGAAACAAATGTAGAGACGCGCCATGGCACGTCTCTACAATATTGAGGATTAGTTTGTTAGTACGTATTACCTGCGGCTTGGCAAGCGGTGATAGCCACGAGGCTGACGATATCATCGACGGAGCAGCCGCGGGAGAGGTCGTTGATAGGAGCGGCCATGCCCTGCATGATGGGACCAACGGCATCGGCACCAGCAAACCGCTGTACCAGTTTGTAAGCGATGTTACCGGTCTCCAATGAGGGGAACACCAACACGTTAGCCTTGCCGGCAACGGGGCTGCCAGGAGCTTTTTGAGCGCCCACAGACGGGATGATGGCGGCATCGGCCTGCAATTCACCGTCAATCACGAGGTTGGGATCCATCTCCTTGGCGATGCGGGTGGCGTTGACCACCTTATCGACCAGTTCGTGTTTTGCGGAGCCCTTGGTGGAGAAGCTCAGCATAGCCACGCGCGGCTCGATGCCGGCGATAGTACGGGCGGTTTGTGCTGTAACAACAGCAATCTGGGCGAGTTTGTTCTCGTCTGTGTTCGGGTCGGCAGCGCAGTCGGCGAACACCATCACGCCATCGTCACCCCACTTTTTGTCCTGGAAGCACATGATGAATGCGCCGGAGACCACAGAGATGCCGGGTAAGGTCTTCACAATCTGGAAGGCGGGACGAAGCACGTCGCCCGTAGCGTGTTGTGCACCAGTCACTTCACCGTCAACATCTTTGTTCTTGATGAGCAGAGTGGCCAGATAGAGAGGATCTTCCACTTTCTTGAGGGCCTCTTCCATCGTCATGCCTTTGTTCTTGCGGATTTCATAGAGCATGTTGGCATAGAAATCCTTTTTGGGGTTGTTCAGCGGGTCGATGATGTCGGCCTTCGCGATGTTTTTCAGACCCCATTCGGCTGCTTTGGCCTCGATGTTGGCCTTGTTGCCGAGCAGTGTGATGGCGGCGTAACCGTTCTCAATGATGATGTCCGCAGCTCTTAAGTTTCTTTCCTCTTCGCCTTCTGCCAAAACGATGCGTTTGTTGGCTTTTTTGGCATTTTCCTTGATTTTGTCGATAATGTTCATTGTTCGATTATTTGTTTGTTGTTTGTTAGATGTATTCTTACAATGAGGCGGCAAAGGTACATAATATTTCCCAATATCGCGTCGCCAAAATTGTTTTTCCACCGAACAATGACTTTTTTGGTTTTCAGGAGGTTATTCTCGCACAATTTTCCCACCGCCATGAACGGTGACCTTCCCGAGTTCGGACTTGTCGGTAAGATAAGCGGTACCTGTTACAGTGGCGATGATGTAGCCGACACTGGCGTGCGTGATGTGTGCAGTTGTGACTTTCAGAAGTTGCGTGTTAACCGTGCCGGCACCTGTGTTTTCCAGCGTCATCTCTTCCGCCTTGCCGTTCATTAGCATCATATCACCCGGGCCTTGGTTCCGCAGCTCTATCCTTTTTGCCGTGATATTTTGCATTTTAATGTCCCCCGCGCCTCTATTCTGAAGAATCAGTTCTTCGGTAGGGATGCTCATCAGGTTCACCGAAACATCACCTGGCCCTATATTGTTGACAACCAGTGAACCACTGGCGGAACTGGCCATGACTTTCACATCGCCAGCGCCCGAGTTGTTGATGAGCAAAGTCTCTTGTCTGATGGCATCGGAGGCGGGGACGATGATGTCGCCTGGACCTTTGCTGTGTAATTCCAACGTTTTTTCAATCTTCAGACATTGGAGGGTGCAGTCGCCCGCGCCCTTGTTGATGACCGTCAGGTGCGGTTCGTTCCGCTTTTCCATCGTCACGTCACCGGGACCAGACAGGGACAACTCTTCCAAATGAGGCAAACGTATTTCTATTCGGATATCTGTTTTCCTTTGGGGCGCCTTTTTGTCCATATAAATGGATAGTTTCCCGTCTTTTACATCCGCATGGGTGTGCTCTATGAAGCTGTAATCGCTTGCCTTGATGATAACCTCATGGTTCGTGGTGCTTTGCTTTATGACCACGTCACCTATAAAGTGTATGTACACCGTGGTGAAGGGTTCCATATCTGAAATGATACGGGACTGTGCGAACAACCCGCTGATTGATAATAAGATTGCAATGGTTAATGTTGACTTTTTCATTGTATTTGGATTATTTTATGACGTGAGACGTAAGACTTAAGACTTTGGGATGAGGTCGGACTTTTTCTGGGTCACCGGCACCACCTCCTTGCCGGCAGTGTCGATGAAGCCGTAGAAGTTTCCTTTACGCACGAGGGCACAGCCGTCGAGGTAGATTCCGAACTTGCCGATGTCGTCGTATTGCGGATGTACGACCTCCTTGCCGGCGCTATCCACAAACCCCTTGAACCCGAATATCTCCACCATTGCCCAACCGGTCCGGTATTCGTCAAACGGCCGTATGTCCGTGTATTTCGGATATACCACGATGTTTCCGTTTTCGTCTTGGAAACCGTAGTAGCCGTTGCGCTCGAACTTCCTCAGGCTATGGTGAGGAGGTAGAGACGCGCCGTGGCACGTCTCTACTACGTCGGATGCGGACGTTTCGGGCAATGGTGAAACAGATGATTCGGTTCCTTTTACTTGCTGTTCAGGATATGGGGGTTCCTGTAGAGACGTGCCATGGCGCGTCTCTACAACGGCGGTATCGGCATTAACGATCGTGGAATCGGTTGCAACACACGTGGTTACCACTGTCTCCAGCGGGGTCTGGCCTGTGGGTGTGGGTGCGGGTTGCGCCTGCCATGCAATGACGGAGCCGGTCACGACCGTGGCGACCACACCCGTGGCGATGGCGGGGGCTTTCGCAGCGGTGACGGCCATCCAGACGCTAGGCTTGGGCGCGGCGGTCCAATTGACGGCGGAAAAGGGCGACGGCGTGGCAGGCGACAACGCCAGATGTTTCAGCTTCGCACGGCAAAGACGGTCGATGGCGTGCGTTTTCCAGGGGAGAAAGGGAAGCAGTATCATAAGTCCAGATTTTTTGTGGCGGACAAGGTTGTTCAAGGCGATTTGCAGCTGCATCCGCGCTTCCGCCAGATAGCGTTTTGAGCTGCGCACCCCGATTTGCAACACCTCCGCGATTTTCGCATGAGATTGGTTTTCAAAAACATGCAGGTTGAAAACGGTCCGTTGTTTGTCGGGCAGGGCGCAGATGGCATCGAGGATTTCGGATTCGGTGAGGTCGGATTCGGAGATACAAGTTTCATCAGGTTCGTCCTGTAGAGACGTGCCATGGCACGTCTCTACAACGTCGGATGCGGACGCGATAAATCGCGTCCCCACGGTATCGTCATCCATCGACAGAAATTGCGGTTGTCGCCGCAGGTAATCCATCGTGGTGTTGAGGTTGATGCGCATCAGCCAGCCGTCGAAACTGCCGAGGCGGCGGTAGCTTCCGGACTTCTCGATGGCCTTGAGGAACGCCTCGTGCGCGAGGTCTTCGGCCACCGCGCGGTCGCCCACATAGCGGCAGCACATCCCGACCATCTTCGCGATGTTCCGCTGGTACGCCTTCGTCCAAAACTGCTTCGCCTGCATTTTTCGCTATTTTACAATGATGACGCAAAAGTACGAAAAAGGGCCAATATCAGCTGTTAGCTGTAGAGACGTGCCATGGCGCGTCTCTGTCAATAGCTAACAGCTAATAGCCAATAGCCGTTTTTTTTGTACTTTTGCCCTCCCTAAAAAACCCAAAGGCAATGACGAAAAAAATCCTCCTGATAGATGCTATGGGCTTGATTTTCAGAGCGTACTACGCGATGATCAAGAGTCCGCGATTCACCACCAAGGGGTTGAACACCTCCGCGATGCTCGGCTTTACCAACTCGCTGTACGAGGTGCTCAAGAACGAGAAACCCACCCACGTGGCGGTGGCCTTCGACACCGGCGCGCCCACCTTCCGGCACGTCGAATACGAACACTACAAGGAGAATCGCGAGGCCACGCCCGACGACATCGTAATATCCATCCCTTACATCAAACGCATCCTCGACGCCTTCCAGATCACGATGGTCGGCATCGACGGCTACGAAGCGGATGACCTGGTCGGTTCGTTGGCAAAACACGCTGAAATCGAAGGATTTGAGGTGCTGATGCTCACCTCCGACAAGGACTACGGTCAGCTCGTCTCCGAGCACATCAAGATGTATAAACCCGGAAAGTTCGGTCAGCCGGCGGAAATCCTCGGCGTGGCAGAGATTTGCGAGAAGTACAAAATAGAACGTCCTGAGCAACTGATTGATATGCTCGGGCTTTGGGGTGACTCGTCCGATAACATCCCAGGCGTGCCCGGCATCGGACAGGTGCGCGCCCAAAAGTTGCTTGCCAACTACGGTAGCATAGAGGAGATGTATGCGCGCAACTTCGATAAGGATAACGACAAAACCCGCGCCCTGATGAATGAGTATAAAGAACAGGCTTTTCTCTCTAAAGAGTTGGCTACCATCATGATAGATATCCAGATGGAGTACGACTTCGACCAGATGGCCTACAACGGTCCTGACCCCACGAAACTCAAAGCCATCTTCGACGAACTGGAGTTCAAAGCCCTCACCAAACGCATCTTCACCGATTTGTCGCTGCAAGTACCTCAGCCACAGGCCGCCCCCGACCTCTTTTCCCCTATCGAAGAGACGGAATCACAGGCACCGATGGAAGTCGAAGCACCAAAAACCGTCTTCGTGCTTCCACAAACTGTTGAGGTACAATCCATTAAAGATATTCCAGAAAAAAAGAATGACACAGTCTTCTTTACATGGATTTTCCAACAAGAACGTATCGCTGGTTTCGCCTTTGCTATGGACGAAACGAAAACTTTTTATCATTGGGTAGAAAGTGAACATCGTCACTATCAAGAGTTTATAAAGCTGATTTTCGGGGAGCCGCGCACTGTGGTGATGCACGACTGCAAAAATACGTACAAGTATCTGAAGTCGTTCCGGGTGGAGCCGAAATGCACCTTCTGGGACGTGCAAATCGCCCATTACCTGCTGCAACCCGAGCGCAAGCATCAGTTAGTCGACCTCTGTCTAAGTTATTTCGATAGCGAGCTAACCGAAGCGAACAAACCGTCGCCCGCGCCCGAAAACGAGCAGTTGCTATTGTTGCAAAAGCTTTATCCGATTTTAGATAAAGAATTGAAAGATAATAATTTAACGGATTTGTTTTCCCAAATGGAGATGCCTTTGGTACCAGTGCTCGCTGACATGGAATATACTGGCGTGAAAGTCGATGTAGGAACTTTGCAGCAAAATTCTGATACTATGAACGCGGAAATTGCCGCTATCGAACAACAAATCTACGAATATGCAGGTGAAACGTTCAATATCGGGTCGCCGAAGCAGTTAGGGGAGATTCTTTTCGAGAAAATGGCATTGGTCAAAAACGCCCGTCTGACCAAAAGCAAGCAGTATCAAACGGGCGAGGAGGTGCTCAAGAAGATGGCCTACAAGCATCCCATCGTGTCGCTGATTTTAGAGTGGCGCAAGCTCTCGAAGCTGAAATCCACCTACATCGACGCATTGCCGCAGTTGATCAACCCGAAGACGGGTCGCATCCATTCCACTTTCACTCAGACGATTACGGCCACGGGTCGTCTCAGTTCCCTGAATCCGAATCTGCAGAATATCCCTGTGCGTACCGAGCGCGGGCGCGACATCCGCAAGGCGTTCGTGCCTTCTGAAGGCAATGTGTTGATGGCCGCCGACTACTCCCAGATCGAGTTGCGCATCGTGGCACATGTCTGTCAGGATGAGCGCATGATTGAAACATTCCGGCAAAACGAAGACATCCACGCTACAATGGCCGCGCACATCTACGGTGTTGAAAAAGAGGAAGTTACTGCAGATATGCGCCGTGCTGCCAAAACCGTCAACTTCGGCATTTTGTACGGCATTTCCGCCTTCGGACTCGCCGATAGGCTGCAGATTCCGCAATCGGAGGCCAAACAGCTCATCATGGACTACTTCAAAAGTTTCCCGAAAATATCCGATTATCTGAACGACACGTTGGAATTCGCCCGCGAGCACGGATATGTGGAGACGCTGATGGGCCGCCGCCGCAACATCCGCGACATCAACGCCAAGAACGGCATTCTCCGCGCCGCTGCCGAACGCAACGCCATCAACGCACCCATTCAGGGCACTGCTGCCGATCTCATCAAAATCGCCATGATTCGCATCCACGAGGAGATGACGAAACGGAATATGCGCAGCAAAATGATTCTGCAAGTACACGATGAATTGGTGTTCGACACTTGTCCCGACGAGTTGGAAGTGCTGACGGAGCTCGTGCGCGAGCGCATGTCGGGTGCTATGCAACTCTCTGTGCCTTTGGATGTTAACATCAACAGTGGCCAAAACTGGTTCGAGGCGCACTAACCCTTTTTGACTTTCAGTTGCTCCGCCAAAGAGTTTCGTTCCCAAAACACGCCGTCCGAGTAGCCTTGGATGGCGGTGTCGTGTTCGGCCAGCCGGAGCCGTTTTTCCGCCCACAGACAGTACTGTTCATTGAGTTCCACACCGCAATAGTGGCGGCCTAACTTTTTGGCTGTCACGCTGGTAGTGCCGCTACCGAGGAAGGGGTCGAAGACGATTTGCCCGGGTTGCGACGAGGCGAGAATCAGCTTTGCGATGAGCTTTTCGGGCTTCTGCGTGGGATGGTCGGTGTTTTCGGGCATCGACCAGAAAGGCACGCTGATGTCGTCCCAGAAGTTGGAAGGGTGGGTGAGACGGTAGTTGCCGTCAGATTCCGAAGTCCAGTCCTTGGGCTTCCCGTTCTCTTTGTAGGGAGCGAGCACGCGGCGTTTCATCATCACCGCATCCACGTTAAAGCAGTAGTTGTCAGGATTTTTCACCGCAAACCAGATGTCCTCCATGCTGTTTTTCCAATTGGCTTTCGCGCCTCGTCCCTTTTCGCGTTGCCAGGTGATGCGGTTGAGGATGGTCAGCTCTTTTTCCACTGCCCGTTGTAGTGCCGCTGTGCATTTCCAATCACCGCAAATGTAGAGGGAACCGCTCTTTTTCAGCTTTTTACAGACTTCTGGAAACCAAGAAGCCAAGAAGGTGTCGTAATCGTTTTCCGATCTTGCGCTGAATTTCGTGCCGTGGAAATTTTTGGTGAGATTGTAGGGCGGGTCGATGATGATGAGGTCGGCGAATTGGTCGGGAAGGAGCGGTAGAATCCGCAACAAATCCCCATGGATGGTCGTGTCCAGGAGATCGGGGCGCGATTCGAGCTTCTTTTCCGTCAACAATCGCGGCTGCAGCAGGTCAGCCTCCTCTTGCGAGAGGGTCAGAGTCCGGTTGCGGGGTGCTTTCGACCGTGCTGCGGTGGGTTTTGCCATAACAGTTTGGGAAATGTTCTCGAATATTGATAATCAGAAATTATTTGGACAGATGCCGTTCTAATGAGATGGTGTCCTCGGGATAGGTGAGTTTCTGGTTGGCAGTGTCGCCTGCGACGATGAAAATGGGCACTTCGGGACAATACTTGAGGAGTACACCGCAGTCGTCGGTGCTGGTGAAGTCAGGGTCTTGCAGCGCTTTTCGGTAGGCCACGCGGATGATGTCGATGCGGAAGGCTTGCGGGGTCTGGGCGCAGCGCAGACGCTTGCGTGACGGTATCGCCGTGATGAAGCTGCCGTCTTCGGTCACTTCGAAAACGGTGTCTGTGGCAGAAATGGCCACGGCCACGGCAGGATGATTCTGTAACGCCGTAACGGTCTCTTCTATAATGCGTTGGCTTACGGCAGGACGGGCAGCATCGTGGAAGATGAGGTTGATATCGGAACAGCCCCCGTAGGCGTTGATGGCGGAGAGTGTGGAGAAGTGGCGTTCCGCACCGCCGGGCAGGAGCTTGCGCACCTTTTTCCAGCTGTTGCGGTCGATAATCGATTGCATCTGAGGCAGATAGTCGGTGTTCATCACCACCGCGATTTCGTCGATGGCGGCACACTTCTCGAAGGCATCAACGCTATGTTCGATGACCGTTTTGCCCGCCAACGGCAGGAATTGCTTCGGCAGGGCGGTTCCGAATCGCTGTCCGCTGCCGCCGGCGAGGATGACTGCTATGTTCGTGGTTTTATTCATTGCTTGTTCTTGGGTTTCTATACTGCGCTGCGCTTGTGTGTCTGGCTCCCCACACTGCGCTGCGCTTGTGTCAGGTTCCCCACACTGCGCTGCGCTTGTGTGGCTTCTTTAACCCCCACACTGCGCTGCGCTTGTGTGGGGTTAATTGCGCTTCGCGCGTGTTGCCTCTCCGAGGCTGCTCAAGGAAGTTTTTTAGTATGTTTGGGGTTGTTCGTTTCTGTTTGCTGTTGCCTGTTGCCTTATTCTTTCGGGATCGCTTTGAAGCCTTCTCCCATGATTTCGGAGCTGTCGATGATGTTGACGAAGGCGGTCGGGTCGATGTCGTGGAGGTGGTTTTTGAGCTTGATCATGTCGGAGCGGTCGAGGGAGACGTAGATCATGTTGCGCTCGGCGCCGCCGTAGAGGCCCTTGCCCACGAAAAGGGTGCCGCCGCGATGGAGGTCGTTGAGGATGTAGTTTCGCACGACTTCCACGTTGTTGGTCACGATATAGACGGTCTTGTAGCTCTTCAAACCGTCCACAATCAGGTCGATGATCTTGCCTTCGATGTAGATCAGGATAATGGAGTAGATAGGCAGACGGATCTGCTTGAAAGCAATGAGAGTGGTGAGGGTGATGACGGAATCGACGACCATCACGAGGGTGCCAAGGGAGATTTTCGTGTACTTGTGGATAATCATAGAGATGATATCGCTGCCGCCGGAAGTGGCTCCCGATCTGAAAATCAGACCGATAGCGATACCATAGATGAGGCCGGCCACGACGGTATTCAGGAAGTAGTCGGGCACGAAAAAGAGTTCGCTGTGCGGAATCTGCACCATGTTGGGCATACTGGCGGTCTCCATGATCCCTTCATGAATCACGGGGTTATAGCCCCAGAAAGTCTCTATCAACCAGGTGAATGCGAATATCAGGATGGTGGAAAGGACGGTCTTGAAGCCGAACTTCGGACCGAGAATCCAGGTGCCGATGAGCAGCAACGGGATGTCCATACAGATGGCGTAGTAACTGATTTTCCAGGGCCAGACGGTGTTCAGCACGTTGGAAAGGCCGTACGTGCCGCCGGGTGCGAGGAGGTAAGGGTTGACAAACATCACGTCGCCGACGGCAAAAAGGAAGCTGCCGGCAATCAGCATTAAGTATGCGATAATCTGCTCGTTAACTCTGTTTTTCTGCTCCATTTTTCTCTAATTTTTTGCGGCGGCAAAGATACGATTTTTGAGTTACTCGTACCGCAGCGCGGAAATTGGGTCCATATTCGCGGCTTTTTTTGCGGGATACCAGCCGAAGAAGATGCCAGTGAGGGCGCAGACGACGAACGAGGCGAAAATAGACATTTCGCTTACGACAAATGGCATGTTCATTAGCTTGGAGGCTGCGAAGGCGATAATCAGTCCCAAAATGATGCCAATGATACCGCCAATCAGACTTAAAATCACACTTTCGCACAGGAATTGCAACTTGATGTCGCGATTGTGTGCTCCGATAGCCATGCGCAGACCGATTTCTTTCGTCCGCTCGGTCACCGTGACGTACATGATGTTCATGATGCCTATACCGCCCACAATCAACGAGATGGAGGCGATAGCGGCTAACAATGTGGTCATCAGGCCGGTAATGGAGCTCATTGTGGAAACCAGCTCCTCTTGTGTTCGAATGTCGAAGTCGTCTTTTTCGCCGCTTTTGATGCCATGGTTACTACGCAAAATGTAGGTGATTTCGGTGGCAGCCAACTCAGACTCCTCCTCCGAAGTGGCCGAAGCATACATCATATTAAAGTAAGTGATGCCCAAAAAACGCTTTTGAATGGTGGTGTAAGGTGCGAAAACGATGTCGTCTTGATCGTTACCCATGCCATTCTGCCCTTTTTCTGCCAAAACGCCAATGATTTTCATCGGAATAGAGCCGAAACGAACAGTTTTTCCTATGGGATTTTCACCGTTGGTGAACAGCTTTTTCACCACCGTTTGCCCGATGACACACACTTTGTTGTAGCGTTTCACATCCTCCTCGGTGAACATCACGCCCTCTTTGATCTCGTATTTTCGAATATCTAAGTAGGCTGCGGAAACTCCGTTGATGGAGCTACTATGGTTGTTGTTACCGTAAATCAGCTGCGCGTTGCTGCTAACCATCGGAGATACAGCGGCAACATAGCGCGTGTTCTTGGAAAGGGATTCTAAATCTTTGTTGTCCAATGTTTTAGATAATGACATGCCCATATCCACGCCCCCCCTTTGTTGACGGGCAGGCATAATCATGATCATGTTGGAACCCATGGAGGAGAGTTCTGATTTCACGCTTTGGGTGGAGGCCTGTCCAATGCTGACCATAGCTATGACAGACGCGATGCCAATCACGATGCCGAGCATGGTGAGGGCTGTGCGCATCTTGTTGCGGAACAGCGAGCTGATGGCTATTTTGATGAGATTTCCGATATTCATAGCTTACTCTTCTTTTTGGAAGTTGAGAGCCGCCAATGCTTCGGCAGCCGATAGGGTGTTAATGGGTGCATCTTCGATGATTTGCCCGTCGCGGAGTTTGATTTTGCGGGTGGTGAAGGTGGCGATGTCGGGTTCGTGCGTCACGAAAGCAATGGTTTTTCCCTGATTGTGAAGGTCTTGGAAAAGACTCATTATTTCGTAAGAGGTGCGGGTGTCGAGGTTGCCAGTGGCCTCGTCCGCCAAGAGGATGACAGGGTCGTTGACTAATGCGCGGGCTATGGCGACTCGCTGCTGCTGACCGCCGGAGAGTTGGTTGGGCATGTGTTCCATACGGCTTTCAAGTCCCACTAATTTCAGTGCGGCCACGGCGCGGTCGCGGCGTTCCTTGGCAGGTACTTCATTGTTGTAGAACAATGGCAACTCTACGTTTTCCACGGCCGTGGTGCGCGCCAGCAGGTTGTAGTTCTGAAACACAAACCCGATTTTGCGGTTGCGTAAAGTTGACAATTCATTCTTGCTCAGACTTTTGATAGAAACGCCATCGATGATGTAGTCTCCGGCAGAAGGGGTGTCCAAACAGCCCAAAATGTTCAGCAATGTAGATTTTCCAGATCCGCTGGTGCCCATAATGCTGACGAACTCGCCTTCCGTGATAGAGAAAGTGATGCCACGAAGGGCGTGCACATCCTCACTACCCACGCGGAAAATGCGTTCTAGTTTTTCAACTCTTAAAATGTCTTTTGCCATAACGTTTTTTTTGCGTAAGTAGGCGTATGATTATACGCCCTACCGGGTTTTTCGTTGTGGCGGTCCCATTTTGAAGGGATTGGAACTGCCATTGTCGGGCCCCTTGCTGGTCATTCCCTCTATTGTCTCGCTGACACTGACGACCACCTCTTCACCTTCGCGCAAACTTTCGGGTATCAGCACCTTAACGCCATTATTCAAACCCACAGTTACGCTAATTTGTTCGTAAGCGTTTTCTCCTCTCTTCACCCAAATGGTCTTTTTCGTCACATCCTTCAATCCTTGGGTCAGCTCTTCCTGGTTTTTATACAGCGATTTGAAGGTGTAGCCTTTTTTTTCCAGCTGTTTCATCATTTCTGGTTCAAAAGAGATATAAAGTGCAGGCATAGGAATACAGACACCATTCTCCTTTTTGGTGGTGATGGTCACGCTGGCGGTCATACCCGGAAAGAGCTTGGTTTCGGGATTCGGCGCATTGATGATGACGGTGTAGGTCACCACGTTGGAGGTCACGGTCGGATTTATGCGTACCTCCTTGACTGTGCCGGTGAAGACATCATCCGGAAAAGCATCTACTGTGAAAGTCACGGGTTGCCCAGCCTTCACTTCTCCGATGTCAGCCTCATCCACTTTTGCCTCTACTTGCATCTGTGTCAAGTCGTTAGCGATGGTGAATAGAGTGGGTGTATTGAAAGATGAAGCCACGGTCTGTCCCTCTTCCACGGCCTTGTTCATGATGATACCGTCGATAGGAGAGTAGATAGTGGCGTAGGAGAGGTTAGTCTGAGCGCGCGACAGGTCTGACTGCGCGGTTTTAAGCTGGTTCTTCGCCAACGTCAGGGAGTTGACAGCCGATTCGTAGGTCTCTAATGTGGCGGCCTTGTTGTCGTACAAAGCTTTGATCCTGTCGAACTGTTTCTGCGCCAATGTCAGATTGCTTTGCGCATTCGACACGCTTGCCTGCGCCGTTTTCAGCTGTTCGTTGAGGTTAGAGCGGTCGAGTTCGGCCAGCAATTGTCCCTTTTTTACCACGGTGTTGAAATCGACGTAGATATGCTCTACGATACCGGACACCTGCGTGCCTACATCCACTTTATAGACGGGTTGCAGTTCGCCGGTGGCGGTCACCGTTACCTCAATGCTGTCGATGCTACTGCGCTCAGTCATTACCCGCAATTCAGCTTTCTTGCCTTTCTTCAAAACAGAAATCAGGATTAACGCGAAGATTACCACTGCAATCATCCCTAAAATCCACCATATTTTTTTCGATTTCTTCATATTTTTAGTTTTTGATTCCCCACATTGCGTTTCACTTGTATGGGGTTATTAAAAATTCATTTCTTCGAGACTGCTTAAGGATTGAAATTTAAGTTTATAAAATCAATAACCTATAACCATTATAATGTTACAGGTATTCCCATATAGACATCCAAAATCTTGCGTTTCAGCACATAAGTGTATTTCGCCTCCATGAAATCATTGAGTTCATCGAGAAAGTTCGTCTGTTGTTGGATAAGATCGACAGCGGTGACGGAGCCGTATTTGAACCTGATGCTGTAGGATTTGTAGTTTTCGAGGTAGGCGTTCATCTTGGCTTCCGCCGCAATGAAGTCGTTTTGGGCACTCAACACCTCCAGATAGCCCTCTTGCAGTTGCTGGGCGAGACTGTATTTGGTGTTTATGTAATCCAATTCACATTGCTCTTTTCGATATTCCGCTTGTTTGACATTGTTACGCACCGCACTGCGCTGGTAAATCGGGATGTTGAGCGAAAGTCCTATGTTCTCACCGAGACCGTGCCACAGTTGCGTGCCCCAGGCCGTATTCGGAGCATTTAAGTTGGAACTGTTATAACCCGTACTGATGCCTGCATTGGCAGTGAGCGAAGGATAATAGGCTGATTTCTGAAGTTTTATGTCATAATCTGCCATGGAAATTTCATTCTGGCTTCTTTTCAGTTCCGGCAAATATTCCAATCCCCTTTCTATCAATTCTTGGAAAGCCGGCATCTCAAGATTTTTGAATAGTGTTGCACTGTCGGGGCGAACGATGCTGATCTCCTGAAACGGGTCAATAGATAGTAAACTTTTGAGTTTCAAGTAACTGGCTTTGATATTATTCTTATAGTTCTCCAGTGCATAAAGATCTTCCGTATATTGGGCATGAAGGATTTTGGAATCGCTTTCGAGAATTTGGCCAACATTGAATTTTTGGTCGCCTTGTTCCACCTGCTCCTTGCTTTTGGCAATCACCTGTTCTTGGTATTTGAGCATATCTTCGTTCATCATGATGGCCAAAAAAGCCCTGATTACAGAAACGCGGAGTTCGTTCTTGCTACTCTCCAGCATGAATTGAGACTGTTGTACATCCAATTGGCTCTGTTTTATTTTGTTGGCATTGTACAATCCATTGAAAAGGGTCATGCTGGCGTTGATGCCATAGTTGCCGCCCCAGCCGACCGACTTCTCGTAGTTGCCAAAATTGACATTCTGCGACATCGATGCCGATACTGACGGAGCGATATTCAGCTTGGCTTGTTTCAAGTTCAACTCCGCAGATGAGACGTTGATGTTGGAGGATTGAAGAGAAAAATTGTGAGTCTCCGCATATTGAATGCATTCCTCGAGGGTGAAAGACTTTTTGTCACTGGGATTCTCCTGGGCGAAGATAGAGAATAAACCCAGCAAAAGCAAGCTTGATAATATCAGGTGTTTTTTCATAAATCAGTTAATATAAAGGGGAACAGAGTTTTAGTGAAAAGTTTAACCCTTTTTTTTGCCTGTCAACAACTGTTGGATTTCGTTCAGCTTCATGAGTGCTTCGACAGGCGTGAGGCTGTTGATATCGAGACCAATGATGATGTCTTTGATGTCGAGTAATAGCGGATCGTCCAGGTTAATGAAACTCAGTTGATAACCATCTGTTTGCGACTTTTCAATGCGAACCTCGTCCTTGCCTTTTTGTGCGCGGGATTTTTCAAGCTGTTGGAGGATATCTTCTGCGCGGCGCAATACGGCGGTGGGCATTCCGGCCATACGTGCCACGTGAATACCGAAACTGTGTTCGCTGCCGCCTTTCTCGAGTTTTCGCAAGAAATAGACTTTATTGTCTAACTCTTTGACTGTCACGTGATAATTCTTGATACGGGGGAACTGCGCAGCCATATCGTTGAGCTCATGATAGTGGGTGGCAAAGAGCACTTTTGCTCGGTGGTAAGGATTTTCGTGCAGATATTCAGCGATGGACCACGCAATGGAAATGCCGTCATAAGTGCTTGTGCCTCTGCCGATCTCGTCGAGCAGAACCAAACTGCGATTGGTGACATTGTTGAGAATGTTGGCGGTTTCGTTCATCTCCACCATGAAAGTGGATTCACCCGTGGAGATGTTGTCGGACGCGCCAACGCGAGTGAAAATCTTATCAACAAGACCTATAGAACACTGTTTAGCAGGCACATAGCAGCCCATCTGAGCCATCAACGTGATAAGTGCAGTCTGTCGTAACAATGCTGATTTACCTGACATGTTGGGACCGGTGATAATGATGATCTGCTGTTTTTCATTATCCAAGTGGATGTCGTTGGCAATGTAAGGTTCATCAGGGGGGAGTTGCCTTTCAATCACAGGGTGTCTTCCTGCTTTGATGCTAATACTCTGTCCCTCATTGATTTGTGGTTTTGTATAATGATAGTTAACCGTACAATAGGCAAAAGCGTAAAACACGTCCAGTCGGGCAGCCAAACGAGCATTGTTCTGAATGAGAGGGATGTAGTCCGTGATGCTGACCACCAATTCGTTAAAGAGTCGGGCTTCAATTTCCAAAATTTTCTCTTGAGCGCCTAATATTTTGGTTTCGAGAGTTTTAAGTTCCTCGGTAATGTAACGTTCACTGCCTGTGAGAGTTTGTTTGCGAATCCATTCCGTCGGCACTTTCGATTTATAAGTGTTGGTCACTTCCAAGTAATAGCCAAAAACATTGTTAAATCCGATTTTTAAGGAGCTGATGCCCGTTCTTTCCGCTTCACGGCGTTGAATGTCGGCCAGTATGCTGCGGCTGTTGGTGGCTAAATCGGTTAGTTCGTCCAATTCCGCATTGACGTTGCGACGGAACACCCCACCTTTGCTCACCATCACCGGCGGTTCTTCGTTAATCTCCTTCTCGATGCGTTGCACCACATTCGCACAGGGATTCAATTTATCAGCAAATACTTGTAAAACAGGAGATTGTGAGGATTCACAAAGTGTTTTCAACTGTTCAATAGCGCGTAACGAAGCGGACAACTGCAATATTTCGCGAGGATTAATTTTTCCAGTAGCAATTTTGGAAACCATTCTCTCCATGTCGCCAATGGGTTTGAGGATGGCTTCCAATTGTTGTGTAAAATCTTGATTGTTAACAAGATATTCAACTGCAGAGAGTCTTTCCTCAATAAGTACTTTTTCTTTAAGGGGCATGAGAAGCCATTTTCGCAACATTCGGGAACCCATCGGGGTGCGAGTCTCGTCTAAGACATTGAGGAGGGTGACAGCGTTTTCATTGGGTGAATGAATAAGTTCGAGGTTGCGGATGGTAAACTTGTCAAGCCACACGTACAAGTCTTCCTCTATTCGGCTTATCTTAGTGATATGCTGTATTTTATGGTTTTGAGTTTCGTAGATGTAATGGAGAGCGGCACCTGCGGCAATCAATCCGGACTTGAGCTCTTCAACGCCGAAACCTTTCAGTGATTTGGTCTGGAAGTGTTTGGTTAACAGGTCGAAAGTGTAGTCGGATTTGAACACCCAATCGTCAAGTTGAGTCAGTAGCATCTTTTCGCCGAATAGCTGTCGGAAGGTTTGGGTTTTGCCCTTCTGAATCACTAACTCCATGGGTTTGAAGTTCTGGAAGAGTTTGTCAATGTATTCGTTGTTGCCTTCAGCCACGTAAAATTCGCCAGTGGAAATATCCAAAAAAGAGATACCACTTTGTTTATCAGTAAGATGAATGGCTGCGAGGAAGTTGTTTTCACGTTGTTCCAGCACTTTGTCGTTGATCGAAACGCCAGGCGTGACCAGTTCGGTGATGCCGCGCTTGACGAGTGTTTTAGTCTGTTTCGGGTCTTCCAATTGCTCGCAAATAGCCACGCGGTATCCCGCTCGAACCAATTTCGGGAGATAGGTGTCAAGGGCATGGTGGGGGAAACCCGCCAATTCGGTCTGAGATGCGCCTTTCCCATGCCGTGTCAGCGTAATGCCTAATATTTTGGAAGATTTGATAGCATCTTCGCCGTATGTTTCGTAAAAGTCGCCCACTCTGAATAGTAAAATGGCATCGGGATGTTGTGCCTTAAAGTGGTTGTACTGTCTCATCAAAGGAGTTTCGGAACTCTTTTCCATCTTGCAATTTTTAATGCGCAAAAGTACGATTTTTCTTTGGAATTTTTTAGTACTTTTGCAGATATGATTAATAATATGAAAATCGTCGCACGTGCGCATAGTGAGTTCCCTTCCAAGTTTGGGATTCCGAGGCAGAGCGGTTTGGCATCTGCTTTGCGTACGCGCATTGTCTTTGAGCCAGAATTCCGCAATGTCGAAGCGTTGCGCGGCATTGAGGAGTTTTCGCATTTATGGCTGATTTGGGACTTTTCGGAGGCGCATCAAGAGCAGTGGTCGCCCACGGTTCGGCCGCCGCGACTTGGCGGCAACCGGCGCATGGGAGTTTTCGCCACGCGCTCGCCCTTCCGCCCCAATCCCATTGGGCTTTCCTGCGTGGAACTTGTCGAGGTCGATCTCAATCCCAAGAGTCCCACGCTGTTGGTGGGCGGTGCGGATCTGATGGACGGCACCCCAATTTACGACATCAAACCCTATTTGCTCACCACCGACTGTCACCCGGATGCTTCAAAGGGGTTCACGCAAGAGCACGAAAACTACCAACTCGAAGTGGAAATCCCCGACACCATCGTCAAAAAGATGCCGACTGAAAAGTTGACGAAACTGCGCGAAGTGCTGGCGCAAGACCCTCGCCCCGCTTACCACCACGACGAATCCCGCATTTATGGTTTCCCGTTCGACGGATATGAGGTGAAATTCTCTGTGAATGGAAACAAAGCCATCCTCCAAAGCGTAAAACGCTTACTCCCCCCAAAAAACGTGTAAATGTGTGAGCGAGTAAGCCCCTAAAACCGGTTCACCCATTCCGCCACTTCCGTCGCGGAGATGTTGTTCATGCACTTGAAATGTTTCCGTTTGCACTTGGTACTGCCAAATTTGGAGCAAGGGCGGCAACGGAGCGGGCATACTTCGAAGTTGCGGAAATTATGGCGTTCACCAGGCATATAGGGATAGTAACCGTATTCGGGGATGGTGGAACCGAAGATGGCGGCTGTAGGTTTGTGCAACGCTGCTGAGATGTGCATCAGACCTGTGTCGCCAGTGATCACACAATCAGCATGTTGCAGAATCGCCGCCGACTGATATAGCGAATATTTGCCGCAGCCGTTTGTGGCGCGCTCGCCTAGTTGGGAAACCACGCGCTCGCCCTCCTCATACACATCTTTACCGCCCAAAAGCATAATGGGTTTATGCAAAATGCTGCCGATTTCCACCACTTTGGAAACGGGGATGCGCTTGGTAAAATGTTGCGCTGCCAACACGATAGCCACAAAGCCATCGTCAAACATCATTGGCAAATCATCTTCGTCAAAACCTTGATTCTCAGGAATATAAAACTCCAATCCCTTGTGGTCGTTGTGGATATCCAACATCTTCACTGCCTCGAAATAGCGTTCCACAATGTGGGTTTCCGGCAAACCGTTCATCTTGAGTCGATAGCAGATCCATTTCGAGAAATTGTGCTTGTTGAAGGTGTAGGAAGGTACTCCCAATCGACGCACCACTTTGCGTGAACGTATCGTTTTCTGCAAATCAATGACGACCGAGAATTGCTCTTTCTTCAGTTCCTCGATGGTTTGGCTTACGTTGTCGGGATCGTAGGCATGTACCTTGTGGATGTGTGGATTGTTCTCAATGACAGAGAGAAAGTCTTTCCTCACCAAATAATGAACCTCAACATCTGGAAGTTGTTCATTCACAGCTCTCACGACAGGAGTGGTGAGCACGATATCGCCGATGGAGCTCAGTCTGATAATTAAAACTTTCGGTTGCGACGGGGGTTGTAGTTCGTCCATATTGAGTTAAAAAAATTAATTTTCTTCAGATATTGTTTTATAATGATTGTCAACAGGTGTGGCATAAATTTTCAGCAGATTCTCGCGCATTTTTTCTTCGGAAACGTCCTCAATGCGGGATTTCATCTGCAAATATTGTTCAAAAGCTGTTTTTTCATCTTCAGTATAGTGCTCGTGGTATTCATCATTTTGATGGAGCAAGTCGTGGGCAATATAGTTGTTGGGGAAGAGTACATAGTTCATATATATCTGTTTGTCAATAAATTGACAGACAGATTGTAATTTATCATTGTTGGAGAGATTTTCGGGAATCGTATCCAATTCTTGGTCTATCGGTACGCCGATGGTGAGAGCGATACGACCTTTCGATCCAAAAATACCTTGCTTAATGCTTTCGAAGTCTTCGCCAGGTTTCTTCTGATAAACAGTGTGTTCGCTGATGGCCGACTCCCTTGCTTTCAGTTTGTCACAGGGTTCAATTTCGTAAGAGACGGTCACAGGGGTGATTTTCATTCGACGTAAGAAATCGATGAGGTTGTCGTGGTTGCCGAGCGTGAGCATTTTCACAAGTCCATGTTTGGTGTAGTCGTTGCCGTCTTTGGTGCGACCGTCCCGCTGGGCAATCCACACTGATTCGTTTTCCACTAAGATGGATTGTTGTATGTAGGCGGCCAGTTTTTGCGAGTTTTCAAGCTTCTCGCGCATGGTGCCGTTCCTTTTCACCTTGATCATCTTGTTCACTCTTGCGATTTCGCCAAGAAGAGGAGTTGTAAAAAGATTATCTCCAACGGCAATGCGAGAAGTTTTGCGGTGTTCGATGAAAAAATAGTATTCCAATAACGCGGGATCGAAAGTGATGTCACGATGGTTGGCGATGAATAGGTACGCGTCGTCATCGCTGATGTTTTCTATGCCCTTTAGCATAACGCCTTTGGAAGATTGTGCAATGAACGAATCAACAAAACGTTTGTCAAAATCGCGTTGTACTTCTTCAATAGTGTTAAAATTCGTGAAATCTTTGCGGAATTGGTCAATGGAATAGTTGGGAATGCACAAAGCAATGGCCTCTTGAAAACGCCGGTCATCCATCAATCGATAGTATGCTTCCTTGAATTCAAGATTCGTATAAGGTCGTATATCTTCAAAATCCATTATTAGTCTTTCAAAACCGGCGGCAAAGATAGCATTTTTTTTGTTGTGAGCCGAGTAAGTATCGTGATGTGTTGGAATCTCCTCTATTGTTCCTTTACGTTGGCTTTTAAAGCATTGTTAATAAGTGATTTAAGTTCCAACACATTCGATTCCACTACATTTTTCTTCTCGGGATTGAAGAGAGTGGCGTATTTCGCTTTTCCGACTTTGAAGTTCCGTTTATTCTCTAAACCTATGATATCCAGACCAATACGTATGGGTTTGAGCAAGGAAATGTTATAATCGTAGGTCAAGTCGAGATTATGTCGCCCAGAGATAATGGCTTGGTATTTGTCAATGGAGAGCAAGAACGGATAGACATCCACTTCGTTGCGGAAGATGGTGATTTCTGTTGATAAGCTATCGATTTTGTTCTGCGTTTTCTTGTTGAACATCAATTTCTTAGCGATGGTTTTGTAAGTTTCGTTGTCCAAAACCACCAAGTCGTGACCATTGATGGCGGCGGCGCCGCGTAGGGTAGAGAATTTGATGTCGTAATTCGATTTCAGGTAGGTTTCCGCAGCGAAGTGGAACTCAGCGTTGCCACTGAAGGCCTTCAACATAGGGATAATTGTATCGACTTCAGGAATCATAGTAATGAGTTTATCTATCTTGATATCAAGTAGATGAAAGTCAAAACCTAAGAAGAGGTGATTCATGCGCGGAGTGCGGTACATGGCCGTAAGTTGCATCCGTGCGGCATCGTTCGTGAGACCCATTTCCTCCAATACTAATACGCCATCCTTCACGTACACGCGACCGGCGATGTTGCGGAATTCTGATTTCTCATACAAGGCTTTCTTGATGGTGGTGTTCATATTGACATCCACGCCAAACGGCACGATGAAAGGTGTTGACTCGTTGTTCTCGGTCAATTGTTCAGCCTGTTCCAACAGTGTATCAGGTGCTCCGAAACCATCTACAAATGCCATCAATTCATTCAAATTCAAATAGTTGGCTATTAATTCTAAGTCGCCTTTAAGTAATCCTTTGTTTTGGAGGTAGGGTTCTATACCCGTAACGGTGCCCGTGAGATTAATATCTGACTGTCCAAACTTCAAATTAGCTTTTTTTAACACACATTTCTGTGGGTTGAAGTCAATATTCAGTGTCGGAAATTCTATGGCGTGCGCCACATCTCGGATTTCTGTTTTGGCATTCGTGGTATGCAATTTCACCACCGGCGACCACTGCAATAGAGGGTGCCCTGCATGTTCCTTGTAATCAATTTCAGTTTGCAGATTAATTTTGTCTGTGGTGAAGTCAATGAGATTACCCATACCGGAACTCGTGGATTGCCCTGAGTTGCTCACATGAACTTTAACATTGTTTCCGTTATAGTCTAAACGTATTTGATTCATGTTTTTCAACACTACAACACCTTGAGGATGTGAGAGTTCTGCAGAGATCGTGTCTGCCCTCATGCTGAGATGATTCAGTTTAAAGGAAGTGGCAAGTTTGAGATCTACCGTGCTGTCTAACAGATTGTTGGAATAAGCGTCCAATTGAATGGAAGAGCCCAAGATTTCCTTCTTCGCAGTAGAGCGTATGTTTCGGATTAATAGTTCGCTCGTTTTCACCTTAGCATTGAGCCATTCGTCGATTTTGTACGGATTATCAGTGGTAGGGAATGTCAAATCAACCTGTAAATCAGGTGAATAGACAGACATGGTGTCGTCATACAGCAGTTTCAAGTCCTTAAACTGTCCGTTGACGATGGCCTTGGAGATATTGTCAACAGAAAACTCGGCTTCGGGGTCGTATGCAAGTTGTGTTGTCACCTTGACATCCGCCGTTCCTTCGTATGAAGTGAAAATTTCGGGCAGGAAATCTTTGAAGTCTTTAATGTGCAGGTTTCCGTTGGCGACAATGTCGCATAACATCTTGCCAAACAGATTCTTAACAGTACCCGTAGCGGTCAATTTATTCTGTTTTCTCGTGGTCGCGGACAACGTTTTGACGGTTAAATCGCTTTGATTGTTGAGATCCAGATGGAGGTCGAAACGACCGTTCACTTTCTCAAAATCAAGCGGCAGGCTTTTCATCGCAAAAGAACCGTTTTTCCAAACAATGTCGGAAGTGACGACGGGTAAATGAGAAGGATAATACATTCCTTTCACCGTTCCCTGGATTTGCATTTTTCCATCTATCGTTATGTTATCCAGAGCGTTACCGATTACTGCATCGGGAATAATGGGAAGGATATCCAGGATGTTCCACTCGTCGGTTTCGTATTGCAGGTCGGTGTATAGACCGTGACGGGTTGTATCTTGTTGTACCATACCGTTCACCAAAAGGGAATGGCCATCGACCTTGAATACCGTTTCTTTCAAGTCATACCGTTGTGCGTCAAAGTCAGCGCGCAATATTGAATAGAAAGAAGCGTCTAAATTATTGACATATAGAGCTGTATCGACGAGAAGTTGCGTGTTTTGCAGCTGTACATCTACTTCTCCGTCTATAAGGTTAAAATTTGTGAAGGAGCCGTTGTAGGAAGCTTCCAAATTTTGTCCAAACAGGTTGATTTTAGTGCTGTCAGTCAAGACAAAAAGCATAGATTTAGCATTTGCCTCCAACTTTCCAACAATGTTTTTTTTGGCAAAAGCCCCTTTTACTGCCAAGTTCACCTGTTGAAGTTCTGCTTTAAATTTGGATTGTTCATTTTGATAGAGGATATCAACATTTTTCGTTTTAACTTTTTGTAAATCAATTGTATAATCGAAAGAAGATGTATCTTCAGGATTCGTACGAAAAACATTATAGTTTCCGTTCCCTTCTTCATCCACACAAAGATTCACTTGTCCGTCAGAAAGTGAAAAATCGTTAATTTCAACGTGTCGATTCTTGATTAATTCACGGATGTTGAGAGCCGCCACACAATCTTTAACATAGAGCAAGGTGTCCGATACGACAGCATTTTGAGGGTTATTTAGCACTACATTTTCCAAATCGAGACCGATTTTTGGAAAAGTTTTGAAAAAAGTGAGTCCAACTTTATCTATATGGAATTCGCAAGAAAGGAAACGGTCGGCTTGGTTATTGACGATTTGCGCCAGTTTGGAGGGTGAAAAAATGTAAAAACAGAGAACAGAAAATGCCAAAGCAATCGCTAAGATTAGCGAGCTTATTGAAAGTAATACTATTTTCAGTCCTTTTTTCATTTATTGTTTAGTAAATGTGTAGGTTTTTCCGTAATTGTCGTGATAGGCAAGGGTGGTGGCGTTTAGTTTTGTAACCGTATATGTTTTCGGGATGTTACCGCCCATTTCCATTCTGTGAATTTGGGTCAGCGTGGAACCTTCCAACGTCCAGGTAAAGGGTTGTGCTTCCTCTTCGGATACATCGTCAGCGGTGTCCCAAGTATAACCAGTTCCCGTTGCGTTGTAATGTTCGTGCAATGTTCCTGACACCCAAGAGCCCGGAAGCAAGGTTTTGTCGAACTTCTCGCCACCATTGATGGGGTCACAACTGGTCATCCAAAATGCAACCAGGCAGAAACATAATATTTGAAGTTTTTTTTTCATTATATGCAATTGATTTCCATCTCTAACGTTATGTCAAACAGAGTGTTAACATCTTTGACGATGGTTTCAGCAGTATCTAATACTTCTTTAGGAGTGGCTTCGCCATAGTTAACAAGTACTAAAGCCTGATTTTTCCACGTACCGGCTTTGCCCAGTCGCTTGCCTTTCCATCCAGCTTTTTCAATTAGCTGTCCGGCAGAGAGTTTCTTACATCCATCGGGAGCATCGTAAGCCACTAAATCGGGATAATGTGCTTTCAGTTTTTGGAATTGTTCAATGGAAACGACTGGATTTTGGAAAAAACTTCCGCCATTTCCGATGGTTTTTGGATCGGGCAGTTTTTCGTCGCGAATTTTGCGCACACATTCGGAGATATAGCGCAATTTCAGCGGTAATTCGCGCTCCGCCAGAGCGTTGGCCAGTCCTTGGTAGGATAACGTAAAATGCTCTTTGGTAGATAGTTGGAACCATACGTAGGTGATGATGCAATCGTTTTTCAATGCCTGTTTAAAAATGGAATTGCGGTAAGTAAACTGGCAATCGATATTCATCAGTTCGAACGGTTTGCCAGTGGAGATGCGATAACCCTCAACTTTGTAGATTGTGTCCTTCACTTCCACGCCGTATGCGCCGATGTTTTGCACTGGGGAGCTACCCACCAATCCAGGAATGGCCGTAAGATTCTCAATACCAAAGTATTCGTGCTTGATGCAATATTGTATCAGGTTGTCCCACGGCTCGCCCGCCGCAACACGTAGCAGCACATTTTCACCGAATATTTCCATCACCTCAATACCTTCGAAAACGGGGTGGGCTATGACACCATCAAAATCTTTGGTAAACAGCGTGTTACTACCTCCTCCGAGAATATAATAGGGCTGTTTTGACAAAAAATCTTGGATAATAGCGGGAACCTCATCGGCGGATTCCATTTGGAGAAATTGCCGAGCGTACACCTCCATCCCAAAGGTGTTGTATGTTTTAAGATTTTGATTTTCAGATAATTTCATGAATTAGAACATGTATCCCATTTTGACATAAATATTGGCCATACCGTCGTTGTCGCGCTTGTCGAATGGTACCGCCCAATCGACGGAAAGCACGAAATTGTCGTTCATCATCAGCTTCAGACCCAAACCGCCGGAAAAGTGTGGACGATAGACATTCCTAGTGTCATCAAAAACGATGTATTCGGAGAGATCGTCAAGATTGAATTCGGGGTCGTTTTGCTGAATATTGGCGATGATGGCATTTTGGTCCAAACGGTAGGGTTGAAGAACGAGTCCCATATCCACAAATGGGTTCAAACCGATGAAGAAGTGCTCCTTTCCGATGTCGAATTTGCAGATTTGGAATCTGAACTCCACATTGGCAAAAGCGTAACTTTTAGCGGTAATGCGGTGGCGCAGAATGCCACGACAGGTGTTACCGCCGCCAAGTCCTTCGTATAAAACCCTTTGGATAAACAGGTTGTTGTAATAGTTGTTGAGATAGAAAGGAGCATCACCAGCCACATTCATCTGAGCAGCCAAGCGGTAAGCAAAAGTAATGATGTCTTTATAAACAGGCACAAAATGGCGAAAATTAGCGTTGAAAATCAAACTGTTAGCATTCTTATCTTCGCCAAAACCGGCGTAATAGGTCAGAAAAACATCCGCATTCATGCCCCTTTTGGTGTTTTGCTGACGGTCGCGGCTGTCAAAGGTGATGCCACCACGCAGGTAAGGGTGCCATCCGCCATTGGCCTCCGCCGGCGAGATAATCCCCCATTTCACGTATTTGTCGTACATTCCATCCACGTAAGGCAGCATGTTTTCCGGTTTCTTTCCCTTATTAATCATGTCGATATTTACGGGTGCTATGTTATACCACAACAATCCCAGTCCCGCGTTCCAGAACCAGTTTCCTCCGATTTTGCCGTCAATGTCGGCAGCGATACGAAGAAGGTCGCGTTGCGATTTGTAGAAGGCGCGAGAAATGTATTCCTCACTTTTCTTCTTCGCCCAACCACCATTATAAACGCTCTGATAACCATTGTAGCCGTAGAAATCGCACAATGCATCAGGCAGATAGGAAAGATCTATCTTCAGATGGTGCTCTGGAATAAGGTATTTGGAGTCGTAGGCGAAACGGAACAGTCCGGAACGCTTGGTTGTATAAGCCGCCTCAAAATAGAGCGAATGGAAGTAGTCGGGGTAAATGGATCCGTCGCCGAAATTGTAAACGTTAGACAACACACCGAACTGGAAGCCTTTGTCGGCATCGTATGCAATGCTGGGCAATATGCCAAACGTCCATCCCGTACGGACCTCGCTTTTCTCTTTTTTGGGTTTTGGTTTTTTATCCCGTTGAACTGCTGTGGTGTCGCCGTCGTTGGCGTATGTGGTGAGAGTGCCCATCAGAAGGGCAATAGTTAGGGTGAGAGTGATTCTTTTTGTCATATTTGTAGTATAGGGTTTTAAGGTTTAAAGGTGATGGTTTTTAGTTTTTAGTTTATAGTTTATGGTTTATAGTTTATGGTTTATAGTTTATGGGTTATAGTTTATGGGTTATCGTGACGTTATTTATAAAACCTTAAACCCTAAACCTTAAACGGAATAGTTTCTCGGACCGAAAATCGCGCTGCCAATACGGATCAACGTGCTGCCTTCGGAAATGGCGATTGGGTAATCATCCGTCATTCCCATAGAAAGTTCCTTGAAATCAGGATTTTGTGAAAAATAGCGGGTTTTGAGATCTTCGAAAATCCGGCGGAGGTGGTGGAACTCGCGGCGCACTTGTGCTTGGTCGTCGGTGAAGGTGGCCATCCCCATCACACCGTGTATTACCACATTTTTAAGTTCCTGGAACTCTGCACTTAGCAACATATCCTCGCACTCCTCCAGTGTGAAACCGAACTTGGTCTCCTCATCGGCGATATGGAACTGCAGCAGACAAGGGATGATGCGCCCGTTTTTCACGGCGTACTTGTTAACCTCTTTCAGCAGGGGAAAACTGTCAATGCTGTGAATCAGAGCCACATACGGAGCGATATACTTGATTTTGTTGGTTTGCAGATGACCGATAAAATGCCACTCAATGTCTTGAGGAAGAACTTCGTGCTTGGCTTTCATCTCTTGGGCGTGGTTCTCACCGAAAACGCGCTGACCGTGTTGGTACAGCGCGGCGATGTCTTCCGCCGGTTTGAACTTGGAAACGGCGACCAGGCGCACACCTCCGGGCAGGGAAGCCCGGATTTCGTCGTATTTTTCGATATTCATACGGACTCTATTTAGTGACCCCGGCGGGATTCAAACCCACGACTTTCAGAACCGGAATCTGACGTTCTATTCAGCTGAACTACGGGGCCGATTCGAGGCGCAAAAGTACAATTTTTTTTTATAACTTTGGCTTTTGGTTTTTGGCTTTGGCAGAGGGAGTTAGATCACTATGGAGCAGACGATGAAGATGATGCTGGCGAATTGCAGGATATTGCGGGCGAGAAACCAGCGGATGGCAAACCATTCGAGGTGGTTTTCCGAAATCGCGTCCCAGTGCTCGATAGGACCATACCACCATTGCCGTTTGAATTCACGGTCGGGGTGGTAGCAGAACTGGCAGAGGAGATAAAACAGCGTGACGGAGAGTGGCAGCAACAGGAAGATGGCGGAAAAAGCCGGATGCAAATATTTGAAAATCAGCGAAATGAGAAGGATAATATAAGGTGTGAAATTGAAAATGGCAGAAGCGGTCAGTTGCAACGGTTTGGTTTTCAGGACCTCGGCCAACGTTTTTTTCCCCACTTTTTTGTCAGTGGAAATCTCCATGACGGAGTGCGTGTACAGGATGTTGACCACCCAGAGTCCCACAGCCACTGAAACGACCCACACCCCCGTGTTGAGCGAACCGCATGCCGCATAATGCACACCGGCCATCAACAGCGGTCCGAAGATGAGACCTGTGACCAATTCCCCGAGACCGTGATAACAGAAACGGATGGGTTTCCCGGAGTAGAAAAAGCCGAGGAACCCGGCTCCCAGAGCAATGTAGAGCGGTATGAAACCGCGTTTTGCGAAAACGATGCAGCCCAATAGCAGAGCGGTGAGTCCGAAGAGGGAAGCCACGAAAAAGAGTTTTTTCGGAGTGACTTCGCCGGAGGTGAGATAAGGGCTCTTGGCGATACGCGCACGCTCGCCTTCGGCAGCCACCTGCTCGCGAACCTCTTCGCTCTTGAACTGGTAGTCGAAATAATCGTCGAAAAGGTTGACAGACAAGTGGGCCAGCGCCACCCCGATGACGGCCACTATACCCAACCAAACGGAAAACGATTCATTGCCCGAGGCCATGAACACCGCGACCAACGCGGGCAACATGCTTTGCGGCAGCGCGAAGGCACGTGCGTTTTGGATCCAATAGAGAAGCTTTTTCATCATCTTGACCATTTCACATACACTATAAAAAAAAACCACCCGTCCGTAAGAAAGGTGGCTTTTAGTACCGCGTACGAGAATCGAACTCGTATTGCAAGATTGAGAATCTTGATTCCTAACCGTTAGAAGAACGCGGCAGTTGAAATCGGCGGCAAAAATACATTTTTTTTTGATATAACGGCTTGTTTTCAAATTATTTTTTATCCAAAGCATAAGTTTAATAATCCCATCGTAAAATTCCCTTACACCTTGTAAGATTTTCTTACACTTTTTCGTCGCTGCTTTCCGCTGAGCGTTTCACAATCAGCATATTACAGTTTTGGTATCCTTTTGGCATATTCTTTTCGAAATTGTAGAGACGCGCCATGGCACGTCTCTACAACGTCAAAAATGATAATATGGCAAAAAGAACGACTATAACCTTTTTGATGACACTCTTGTTCGGGGCGGCTTATGCGCAGGACACGGCAGTGATGACCCTGCGCGACTGCGTGCGTTACGCGCTGTCGCATTCAGCGGAGGTGCGCGTGCTGCAGGCCGATCTTGGGGACGCGCAGTTAGCCCGCCGAAACGCCATCCTCAACGCTTTCACCCCGGAGATTGACGCCAATACATACGCCTATTCCAACTTCGGGCGCTCCATTGACCCTGAGACCAATATCTACAGCAACACCACCTCCTTCCACAATGGCTACAGTCTATCCGCAGGTATCACCCTCTTTAACGGCTTTCGCGCAATCAACAACATGAAAATCACGAAGATTGCGGAGGCGACGGGTGTGACGAGAATTCAGCAGACGGAGGACAAAATCACGCTTGCCACGATGGAGGCCTACTGCAATGTGCTCTATTACACGGAGTTGTTGAAAACGCTACAGTCGCAGACGGAGACTGCGGAGACGGCCTTGCGGCTCGCGCAACGGCAGAGGGAGTTGGGGCAGAAGTCGCCGGCGGAGGTACTGCAGATGGAGGCAGACCTCTCCGACCGCAGGTACAGGTTCATCGTCTGTGAGAACCAACTTCAGAACTCCTATATCACGTTGAAAGACATTATGTTATATCCGACAGAACAGCCATTTTCCGTCACGAATGTGGAGACGGACACGATGCTGTCGGATGTGGTACGTACGATGAAAGTGAGTCAAGCGGCGGAGCGTCTGCCGGCCGTAATCATAGCCGAAAATGAGTGGCAGACCGCCCGCCTCGCCCTCAAAACCGCGAAGTGGCAGCTGTTGCCGTCGCTGTCGTTGTATGGCGGCTGGTCCTCGACCTACTTCACCTACCCGGGACGGGCTGACTACGTGCCCGTTCCCTATTGGAGGCAACTCTCCGACAACGGCGGCGAGTACGTGCAGTTGTCGCTGAGCATCCCGATTTACGACCGTCTGTCGCGGCAGACGGAAATCGCACGGCGACGCAATGACTGCGACCGTGCGGAAGCCCGATACGCGCAGGCACGGCAGACCGTGGAAGCCGAAATCCACCGCGCCCTTGCCGACCGCGACGGAGCTGCCGCTGCCCTTCAGCAGGCCGAGCAGCACTCCGCTTTACAACAGCAGTTGTACGCCATGAGCGTCCGCCAGTTCGAGCAGGGCCTCATCTCCGCCCTCGACTACCAGACCGTTGCCGACAACCACCTCACCGCCGTTGCCGACCTCCTCAACGCGCGGTTGCAGCTGTTTCTGAAGACGTGGGTGGTGCGATACTATTTTCAATTAAGAATGCAGAATTCAGATTTATAGATGCTGAGTTTAAATACAAATGCTATGGATAGAGCGATAAAGCAAAAAAAAGGATTCCGGAAACTCTTCACCCGCAAGGCGTTGCCCTACTGGGGCGGGGCGCTGCTGCTCGTCTTCATCGGGTGGTTAGTGCTGCGCGACGATGCTCGGAAACTGCGCGTGGGCGGTGAGGCAATCACCGTTAGCGAGGTGCGGCGGGGCGAGTTCAACGACTACATCCGCGTGAGCGGGCGCGTGGTACCGATGACCACCGTGCAGCTTAGCCCGTTGGAGGGTGGGGTAGTGCGCGAGATTGTTGCGGAAGAGGGTGCGCACGTCCGCGAAGGCGACGTCATCCTGATCCTCAGCAACGAAAGTCTCGACATGCAGATTCTCAATGCGGAGGCAGACCTAGCCGAGAAGGAGAATATCCTCCGCAACACGATGATCCAGATGGAGCAGCAGAAGCTGACCCTGCAACAGGAAAAGTTGCAGCTACAGATGGAGGTGCGCCGCAAGAAACGCACCTACGAGGCGCAGAAATCGCTGTACGACGACAACCTCATCGCCCGAGAGGCTTTTCTGCAGGCCGAGGAGGACTACCAGTTGGCCAAAGACCGCCTCACGCTGGTGGAGAACCGCGCCAAGCAGGACAGCCTCTACCGGTCGGTGGAGATCCGGCAAATGCGTGAGAGCCTGGAGAACATGCGGCTTAACATGCAGATGATACGGCACAGGAAGGAGAATCTCACCATCAAAGCCCCGATTGACGGCGAGCTGGGCCTCGTCGATGTGGTGCTCGGACAGTCTGTCGCGATGGGCAGCAAGGTCGGACAGATTAACAATCAGGACAACTACAAGATCGAGGCCCTGATTGACGAGCACTACATCGACCGGGTGACGGCAGGGTTGGAGGCCGATTTCGAGCGGCAGGGCGACAAGTGCAACGTGCTGATACGCAAGGTCTATCCTGAGGTTCGCGACGGCAAGTTTAAGGCTGACTTTAAATTTGCGGACGGTCAGCCGGAAAATATCCGCAACGGTCAGACGTTCTACCTGAACCTGCAGCTCGGTCAGCCGGTGGAGGCCCTCCTCATCCCGCGCGGCGCCTTCTACCAGAAGACCGGTGGCAAGTGGATCTACGTGGTCTCCCCCGATGGCAGGCGTGCCGTGAAGCGCGACATCCGCATCGGCCGCCAGAACCCGCAGTACTACGAGGTTTTGGAAGGGTTGGAGCCTGGCGAGAGGGTGATTACTTCCTCATATGACGGGTATGGAGAGGCGGAGGTGCTGGAAATTAAGAATTAAGAATTAAGAATTATGAATGATGAATTATGAATGATGGGGATAGTATATGCTTTTTTAGGATAGAATTCGAAAATACACAAAAGTGTTGTCTATAGGCAACATTTTTGTGTATAAACTGTTGGTTATGGACAACGCTTTGGTTTTCGTAAATATGAGATTGCGCCAACCTTGTGATAGAATTCTGGCGTAATCTCGATTTTTTTATGGGATTGCGCCAAGGAACTTGTTTTGCGAAAGAGCGAATTACAGCAGAACTTCCGTCGGTGGGGTTGACGGAATGAAAAACATGACGTAGTATATCGGAAGATAAGTCACCTTCCCGTTTTGCTTGATTTCGCGCTCGTTCGACATTACAAAAGCCTGCTCGATGTGGTAGTCGGGAGTGGCGACAAAGGCATCCAACGAAGCGTGCTCATTGTAGTTTTTCCCCGATTTCACTTCGATGGGAAGAACCGAAAGCAGATCATAATCGTTCACAAGAAACTCGATCTCGCCTTTCTTCTTGTTGTCGTAATAGAACAACGGGAAGCCGTGCGCAACAAGTTCGCTGCAGACCACCGATTCATACACGGAACCCAGGTTTACGCTTTTCACATCATCCATAATGGCTGCTATGCTGTATTGATAAAGCAGTCGGGTTAACAGTCCCACATCATTCAGATACAGTTTCAGCAAATTCTTGCTCTCTGATTCCACAAGAGGGAACCTTGGATTGGAAATCGCTTTTACTTCGTGACAGATACCGCTCTTTACAAGATACTCGAATTCAGCCTGATATTGCCAAGCCCTTGCCTGTTTCTTGTTCTCTATTTGGTTGAAATGAACCCGTTTCTTCTTGTTTTCAAGATACGAAGGCACCAATTCGTACACCCGCTCAATAACCAGTTTGCGTTCTTTGTCATATTGACTTGCATCGCCCTTATACAGATCATACACCTCCTTTTGAGCCGCCCTCACCTCAACGATGTTGTGTGTTTCAACGAACTTGTTCACGGCATCGGGTAGTCCTCCCACCAACAAATATTTCTTGAACAAATCCATCATTCGGTTGTGGAGTGGTTCGTCCAAGGCTACTTTTTTCAAAAAACACTGGCGTGTATGTTCGACAAACTCTTCTCCTACGTTGTTGGCCCACAAAAACTCCTCGAAATCAAGCTGGAACATGTTCACAACCTTGATTTTCCCGCCAGGCTTGGAGAGCGTTTCGTTAAGGGCAATTCCTAATTGAGAACCGCTGACGATATAGGTGAATCTGTCTTCTTGGCGCAGGAACTTCAAGAGGGTGAGCATATCGGGATAGGCCTGTATCTCGTCCAAAAACACCAACGTGTTCTCTTTTTGCCCCATACGGTCACCGGCAACAGTGCTGAGTCGAAGGTAAAAATCTTCTTTGTTTCTCGTACCTTCAAAGATCTTTTCACCATTTTTGTCTTCATACAAATCAATTTCAATATAGTTCTTGAAGCGTTTTTGCCCTTCATACCGAATGATAAAAGACTTCCCTATCTGACGAGCTCCATCAAGAACCAGTATCTTATCAGACCCATTATCAAGATAATCAGCGATTTCCTTTTGAATCTTTCTTTTTAACATACACTTTTCCTTTAAATTCAAGTCTGCAAAAATACACTTTTCCGAAAAACAATCGCATGAAATAATACACTTTTCCGTCAATCATACTTATTTCTACCAAAAATAATATCTTTGCCATTATGAAAGTTTCAATGATGACTTTTAATAAAATGATGATACCTGTAAAGAAACCTTACACCTGCTGTAAGAAATCTTTACAGCGGCCCTTTTGTTAGATATTTATAGAATTGACAACCAATGGTTTATGTTTTTGGCACGGAAAATGATGTATGAGAATGATGAAGAACGATGTATGGATGTTTATAAAAAAAATAAATCCTTAAGCAGCCTCGGAGAGGCAAGACGCGCGAAGCGCTAATAACCCCATACAAGCGAAGCGCAGTGTGGGGCTTAAAACAAAAAAATATGAAAAGTTACCTCAAATTCCTCAGTCGCAACAAACTCTACACCGCCGTCGAGGCGGTGGGCCTGGTCGTGAGCCTCGCCTTCGTCATCCTAATCGGCAGTTACGTGACGCAAAATCTGGCCGTCGTGTATCAGCAACCCGGCCATGACCGCATTTACGGCCTCGGCACCACCTCCAACTTGGGGCTTTCGGTGTGGGACAAAGCCTCCATCGAAGCACAGGTGCCCGGAATTGAGGCTATCGCTCGCTTTGGCTATGCCACCGACGAGATTTCTTACCACAAAAAAAACTATGAAGCGGAAGTTCGTCAGGTGGATGCGGAGTTCTTCGAGATCTTTCCCCAGTTTAGCCTTGTGGAGGGCACAGCCATCCCGTTCGACGGCACCCATAACGCCATTGTCAGCTGGAGTTTCGCGAACAGTCTGGAGAAAAAGGGCGACCTTATAGGACAACGTTTCATCATAGAAGGAGAGGAGGAGGAATACATCATTTGCGGCATTATGGATGGTCCGGAAAACACCTTGGTTGCCCACATTGATGTATTGATTCCGGTGAATGAGAAATGGTGGGCTGGGCGCGAACCTTTCCATAGCGTGGATGGCACGAAAACCTTTATCCGCAGGATGGAAAACACCAACGAAGAAGATTTCCTGGCCCAGATACTTGAAGTTAGCCGTCAGAACTATGGATCGTGGCTCAACAAAGAACTTAAAGTATTCGGTTTCAAGGAGATGTTCTTCCGCACTGAGAACGATTATGTATTACGCAGCGGCAACCTCAGCAGCATACGGATATTGTCGGCGGTGGTGTTCCTTCTCCTTCTGTCGGCGCTCGTCAACTACGTCAACCTCAACATGGCGTTGGTGGGGAAACGCGCCAAGGAGATGGCCACCCGCAGGCTTTTGGGTGCGCAGAAACTTTCCGTCATGGGCAAGTTTATCGTCGAATCCGTCTTGTTCACGGCGGTGTGTTTTGTTTTCGCCCTTTTGATGGCTCACGCCCTTGTTCCCGTGATGAACTGGCTGTTGGCCAGTGCAACACCGGAAAGCGACATTCAATTGCAGTTGTTGATGAAACCGGCTTACATAGTCGCGTATCTGAGTGGCATCCTGCTGTTAGGGACGCTCTCGGGTTGGTTGCCGGCACTGTATGCATCGCACTACGAACCCATCGATGTGGTGCGGGGCACCTTCCGCTATCACAGTAAGATGTGGCTCAACAAAATCTTCATCGTCTTCCAGAACGTCTTGTCTGTTATACTGATAGCCATTGCCATCGTGATGGAAGTGCAAATGTGGCACATGATCAAGCGGCCCGTCCATGCGAACACGAAAGACTTGTTCTACATCAGCGGGATCTGGTATCCTGTGCCTCATTTGGCTACTTTAGCCGATGAAATAGCGCAACTGCCTTGTGTCAAAGAGGTTGGCATAGGGCGAGGATTTCCCGGAAGCGCGGCTTATTCTGTCGGCATACGTTTGGACGAGGAAGATTTTATCTTGAAGTTGCTCATCGGTGACAGCGCTTATTTTCGCATGTTAGGTTTCGAAGTGGTGGAAGATTTCGGCCATCCACTCGCCAACTCGCTCTGGCTTGGTGAACACGCCTTTGCCAAAAGCGGAGCTTCTGACACATCGGTTACCATGCCGAAAAAACTTGCAATCATGATGAATCAGGATGCCGACTACATCGGCGGAATGCTTAAAGATTTCCCGGGGGAGAGCGCGGCCTCTCCGGATGGCTTAAGCAACCAGAACGTGGGTGTACTGGTACAGGAAACCCGGAAGTTGGCATGGGCAAGCGATCTATTTGTCAGAACCATCGGCGACCATTTGGAGGCCCGGAAGATTATCCTGAAACAGTGCCAGCAGTGGGCGGAAAAGGATGGGGAACCCTTTGCGGGACAGGACGATTGCGGTTATGTGGACGACCTGAATCTTAAGTCGTTGGAGCCAGCCAAGCGCACCGTCCGACTGTTGGAGATTTTCATGGGCTTGTCGGTGCTGCTGTCGCTGCTCGGTCTCGTCGCCATGAGCACCTACTATTGCGATGAAGGAAGCCACAGTATTGCCGTCCGCAAAGTCTTCGGCAGCGATGTCAACCGCGAGTTGCTGCGCACGGTGAAGAGTTATATGATGCTCGTCGGAATCGCCGCCATCATCGGAGCTCCCATTGCGGTTTGGCTTAGCGGCAAATACTTGGAACGTTTCGCCTACCGAATCGAACATTACGGCTGGATCATTGTCGTGGCGGTTGTGGTCACCCTGTTGCTGGCCTTCCTCTCGGTGTTATGGCAGACGTTACGCGCCGCGAGGACGAACCCTGCGGAGGCGTTGAAGAAAGAATGAACGGCGAACAATTGTCGGCGAATTGAACGAATTATGCGAATTATATAAAGACATATTCCTTGAGCAGCCCCGGCAGGGGCAAGAGCTTGGTAGCCCCATACAAGGCGAAGCCGCAGTGTGGGGGACATCAGAACGAACAATTTAATACCCATTATTATGATACAAGTACAAAACCTCACCAAAATCTTCCGCACGGAAGACATCGAGACCCTCGCGTTAGATGGGGTGTCATTCACCATCAACGATGGCGAGTTCGTTGCCGTCATGGGGCCGTCGGGCTGCGGCAAATCCACGCTGCTCAACATCCTCGGCCTCCTGGATAATCCCACCGAGGGCACCTATGAGCTGCTCGGACAGCAGGTCGGCAGCCTGAAGGAGAAGGAGCGCACCAAGTTCCGCAAGGGCAACATCGGCTTCGTGTTCCAGAGCTTCAACCTCATCGACGAGCTGAACGTCTATGAGAACATCGAGCTGCCGCTGCGCTACCTGAATATCAGCGCGACGGAGCGCAAGGAGCGGGTCACGGCGATGATGAAACGGATGGCCATCACCCACCGGGCCAAGCATTTCCCGCAGCAGCTCTCGGGCGGACAGCAGCAGCGCGTGGCCATCGCCCGCGCCGTGGTCGCGAACCCCAAGCTCATCCTCGCCGACGAGCCCACCGGCAACCTCGACTCCAAGAACGGCAAGGAGGTGATGGACCTGCTCACCGAGCTGCACAACGAGGGCACCACCATCGTGATGGTCACCCACTCGCAGCGCGACGCGGGCTACGCCGACCGCATCATCAACCTCTTCGACGGCAGGATCGTGGAGGATGTGTTGCCGGAACTGTGATGCCATAACATATTGAAGGGATTTTATAGAGACGCACCATGCGCGTCTCTACAGACCCACCTTAAATTGCAGAAACCAAACATCAATTATATGTTTCGAAAAAGTAATCTCCTAATCCAGATACTCTCCCTCGGGGTGGGTCTTGCAATCGGCATCGTGCTGATTGCCAAAGTGTGCTTCGAGTTGTCGTACGACAGTTTCTATAAAGACGTGGACCGTATATATTGTATCCGTTCTGGTTACGAACTACAGGGCGAATCCAGAGATTTCCCTCAGGTGAGTGGTGCGGTAGCATTTGGCTTCAAGGCAGAGGTGCCGGGAGTGGAAGAAGCCACTCGAATGACTTTCTATTTCAATAGTGACCGTTATTTGGACGAGGATGGCAATGTCATCACCGGAAATCTCCGTTTAGCCGATTCATGCTTCTTCCGCGTTTTTGACCGTCCCATTCTGGCTGGCAATCCGGAGAAAGTGCTGTCAGAGCCGCTATGTTTGATGGTGTCGGAGTCGTTTGCCCAAAAAATGGGTGGCGTGGAGGAATGTATTGGCAAAATCATCTACAACGAGGATGTCCCTTTGTTGAAAATGACTATTGAGGGCGTATTCAAGGATTTCCCTAAAAATGGTTCTATAGACGCCGACATTTTGCTGTCGATGGAGAGTTATTCAAAAAGCAGCACGGAGAACTGGGTCGGTAACGACCGCTATGTGGGATTTGTGAAATTGCAACAAGGTGTTGATCCGCAATCGCTTAACGATGCCATCCGTAGGATGCAGGAGGCTCATCAGCCTTTGCAGGAGTTTGAGAAGAACGGCATGAAGCTGTGGTATTATCTTGCACCATTTGGTAAAACCCACCTCAAAGAGTCTTCGGTGCATTCAATGGTAATACTGCTTTCCGTTATTGCAACAATGCTGATTGTCATCAGCTTACTCAACTATATCCTGATCACAATTTCGTCTATGGTACATCGAGCCAAAGAAATTGGGGTACGAAAGTGCTATGGTGCGAACGCTTTCAGTATTTATGGATTATTGGCTCGGGAGTCGATAATACATCTATTATTGGCACTCGTTTTTGCAGCTGCCATTATTTTTGCCACAAAAGGATTGATACAGAACTTGTTGGGTGTGCCATTTGGGACATTACTTGTTCCCCAAAGCATTTGGACTATTGTGGCTGTGCTGTTGCTTGTGCTGTTCGTTTCCGTTTTCGTTCCTGCGCAGCTTTACATGCGCATTCCCGTTTCGGTGGCCTTCCGCAATTATACGGAAAATTCGCGGCGATGGAAAATAGGACTGCTTGGCGTTCAGGTGTTTGTCAATGTATTTGTCATTTCGATGCTGATGGTCATCGCTTCGCAATATCATAAAATGATGAACGACGACCCGGGCTACAATTATGAGAATGTGTTGTTTGTGGACATGTACGACGGAAATCAAGAGGCTCAACAACGTGTGGTGAATGCTCTTGGCCAACTTTCTGAAGTGACACACATTGCAGCAAGTTATGGTCTTCCTTACATTTGGTCGAATGGCGACAACATATATCTTCCCGGTGATGATCGTGAATTGTTCAACGTGGCCGACCAATACGAGGCCACAGAGCAATTCTATGCTCTTTTCGGGATGGAGTTTGTTGACGGTCGCGCACCGGCCGATTCCAATGAAGTGGTGGTGAGCGAGAGTTTCGTGAAACGAATGAATGACTTCACGGACTGGAGCGATGGAGCGGTGGGGAAACAGATTATGATTACCGGACACGAAAACTCTTTGACAAATCTTAAATCATTCACGATCACAGGTGTTTACCGCGACTATCGTCTGGGTAGCCTCTTGGATATGGATACCCGACCGAGCGTGCGTTTCTACGGCAGTTTGGAGGACGGAGAGTCTTATATGCCGCATCTGGTTTTCAAAGTGAATAAAATGGATGAAACCACGATGGGGAAGCTGAAGGAAACCATTTCTAAGGCCCTTGATGGAAAAGATGTACAGTTGAAAGTATATGCGGACGAAATGCATTCAGCATACGAAGATAGTCGCAAGATGCGCAACACCGTTTTCATCGGTTCCATTTTTGCATTGATGATTGCCATGTTGGGCCTCATCGGTTTCATACGCGATGAGTCGAGTCGTCGGAGCAAAGAAATGGCCATCCGCAAAATTAACGGTGCTACAGAGAGAGATGTACTAAGTATTTTTGCTTGGGGTGTGTTGAAGTTATCTCTTATTATGTCGATTTTTGCGTGTGTTTTCGCCTATTTCGTTGCCGACAAATGGCTTGAACAGTTCGCCGAGCGCATCGGCCTCTCGCCGTTGTATTTCATTTTTGGCGCAACTGTGGTTCTTCTCATCGTAGCAGTCGTAGTCGTTATGAGTAGTGTCAGAATTGCGAAGACTAACCCTGCTGAGGCGTTGAAGAAGGAGTAGTTACTTGAAAAGGTCAATTGATATGTGCAAAATGGTCCAAATAACGGTTGAGCGCGGCAAGGGTGTCCAAATCCCCATCAAGGAAAGCCCCGCAGTAAAGTTCCCTGAATCGGCAGAGCTCTTTCAGGAGGGCTTTGCGGTTGGGTTGCCCAAGCCTGCCGTATGCGATGGTCAGGTCGATGAGCTCCTGCATCCGCTCAAAAGCCTTTTCGGCGTTGTCGCAACGGCCTTTAGCGAGCCATTTCGTGGCACGATAAGTTTCGCTCCCAATATTGGCCATCTGTTTTGCAAAGGGCATCTCGGCCCATGCTCCGTTACTGAGTGTCACGTGCTGCATTATTCAACGAATTTTGAAACGATGGATTTTATTTGTTCCCTGACTTCCGGATTCTCAACATCACGGCTGCGGTTGCCTTATCGGCCACACACTTAATCATATCAATGAAAGTATTGGATGCCAATTCTTTAAGTTGTTCTCTTGATATTTTTTCAGTAAGTACCTGCATAAATCATTTTTTCGGCAAAAATAATAAAATATCAACTTCCTTAGAGCAGCCCCGGAGGGGCAAAACGCGCGCAGCGCAATTAACCCCACACAAGCGCAGCGCAGTGTGGGGCCCATCCCCAAGCGTCGCAGCGCAGTGTGGAACCTAAAACCAAATGATATGAAAAGCTACCTCAAATTCCTCAGCAGAAACAAACTCTACACCGCCGTTGAGGCGGTGGGACTAGTGGTGAGCCTCGCGTTCGTCATCCTGATTGGCAATTATGTGTATCAACAGTATTCCGTGGCCTACGGCAATCCTTATCGAGATAGGATTTATGCCGTAGGATGCCAGGATTATATGTCGCTGTCGTGGTGGGACAAGGCCGTCTTTGAGGACAAGCTTCCCGAAGCCGAGGCAGTGTGCCGCATCAGCAATGCCGACGGGGACGGTAACATCACTGTTGGCGACGAACAGCCTGTCAGTGCCGTAGTCGCCGAGGCCGACCCGGAGCTTTTTGAACTCTTTCCAAGTCTCATTTTGATTGACGGAAATCTCGACGAGTTCCGTCTCAAAGGGCATTGTCTCGTGTCTGAGTCACTTGCTAAAGGAGCTTTCCATGGGGATGCTATCGGTAAACCGGTCAAGGTCACTTATTTCGATGAAAAAAAAGAAGCCGTGGTTTGTGGCGTGTTTAAGGATGCCGCCAACTCGATGGTGCCTCACACCGATGTGCTTTTCAACCCCGAGTTCAACGAATGGTATGTATCGGGGGAAAAGGAGCCATTCACTTCCATTGGTTCGTATGTGACCTTGATAAAAGTCCACGAAGTCACCGACCGTGAGCAGCTTGCGAAGAAAGTTGAAGCCGTGGGGTTGCCCAATTATTCCGATGGTTTCGTGAGTGCCATGCCGATTTACACGCTTCCGGAAGTCTTTTTCTCTGAAAACCAGTGGATGTTCAAGAAAGGCAACAAACAGGTGCTGCAAATGCTGACCGTGGTGGTGGTGCTGCTCTTGCTCTCGGCCATTTTCAACTATGTCAACCTCAACATGGCCCTTTCGGGGAAACGCGCCAAGGAGATGGCCACGAGGCGGCTTCATGGGGCCACGAAAGGACTAATCGTAATAAAGTATATCCTTGAGTCCGTGGCGTTTACGGCAATATCTTTTGTTTTGGCATTCTTGGTGGCTTACGCTTTCCTCCCGATGATGAACAGTTTGCTGCATAGTGTTTCGGGCGGCGAATTTGGCATCGATGCACCGTTTGAGCAGTTTGTTCCTGTTCGATTTGAGTGGTCTGTGGGCATTGTGGCAGCTTATCTTGTGGCGGTTGTGCTGTTGGGCACTTTGGCGGGCATCGCGCCTGCCGCCATTGCTTCGCGTTGCGATCCGATTGATGTGGTGCGTGGCACCTATCGGCTTCAAACAAAAAGGGTGTTCAGCAAGGTGTTCATTGTGTTCCAAAACACCATCACCATCGTCCTGATTGCCATGGCAATCCTGATGGAAGTGCAAATGCGCCACATGATGAACCGTCCCACTAACATGCGCTCGGAGGGCTTGTATTCGTTGCAATGCTGGGTGGCGGACTATTCCGATATAGCACCGCTCATCGACCGTTTGGAGAAGATCCCGAACGTGAAAGCAGTGAGCTACGGTCGTGGTTTTGCCGGGCAGATGAACATGGGCACCACTGTGATCACGCCCGAAGGCGAAAAGGTGAACTTGCAACTCATTCTATGCGATGAAACGTATTTCGATATGCTTGGTTTGCAGATTGTAGAGGATTTCGGCGTGCCAAAAACCAATTCAGTCTGGATGTCGAAGACTTTGGCTGAAAAACTCGCTTTGAACGACTCAACGATGCATTATTACCCCCGACACATGCGCATCAATGGCTCCCGACCCGAGACCGTGGGCGGCATCTATGAAGACTTCCCGACACGGTCGGCAGCGGCCTCCGAACCCAACCAGTTTTCGGCAGTCATCATCGCCAAGGCGGAAGATCTGATTTGGGGCAATGGCGTAATGGTGGATGTTTCTGGTGATTACAAAGAGACCGAAAAAGCCATTCTGCAAGCCTATGCCGACTATTCCGAGGAAAAGAACGGCACCTACGTGGAACCGGCGCAAAACGGCTATGTGCAAAACCTTAACAACTTGTTGCTTCGACCTGTAAAAATGGCCATGCGCCTGCTCGAACTGTTCATGCTGCTATCCGTCTTGATTTCGCTGCTCGGTCTCGTCGCCATGAGCACCTACTACAGCGGCGAGAACACCAAGAGCATCGCCGTGCGGAAAACCTTCGGCAGCGATGTGCGGCGCGAGCTGTGGCGCACCGTCAGAAGCTACATGCTGCTCGTGGGAATCGCGGCAATGATCGGTGTGCCTGTCGCTGTCTGGCTAAGCGGGAAGTACTTGGAACGTTTCGCCTACCGCATCGAGCATTACGGCTGGGTCTTCGCCGTGGCCGTCCTACTCACCGCGCTGATGGCCTTCCTCTCGGTGCTTTGGCAGACCCTCCGCGCCGCGCGGACGAACCCGGCGGAGGCGTTGAAGAAGGAATAGAAACCTTGGATCACCTTGCGAAAGGTATGACTTTTTGGGCATTGTGAGATGCAAAATTTTGCGTCTCTACCGGCTGTATCCGTCGCCAAAACTAATCAAGAACTTTGAAAATGGCGATTTATATATCTTATATTTCGCCATTTTAGGTTATTTTTATTTATTTTGGCGGACTATCTGAATAAAATTGTATCTTTGCACCTGTCATAAAACGGTATTGTTATGGATAAAAATTTTATCGGCAGAAAACAGGAAATCAAAATGTTACAAGACATTAAAGATTCTGGAAAAGCTGAATTTGTGGCCGTTTACGGGCGTCGGCGCGTGGGCAAGACTTATCTGATACAGCAATTCTTCAATTACAGCTTCGCCTTCTCTGCCACGGGCATCATAGAAGGCACCCGCGAAGAGGAACTCTTTGCCTTTACGAGTGCCATGATTGCTGTCGGTTATACAGGACCCCAGCCCAAGACTTGGCTCGAAGCATTTGAAGCACTCAAATCTGTTTTAGAGAAACAGTCGCACAAAGGTCGTCTGGTCATCTATATTGACGAACTCCCTTGCTTTGATACGCCCAAGTCAGGCTTTGTACGTGCTTTAGGGCATTTTTGGAACACCTGGGCCGCATTACGTAAAGATGTCATACTTGTTGTTTGCGGTTCCGCTACCTCTTGGATGATTGAGAACATTGTCAATGACCACGGTGGGCTCCATGATCGAACCACCCATACTATCTATTTGAGGCAGTTTACGTTAGCAGAAACGGAATCCTATCTGAAGACTAAGAAAATCCATTGGTCGCGTCAGATGATTGTTGAGACATACATGATGCTCGGGGGCATACCCTATTACCTCAGTTTGCTCAACCCTCAAGAGAGCCTTGCCCAAAACATCGACAGACTCTATTTTCATAAAAACGCTGAACTCGGACAGGAATACAAACGTCTTTATGCCTCTCTGTTCAAGTCGCCAGAATCTTACATTCGCATTGTGGAGCTGTTAGGCAAGAACAAGCAGGGGCTCACAAGAGGAGAAATTGCAGAAAATCTGAAAATATCATCCAGCGGCACACTGAGTAAACAGCTTGAAAATCTGGAATATTGCGACATTATTCGCCGTTATGTGACCAAGATGGGTGGCAAACCTAAAACCAACGAGGCCTATTTCCAATTGGTGGACCTCTTCACGCTTTTCCATCTCACTTTCTCCAAGAAACTTACTACCGAAGACTATTGGGTGCAGCATCTCAACACTCCAGTCCTTAACACTTGGCAAGGACTTGCTTTCGAGCATGTCTGCATGGTACATATAAACCAGATTCGTCATGCCCTTGGCCTTGACAGAATTGCGGTGGAATACTACTCTTGGCGAAACTCTAAAGTTCCTCGGGCACAAGTGGATATGATTATCGAGCGTGCTGACCGTCTCATTAACCTTTGCGAAATCAAATACACCCAATCGGAATACACCATTACTTCCGATGAGGATCTGAAAATCCGTAACCGTACGGCGGTATTCGTCCGAGAGACTAAGACCCGAAGCGGTATTCTTCCCACTTGGATTACTCCTTACGGTCTTTCCCCGAATGAGTTTTCCTCAAATGTCCAATATCAGGTAACGATGGACGACCTGTTTGCAGGCTGAATTGTCCGCTACGTTGCGCGCCGCGAAGACGAATCCTGCGGAGGCGTTGAAGAAGGAGTAGGGATGTATAGAGACGCAATGCATTGCGTTTCTACATCTTCTCCTTTAGGAAACGTTTCAGCAGGAAGGCGAGAAAATAGGGGAATGTGTAGAAGCTTCCGTTCCAACCGATGTTCTTGTATCCGAATTTGATGCCGTATTTGACTTCAGGATAGGAATCCCATTTGATCAGGTTGTTCAGCGAAGCCGTCGTCCCGTCTTTGGCCTTCACCTCAACGGGAATCAGCGAATCGGCATCCCTTACAAAGAAATCCATCTCTACGGCAGGATTGTCATGTTTATAGAAGTACAATTGTTCATAGCCCGACTTGCGCAACATCTCGCCGACCACATTCTCATAGACGGCACCTTTGTACGTTCCGAAGTTTCGATTGACCCTGAGATCGTCCTGTGCCTCCTCGTCTAACGAAGCAATCAGCAGACCTGTATCGTGGTAATAGATTTTGTAAAAATCGGGATCATAATTACCTTTCAGCGGCAACTCCACGTTGTTTAGGCAATAACAGACATTGATCACGCCAGCCTCTTTCAACCACTCCACAGCACCGATATACTCCCGGTTACGCGCACCTTTGGCAACCTTCGTGATCTGGAACTTTTTGTTTTCTTTCGCCAAGAATGTCGGGATGTGGCTATACACTGCAAGAACTTTTGCCTTGTCTGTCTCCTTGGCATATTTCGTGATGTCTTCCTCATAATCTTTCAGAAGCTGGCGTTGCAGTTTCAACGTTCCGCCGAAATGGCCGTTGTCAATGTACATTTTGACCACCTCCGGCATACCACCGAGTGTCATATAATCGCGGAAAATCCCCATATAGGTGTCCATCTCAAGCTGCGAGAAAGGCTTTAGTGAAAGCGTATGGGCAAAAAGGTCTTCGACCTGTTCCTTAGAATAGCCTTTGGCCCACAAAAATTCCTCGAAATCCATTGAAAACATGTCGTAATCTTCTTTGTAACCGACTGCATTCGATTCGATTTCTTCGTAATAGATGCCCATAAGCGAGCCCGAGCAAATCACATCGAAACGCCGGTCCTGACAAAATGACTTGAGTGAGGTAGCACAGTCGGGACATTTCTGCAACTCATCGAAAAACAGCAGAGTCCTGTTTGGGATAATCTTCCACGACGGTTCCAGAATGCTGATGTTCTTGATAATCTGGTCCACCTCGTAGCCATCGTTGAAGATATTGCGGAATTTCTTCTGAAGCATGAAATTCATTTCGAGTACAGAATCGTAGTTTACACGTCCAAAAGCTCTGATAGATTCAGTTTTACCAATTTGTCTGGCTCCTTTCACTATCAAAGGTTTCCTTTTTGGGTTGCTCTTCCAGTCCGATAGGAATGTATCTATTTTTCTTTCAAGTAGTTCCATGTTTTATTATCACATTTTCGGCTGCAAAAATAATAAAAAAATCACATTTTCAGATATTCAACTTGAAAAAAAATCACATTTTCAGACTTCTCCGTCCTTTGGCAAACGCGCCGCGCCGCGAAGACGAATCCGGCGGAGGCGTTGAAGAAAGAGTAGGAACGTGGTGCCCCGGTTTGTGTTTCCAAGTAATTTGAAACAACACGCATTGGTGTCATAATATTTTGTACTTTTGCTGAAGTGAATTGAATGTCATTGAAAGCTCGTAGCATCGTCATAGTAAGCTTGTTGCGTCGATGATGAGAGCAAGGATACTCGATTGATATTCGAATGATACACAATTCATATTCGATTGTTTTTCGAAAAAAATCGAATATCAATCGAAAAAGAATCGAATATCAATCGAATATCAGAGGACGCATCTACGAGCCTGCATAGGCGCAAGGAGGTAGGAACAGCGAAAGAACAATATTATATCATCAATAAAACCGAACATGTTATGGAAAAAAAAGGAATCACTTTCACTGGGAGTCTCCGCTCGGACGGAATCACCATCTATCAGAAACAGGGCAAGACCATTATACGCTCGTCGAGCAGGAGCACATCGAAAGGCTTTACGATAAAGCAGTTCATACAGCGGCAGCGGATGCGCCATGCCATCGCTTTGTGGCGGGAGCTGGAGCATTGCTATCCGATGTTCACCGGAGCCAAATCAGCCTACAACGGCTTCGTGTCACTGGCCAACCGTCTGCCCGCCGTCTTCGTCACCAAGGACGAGGCCATGCGTCATCCGTCGTTCCTTATGCCCGGCATCCCCGTAAGCGACGGCACCCTTTCGGAATTGAAGCTGCGACTGGGCGAGGTGGACGGCACGGCAGCCTTGATAACCAACATCGAAAGGTATGAGACACCTTTTACGGAAACGCTAAAACTTTACATTGCCGAACAGACCAACGAATATAATTTCCCAAGAGTGAAATTCCGTATGCGAAACGTCTTGAAGGAGGAGCTGGTTGAAACGGGAAACGGTCTGGCCTTGGTGGGGGATGAGTTTGCCGACGACAACAAGGGCTGGGCGTTGGTGCTGGTGATGGGCGACCGTTGCTCTCCGCAGAGCATCGTCACGCGCTGCACACTCTACCGGCAGTTCACCACCGAAGAGGTGATGAACGAAGCCGCCAAGACCTACGGCCCCATCAAGGAAAGTCCTTTCCCGTCGCCGAGGAGATAGATGGCGTGTAAAGAATCCTTTTGGAAATCAACCCGGAGGCAAACTTGGACGAGCTTTTTCGCCCGCTTGAAAATAGCCGTGCTACTGAAATGAAATTAGGAAGGGAAAAGGCTCGATTAAAAGACCGCCCAAACCATGCCAGTTGGTTGCGCATTTATGCCATAAAACTAAACCCGGGCATATATGTTGTTACTGGTGGTGCAATAAAATTGACTCGTACGATGCAGGAACGGGAGCATACGCTCAAAGAACTGGTAAAGATGGAGAAGGTGCGCCAATACCTTGTCGCGAACAATGTGATAGATGACGACAGTTTTACAGATTTCATCAAAGAAAAAGGATAAGAAAATGAAAACCGCAGCAGAACAAATAGCGTTTTTGGAGGAACATTCTTCGTCTGAACCTTCGAAGTGGCGCGAGAAGGCGGAATGGCGGAGAGCGAACCACGACTGGCTCCGCTATTCGCGGAAAATCGCCATCGTCGTGGCCTTGTCTTTGGAAGAACTGAACATGTCCCAAAAGCAGTTGGCGGAACTTGTCGGCTGCTCCCCGCAATATATTTCCCGGCAGCTGAAGGGCGAGGAAAACCTCACTTTGGAGACGTTATGCAAGTTGGAGCGGGCACGGAACCGTCCCATCATGCAGCAGGTTTTTGCATAAGAATGCCACAACAACTCCTAACTTCTAACTATTTTTCTCACCACGCCCCCCCCTCGAAGTTGATCTTCACGAGGTAAGTGTCGGAGAGATAGGGCGAGAGGTCGATTTCGCGGTGGTCACCTTGCGCAGTTTGAGAGCCGCCACGGTAAACCCGGTGAAGTCATTGAGGAACGAATAACCCTTACCCCCTTGGAAATTGTAGCGTTGCGAAGATTGGTTATGCTATAGTATTGAAATACAATCAATTTCGCAATAATAGAGATGAATTATTCATTCAGAAAAATGGGCTTAAAGCCAAATATTCGTTCAGAAAAACGGTTTAGATGGTTGTTTTTTCGTTGGAAAAAGTGTATTTTTGCGGCGTTAATTCGTTTGAAAAATGCTGAGAAGAAAAATTGAAAATACCCTTCGGGAATGGAAAGACACACCGAATCATTTGCCGCTTGTCATTATGGGAATTCGCCAATGCGGAAAGACCTTTATCGTCAGAAAATTTGCAGAGGAAAATTACAAGTATGTCTATTACATGAACTTTATTAAGCAACCCAAACGCATTGGTGCATTTTTGGGATCCAAAGAAGTTGATGCGATTCTTCTGGAGCTTTCCACCCAAATAAAAGGAGCTAATTTCGTTCCCGGACAAACCTGTTTCATCTTTGATGAAATTCAAGACTGTCCAGATGCCCGTACTTCTTTGAAGTTTTTCAAAGAGGATGGACGTTTCGATGTTATTGCAACAGGCTCCCTTTTGGGCGTTTTAGGTTATGGCGAGAAGAAAAAGAAGTTGAAAAGAAAACATAAGGATGATATGCAGTTGGGGAAAAATTCTGTTCCTGTTGGTTTTGAAGACATCGTGCAGATGTATCCGCTTGATTTCGAAGAGTTCCTTTGGGCAAATGGAATCTCAGAAGATGTGATTGTGTTTCTTAAAGACTGTTTGTCAGACGAAAAACCAGTGCCTGTTGGAATACATCTCACTATGAATAATCTTCTGAATCGTTATGTCGCTGTTGGCGGTTTGCCCGCAGCTGTAAACAAGTTGCTGGATACCAGTAATATGAGCAAGGTTGATGCCGTCCTCCGTAGGATTTTGAAAGAATACAAAGATGACATGGTGAAATATGCTAACGATGACGACAAACCCTACATACGAGGGTGCTTTGATTCCATTACCAAACAGCTTGCCAAAGACTATAAAAAGTTTCAATACAATCTCATCAAAAAAGATGGTCGTGCGGAAGATTATGCCGGATCACTTCAATGGTTGGAAGATGCTGGAATGATCCGTCGCTGCTATAATACTGAAGCGACGGGTTTGCCAATGGAAGGAAATGCTATCGAATCAACCTTTAAAGTGTATGTCACTGACATCGGTTTACTTACGACTATGCTTGGCGGTTCCACACGAAATGACATCATACAAGGAAACTTGGGCGGTTTCAAGGGTGCTATTTACGAGAATTTGATGGCAGATACGCTTCACAAGAAAGAACAGGCCTTGTACTATTATCGCAAGGAATCCGGTATGGAACTGGACTTTTTGATTAGCTACAAGGGCGAATGTGTTCCTGTTGAAGTCAAGGCCAAGACCTCCAAAGCCAAGAGCCTTTCAACTGCACTGAAGCATCCAGATAAGTATCATATATATCACGCCATAAAGTTTGGTGATTTCAACATCGGCCGCGAAGGTCCTTTGTTGACACTTCCGAACTATATGCAGTTCCTTTTGGAGTTGGAACCCGAAGAAATCATTTTGGAGCATATTGATGCAGAAGAACTTAACCGCATGACAAAAGAGCTGTTGGAGAAATAGTTTGTTTAAAGAATAAAGATTATGCCCAAACTCAAATCGAAAATATTGGTCGTGGATGACAATGCGGGGGTGCGCGCCACGCTGAACATCCTGCTGCCGCCTCGCTTCGAGGCGGTGGAGACCGTCGGCACGCCCAAAGTGCTGATTTCCACCGTGCGCAGCTTCCGCCCAGACGTGGTGCTGCTCGACATGAACTTCGAAACCGACATCAACACCGGCAACGAAGGCCTCTACTGGCTCTCCGAACTGCGACGGCAATTCCCCGACATCCAAGTGGTGCTGATGACGGCCTACGCGGACGTGCCGCTCGCTGTGGAAGGCATGAAACGCGGCGCCTTCGACTTCATCGTGAAACCGTGGGAGAACGAGCATCTCATGGCCGTGTTGGAGGCCGCCTGCAAACAAGGGAAAGCCGACAGTCAGCCTGTTGCAAAGCACCATCAACCGGCGATGCTTTGGGGCGCGAGTCCCGCCATGACCGCCATCCGCTATACGGTGGAGAAGGTGGCCCCGACGGATGCCACGGTGCTGATTATCGGCGAGAACGGAACCGGCAAAGACGTGCTGGCCAACGAGATACACCAGCTGTCGTCGCGAGCAGCCAAACCGATGGTGAGCGTGGATATCGGGGCGCTGTCGGAGAGTCTGTTCGAGAGCGAGCTCTTTGGACACGTGAAAGGCGCGTTCACCGACGCGCGCACCGACCATACGGGCAAGTTCGAGCAGGCCAATGGCACCACGCTCTTCCTCGACGAAATCGGGAATATCCCGCTGCATCTGCAGTCCAAGCTCTTGCGGGTGCTGCAAAACCGCTGCGTCACCAAGGTCGGCGACACCAAGTCCGTGCCGATCGACATCCGGCTGATATGCGCCACCAACAAGGACCTCCCCGCGATGGTGCGCGACGGCCAATTCCGCGAGGATCTCTACTACCGTATCAACACGGTAATGTTGCAGCTGCCGCCCCTGCGTGAGCGTACAGACGAGATTGAACCGTTAGCATCCTTGTTCATAGAATATTACGCCAAGAAGTACCGTCGCAATGTGACGGGAATTTCGGAGGATGCCGTGGATCTGCTGCGCCGATGCAGCTGGTCTGGGAATGTGCGCGAACTACAGAACCGGATTGAGCAGGCGGTCATCTTGGCCGAGAACGAAGTGTTGCAATCAGACGACTTCCAAATCAATGATTCTGAGCTGAATACGATGGCCTTTCCCATCCAGGCAGAGTCCTTGGAAGATGCCGAGGAGCAGGTCATCCGCAACGCCGTCAAGAAGTACAACGGCAACCTGACCTTAGTGGCCAAAGCGTTGAATATCAGTCGCCCGACATTATACAACCGCTTGAAAAAGTACGGAATATGAGCACGTGGACATGGATAGGGATTCTGGCGGGCAGTTGCTTCATCGTGGCTTTGTTGACGACCTTGTGGGTTTCCAAGCGGAATCGCGACAAGGTGGCCTATATGATGGATGCTTTGGAGGACGGAGAGACCAATTTCCGTTTCCGTGACAACACCGCCATGAACCGCGAACTCAACCGCATCCGAACCATCATGGACCGGCAAAGTGCTCAGAATGAGGATGTCTCGTGGAGTAAGCTCTTTCGGGTCATTACGCATGAGATGATGAACACGGTAACTCCGATTGCGGCCTTGAGCGACGCGCTTGTCAAGGACGACACGTTGGATGTGAAGGCTGGTTTGGAGACCATTTCGACCTCTTCCCGCGAACTGATTCGTTTTGTGGAATCCTACCGCTCGTTCACCAAGGCCGCGCCTCCCGTGTGCAAAACCTTGTTGGTCAGTGAATTGTTGGATAGGGTAGTGCGCTTGAACGAAGTGAAGGCGGCGGCGAACAATGCCACGGTAACCTACACGGTCAATCCCCCTGATTTGCTGCTCTACGCTGATGAGTCGCAGCTGATGCAGGTTTTCAACAATTTGATTAAAAACGCTTTGGAGGCCAATGCCACGGAAATCAGCATCGAAGCTGGATTGGGTAGCGAAGACCGCACGGTGATTCAGGTGCGCAACAACGGTCAGCCAGTACCGCTTCGTCAGCACGAGGAGATTTTCGTGCCCTTCTATTCCACCAAAACAAGTGGCAGCGGCATCGGGTTGAGCCTCTCGCGCCGCATCATGCAGCGTCACAACGGGTCGTTGGTGCTGCGCCAGAGCGACCGTCATCAGACGGTTTTCGCGCTGATTTTCCCGTGAGAACAGGCAATTAATTTACTTCACCATCCCTTGCAACAATCGGATTTCCCCCGCCCACAACGTTTCGACCGGGGTTTCGAGAATGAGCGGCATGTCGTCAAAGCGCGGGTCGTTCATGAAACGCTCGAAAAATTCTATGCCGAGGAGGCCTTTTCCGATGCTGTCGTGGCGATCGACGCGGCTGGCGAACTCTTTTTTGGTGTCGTTGAGGTGCACTGCCCGCAGGTAGTGCGCGCCCACGGTGTCGTCGAATTCCTGCCAGGTTTTGCTGTATCCGTTTTCGGTCTTCAGATCGTAACCCGCGGAATAGGTGTGGCACGTGTCAATGCAGATGCCCACGCGGCTTTTGTCTTCCACTTTGTCAATGATATACGCCAAATGTTGGAAGCTGAATCCCACGTTGGAGCCTTGTCCGGCGGTGTTTTCGATTACAGCCGTCACGCCCTGTGTTTTGTCCAAAGCGAAGTTGATGCTTTCGGCCACGCGAGTGAGACATTCCTCCAAGGTTATCTGTTTCAGATGGCTGCCTGGGTGGAAATTAAGCATTTTTAACCCTAATTGTTCACAGCGTTGCATCTCTTCGAGGAAGGAGTTGCGTGACTTTTCCAATCCTTCCGGATCTGGACTACCGAGGTTGATGAGGTAGCTGTCGTGGGGGAGTACATAATCGGCGGAAACACCTGATTTGGCAAGGTTTTCCTTGAAGGCGACGATGGATTTCTCGCTCAAGGGTGCCGAAAACCACTGCCGCTGGTTTTTGGTGAATAGGGCGAATGCGGTCGCACCCACCTGCATCGCATTCAACGGGGCGTTCTCCACCCCGCCGCTGGCGCTGACATGTGGTCCGATGTATTTCATAATGCTTTTTTTTCGTTTTGATTCCAGGGGTTGCGCTTTGCTTATCCCTCTATTCCAGGGGTTGCGCTTCGCTTACCCCTTTATTCCAGGGGCTTCGCTTCGCTTGCCCCTGGCTACCGAGCTTTTGCCCCTACGGGGCTGCTTAAGGAAGTATTTTTATTATATTGGGGTTGTCCGTTGCTATTGCCTGTTGCCTGTTGCCTATTGCCTATTGCCTTAACTTAATGTCCACAACACCCTCTTTATCGGTGACGTTGCCAATGACAAACGCTTTCTCTCCCAACTCGTTGAACATCTTGACGGTGCGGTCAGCATCTTTCGGATCGACCATCAGCACCATGCCGATGCCCATGTTGAAGACGTTGAACATTTCGCGGTGGTTGACCTTGCCGTACTTTTCGAGGAACGGGAAGATGGCGGGCATTTCCCAGTTGTGCTCATCGACAAAGATACCTTGTCCGGGACGCAACGCGCGCGGGATGTTCTCGTCGAAGCCGCCGCCGGTGATGTGACAAATGGCGTGGATGTCAACATTTTTTAACACTTCCAAAACGGGTTTCACATAGATGCGCGTCGGGGTGAGCAGCATGTTGCCCAACGTGTCAGGGAGCGTCTCGTATTGCTTGTCGAGGTCCAGTTGGTTGTCTTTGAAGACAATCTTGCGCACCAGCGAGAAACCGTTGGAGTGCACGCCGCTGGAGGCCAGACCGATGAGCACGTCACCTACATTGACTTTGGAGCCGTCGATGAGTTTGGATTTTTCGACCGCGCCCACGGTGAAGCCGGCGATGTCGTATTCATCTTCGTCGTACATGTCGGGCATCTCCGCAGTTTCACCGCCGATGAGCGCGCAGTTGGAGAGGACGCAGCCGTCGGCCACGCCTTTCACAATCGCCTCGATCTTGGTGGGTTCGTTCTTGCCTACGGCGATGTAATCCAAGAAGAAGAGGGGAGCTGCACCCTGCGCGAGCACGTCGTTCACGCACATGGCCACCGCGTCCTGACCGATTGTGTCGTGGCGGTCCATCATGAACGCCAGTTTCAGTTTGGTGCCCACGCCGTCGGTGCCGCTGACCAGCACAGGTTCCTTGTAGCCAAGGGAGGCGAGGTCGAACATGCCACCGAAGCTGCCGATGTTGCCCATCATGCCAGGACGGTTGGTGCGGGAAATATGTTTCTTGATGAGGCGCACCGACTCATAGCCAGCTTCCAATTGAACGCCTGCTTCTTGATATGCTTTTGACATAGTTTTGTCGTATTAAAAAACGTTAAATAATCAACATGGCATCACCGTAAGTGAGGAAGCGGTATTTCTCTGCCACCGCCTCTTTGTAGGCCTTCATCACGAAGTCGTAGCCACCGAACGCTGACACCATCATCAGCATAGAACTTTGTGGGGCATGGAAGTTGGTAATCATAGCGTTGGCCACTTTGAAACGATACGGAGGATAGATGAACTTGTTGGTCCACATGTCCTCTTTGCCGTTCATTTCGGTAGTTTTCACCATGCCGCTGTCATAGACAGACGATTCCAAAGCCTTCATTGTGGTGGTGCCGACCACGGCAACTTTGTGACCGGCTTTTTTTGTTTCGTTGATTTTGTCGGCCACTTCCGCGCGAATAATCATACGCTCGGAGTCGGGTTTATGTTTCGACAAGTCTTCAACGTCAATATCGTTAAAATTACTTAATCCGGCGTGCAAAGTGATGTAGGTACGCTCAATACCCTTGATCTCCATCTTGGAGAGCAGGAAGCGACTGAAGTGGAAACCAGCGGCAGGAGCCACCACTGCACCTTCTTCAGTAGCATAAATGGTTTGATAATCAAACTCATCGTTTGGTTCTATGTCACGCAGACGCTGGATGTCGTTGGGCAGAGGAGTAGTGCCGATTTCCATCAATTTCTTCTTGAACGCATCGTGATCACCGTCGAAGAGGAAGCGCAAGGTACGGCCACGGGAGGTCGTGTTGTCGATGACCTCCGCTACTAAACTGTCGTCTTCTGTAAAGGAAAGTTTATTTCCGATACGAATTTTGCGTGCGGGATCTACCAGCACGTCCCACAAACGACTCTCTTCGTCTAACTCTCTTAGAAGAAAAACGCGAATTTGGGCGCGCGTTTGTTCTTTCTCACCGAACATCAAAGCCGGGAAGACGCGGGTGTTGTTCATCACAAACAAATCCCCTTCGTCAAAGTAATCAATAATATCTTTAAATAACTTATGCTCAATAGTTTTAGTCTTTCTATTGAGCACCATCATACGCGCCTCATCACGCTCTTCTGTAGGGTGAAGAGCTATCAATTCCTGAGGCAAATAATACTTAAATTCTGATAATTTCATCAAATAAAATTTGGACGCGCAAAGATACAATATTTTTTGGCGTTTGTCAAGGTTTTTTTTTAGAAAAATTACTTAAAATTTTCTTAACTTCAATCGCTTCTTTGACATCGTGGACGCGCAAAATATCCGCTCCCTTCATCAATGCTACGGTATTGAGAGTCGTTGTCCCGTTCAACGCACCTTCAGGAGTAGTGCCCAATATTTTGTAAATCATTGATTTTCTAGAAATTCCAACCAAAACCGGCAGCCCAAGTTGTTGAAATACTTCGAGGTTGTCCATCAGAAAATAGTTCTGTTCCAAGGTTTTCCCGAATCCGAAACCTAGGTCGATGATAATATCGTGGACGTGATATGCGTGAAGTTTCTCCAACTGTCGCCCGAAGAACTGCAGCATATCGGCAAGGATGTCGTCGTATTCCGTATGTTGCTGCATATCAGACGGTTTTGATGTGGTATGCATCAGGCAATAGGGCACTTGCAGCTCACCGACAATGGGAATCATGTCAGGGTCGAAAGTGCCGCCCGAGATGTCGTTGATCATATCAGCACCCGCCTCCACCGCAGCTTTGGCCACTGCCGCACGATAGGTATCGATGGAGAGCACTGCCTCCGGATAGCGGACACGGATGGTGCGCACCGTCTTCACAATTCGCGAAATCTCCTCTTCTTCAGGAATTTCCATTGCATTCGGACGGGTGGACATGGCCCCGACATCGATGATGTCGCCACCTTCTGAAAGAATCTGCGCGGCACGTTTGAGTATGTTTTCCTCGTTCACGTATCGGCCCCCGTCATAGAACGAATCTTCTGTGACATTGAGGATGCCCATGATGATAGGCTCAGTAGCGTTAAGCTTTCCGTTGAAGTTGTACATTTCTTTGGTATTAGTGTTTGGTGATTAGTTAGTAGATAGTAGTTAGGGGTTGTCATGGTTAAAGTCATGGTTATAGTTATTGTTATAGTTATTTGCCGAGAAGCGACTGTGTTTAAATAACCATAAAGAATTCTATCACTACTATAATGTCAATGAACAAAAGAGGGACAGTCTTTCGACCATCCCTCTTTATATCTATATATATGTATTAAGCAAAATTACTTCACAACCACTTTGGTGGTGTAAGATTTGCCGTTTTGGTTGATCTTGAGCATGTAAACGCCGCTGCGGAGGTTAGCCACATTCACTTGAGCGCTGCCGGTGATGGTTTCGCTGTAAACTTGTTGGCCAACGATGTTGAAGAGTTGGATGTTAGCCTTCTCATCGTTACCCAAGTTCACGGTGAAGTTGTTGGTGGCAGGGTTCGGGTAAACCGTGACATTGTTCTTGTCGAGTTCGGGAACGTTCACGATTTCGCAGTCGGAGCAAGAAATCTTCACACCCAGATTCTTCGGATAGTTGTAGGTGTCAAAGAAGAACATAGGATAGTAATAGTCAACATCGCCGTTGTTGAAAGAACGAACCATACCGCCGTGGCTTTGGTTTTCGCAGATGTTAGCATTGCCAGATTGAGGAGAATAACCAGCATTGTCATTGCTGATGAAGGTGTACAAAGAGAATGAAGAGTGGAGGGTGTCATTCAAAGCAGCATTCTCGCCAGAGATGAATGAATAAGCGATGTTCCAACGTTTTGCGGTAACATTGTTAATGTCAACAGGAATAGCAAACAATTTCAAATAATATGAATTGGGCTCGTCAGCGGGTTCAGAAACATCATTAGGTCCAAGGGGAATCTTAACGACTGTAGCGTTTTTCTGAACGCTGGTGACAGGATCATATTCAAAATAGTAGAAACAGCTGCTTTCCGGATAGCTTTCGTAATAGTAATTGGGGCAGTCGTCATCAGCGACAAAACCAATAACGAGGGTATCCATTACAGAAGCGGGCATTGCCTCATCACGAAGATACATGGTGTAAACGCAAATGGAGTCAACGTTCAATGAGGTGCTGTTTTTGTAAGAGATATCACCAGGCATGGAAGCCCATTCAAAGAAATCAGATTCAAAATCAAGGGTCTGGCTGACAGAATAAACGAAAGCGTGACCATAATTGTCTGAATACTCATAAAGACCGAGAGAGTCGCTCTTCAAATAGAAAGCGCTACCATCTACGCAGCTTTCACCGAAGTAGGATTCAAGATAATCCTGATAGAAAAGCCAACCTTCAGCGGCCGCTCCTTTATCAGCTTTCACAATGCCTTTAAACGGCAATTGACGATTTTGATTTGCGCCAGCATCCATTTTCACGACCTGTGCGCTTGCAGTTGCCGCAATCAAAGCA
>CAMJXE010000006.1 GCA_946409645.1 uncultured Bacteroidales bacterium
ATCATCGCATCATCGCATCATCGCATCATCGCATCATCGCATCATCGCATCATCGCATCATCGTATCATCGTATCATCGCATCATCCCATCATCGCATCATCGCATCATCCCATCCTCGCCATCAACGTTGCCGGCGTGCATTCCGTCACCTTCACATCCACATAATCCCCTATTTTGTGCTCGCCTTTCGGGAAAATAATTACCTTGTTCTGACTGTTTCTGCCAAACAATTGGTCATCAGAACGTTTCGACGTCCCTTCCACTAACACGCGGAAGGTTTTGCCCACGTCGCGTCGGTTGCTTTCCATCGAAAGTTCGCCCTGCAAGGCAATCACCTCCTCCAAACGGCGGGTCTTCTCGTCGTCGGGAATGTCGTCGGGATAGCGTTTGGAGGCCAATGTGCCGCCGCGCTCCGAATACTTGAACATATAGGCGTACTCATAGCCAACCTCTCGCATAATGGACAATGTATCTTGATGGTTCTCAAGTGTTTCCCCGCTAAATCCCACGATGATGTCCGTCGTGAGGGCGCATTCCGGCAGCACTTCCTTGATCTTGCGCACGCGCTCCAAGTAGCTCTCGCGGGTATAGACCCTGCGCATCTTGGCCAGCATTTCGTTGCTGCCTGACTGCACTGGCAAATGGATGCACTTGCAGATATTGTCGTAACGCGCAATCGTCTCAATCAGCCCATCGGAAAGGTCTTTGGGATGCGAAGTGGCAAAGCGTACTCGCATTTCGGGCGACATCTCCGCCACCATCGCCATCAGCTTGGCAAAAGAGACCTCCTGTCCCTCCTCTTTCCAGAAATAGGAATTCACATTCTGTCCTAACAGGGTGACTTCCTTGTAATTATGTTTCAGTAAATCCTCAATTTCACCAAGGATGGTTTTCGGACTGCGACTGCGTTCGCGCCCACGAGTGTAGGGCACCACACAATAGGAGCAGAAATTGTTGCAGCCGCGCATGATGGAGACAAACGCTGACACACCATTGGCATCGTAGCGCACCGGCATAATATTGTCGTAAGTCTCTTCCTCTGAGAGCAATACGTTGAAAGTCGTCTCTCCTTTCTGCGATTCGGCAATCAGCTCCGGCAGCGTGCGGTAGGCATCCGGACCCGCGATGAAGTCCAACACCGGCTCCGTTTCCAACAGTTCCTCCTTCATACGTTCCGCCATGCATCCTAACAAGCCCACCTGCAATGTCCGTTTTTTGCGCTTAAACGCCTCTAATTCCTTCAAACGTTTGTGAATGCGTTGTTCTGCCTTGTCGCGAATCGAACAGGTGTTTATGAGGATTAAATCGGCCTCCTGGATCTCTTTGGTCAGCGTGTACATCTCCTTCAGGATGGAGGCGACCACCTCGCTGTCCGCGAAATTCATCTGGCAACCGTATGTTTCTATGAATAGTTTTTTCATTTAATTACTTCTCTTACTTTGATTTTGGGGTTAGGAGAACAAAACTTGAAATCTGAAACTTGAAACTTGAAACCTGAAACTTGAAACCTGAAACCTACTTCTTCCGGAAGTATATCTCAATGGGCACGCCGGCAAAATCCCAATTCTTGCGGATCTGGTTCTCTAAGAAGCGTTTATAGGAATCCACTACATACTGCGGTAGATTGCAGAAAAAGGCGAACGTAGGGTACGCCACTGGCAACTGCGTGATGTATTTGATGCGGATCACCTTGTCTTTGTTCATGGGCGGAGGGGTGTGCTCAATAATCGGCAGCAGCGTGTTGTTCAGCTCAGAAGTCGAAATCTTGCGCTGACGGTTCTGATAGACCTGAATAGCTGTCTCTAACACCTTGTAAATGCGCTGTTTCTCTGTCACCGAGGTGAAGATGATCGGCACATCGGTAAATGGCGCAATCTTCCTCTTCACTAAATCCTCATAATTTTTATGCGTATGCGTGTCTTTTTCCACCAAATCCCATTTGTTCATCACCAACACGATGCCCTTGTGGTTGCGGGCACACAAACCGAAAATGTTAAGATCTTGGGAGTCAAAACCTTGCGAAGAGTCGGCCATCACAATGCAGACATCAGAATTCTCAATGGAACGCACGGCCCTCATCACGGAATAGAACTCCAAACTCTCTTCCACCTTACTCTTTTTGCGCAAGCCAGCAGTATCAATCAAGTAAAAGTCAAAACCGAAGCTTTTGTATCGAGTGAAATTCGTATCACGAGTTGTGCCAGCCAGCGGAGTCACGATATGGCGATCCTCGCCAAGAAAAGCGTTGATAATGGAAGATTTGCCCACATTAGGTTTACCCACGATGGCAATACGCGGCAAATCATCGGGCAAATCATCCTTGTCTTTGGAGAAGTGCTTCACCACTTCGTCAAGCAAATCGCCCGTACCACTTCCGGAAACAGCTGAAATAGGATATATCTCACCTATACCCAATGCATAGAACTCGGTGTAGTCCAAGTAGTTACTTGGACTATCAATCTTGTTCACCGCCAAATAGTAGGGTTTTTTGGACTTGCGTAGAATGTCGGCTATTTCCTCGTCTAAAGGCGTCAACCCCTCACGACCATCGACCATAAAGACGATAACATCGGACTCCTCGATGGCCAATACCGCCTGTTTGCGTATCTCTGCCTCAAAAATATCGTCCGAACCGACTACATAGCCGCCCGTGTCGATGACGGAAAAGTCGTATCCGTTCCAGTCGGACTTTCCATAATGACGGTCGCGTGTCACACCCGCCGTGGCATCCACAATGGCCTCACGCGCCTGTATCAAGCGATTGAAAAAGGTCGATTTGCCCACATTCGGGCGACCGATCAGTGATAATATATTTCCCATGTTTTATTATTTAGACTTAAACTAAAGACTTAGAACTATGGTTTAACTTTAGTTTCAGGTTTCAAGTTTCAGGTTTCAGGTTTCAAGTTTCAAGTTTCAAGTTTCAAGTACCTGAAATCTGAAACTAAGACTTTGACATTCACAAATTTCAATTCTGGCTTAAATAATCTTTAACCATCTAACCGTGTAACTCTCACAGCACATTCGCCAACTGCTCCTTCAACTTCTCCAACTCGTCCTTCATCTGAACCACAATCTGTTGGATGTCGAAATCGTTGCTTTTGGAGCCTAAAGTATTGATCTCACGACCACACTCTTGCACTATAAAGCCCAATTTTTTACCATTGGACTGATTTTCGTTAAGTGTTTCGATGAAATAATCGCAATGCTTGCGCAGGCGAACTTTCTCTTCGGTAACATCCAATTTCTCCAAATAGAAGAAAATTTCCTGTTCAAGGCGATTTGGATCATACTGTACTTTCGGTGCGAGATCTTTCAGTGAGTTCTCAAATTTCTCGCGAATTTTAACAATGCGATTCTGTTCGAAAGGCGTAACCTTGTCTATCATATTGCGTATCAATGTAATACGCTTTACAAAGTCTTGCTCCAACACTTTACCTTCTGAAATGCGGAAGTCGTTTAATTGATGACATGCGTTCAAGATGGATTCCCGAACGCTATTCCATAACTCCTCACTAACCTCTTCCTGAGGCGTGGAAATTACATCGGGCATCCGCAGCACATGCAAGAATATGTCACTCTCCAAAGGATTCCCCATTTCGTGGGAAAGCTCAGAAAGAGTCTGATAATAAGACTTTGCCAACTCTTTGTTGATAGCCACAGCACTGTTGGTCGAACGATTTTCCACCGTAATGGTAAAATCAGCTTTCGCGCGTTCCAACTCCTTAGCGAGAATCGATCGGATTTCGTTCTCATAATTCTTGAACAGCAGCGGAATGCGGGTATTCAGGTCCAACTGTTTACTATTCAGGGTGCGAATCTCAACGGTAATCACTTTCCCGTCCTTTTCAAGCACCGTCCGACCGAAGCCAGTCATCGATTTGATCATAGCAAAAAGATTATTATAGAAAAAAAGGCAGGTCGCACTACGGCCTGCCTTTTTGAAAATATCTTACAAATAATTATTTCACAATCAACTTTTGAGTGGAAATACCAGTATTGGTACGCAGGGTAACCATATACATACCCGTTGTGAGTTGTTTCACAGGAAGAGTGATGAAGTTATAACCCTCATTCACTTCCAAATTGCTGGTATAAACTGTTTGACCCATCAAGTTCATCACAGAAATCACACCGCTTTCAGCGTTTTCAGCAGAGAAAGAGATGTTCACAGTCTCCGTAGCAGGGTTCGGATACATCTTCATTCCGGAGAGATTTCTATTGTTGAGACCCCAGTGATCTTCCCACAATCCTTGGCATACCTCATTGGTATTGTTATAAATACCAATAGAATCGGCCTTCATTCTCAAGAAGTAAATAGTGGATTCTGTACCACTCATTTGAACAGAATTGTCCTTAATTTCAGAACCTGCAGCAAAATCTTGTTGCCAAGTCATAACAATATCTCCATTGAGAAGATTCTGGGAAACGGCCGGAAATACGCTTTCACCTTCAATTACAATATATTCGGAAACATCTTGCAGAGTTGTTCCTTCTTCCATCGGGAAGAGTTCCCAAGAAGAAAGGTAATAACAGTCGTTGTTATAGGAGAGCCAGCTATAGTCGCCAAAGGTCTGTCCATTATCAGTAGATTTGGTAGCGAAAACACCTCTATAATATTTGGAATGCGTGGCATCTACGAATGGATATTCCATTACTTGGCAGAAAGTAAGATATACTTTACCGTTTTGGGCAACAATTTGTGGGAAGGAAACTGAGCCTACGCCATAGTTCGGAAATGCATCGGTGCCCCAGCCTGAAATACCCCACATACTTGTATCGCAGTCCAAATTAAAACGTTCGATGACAGTGTGACCAGCAGCGGTCAACACATCGGGTTGCATATAATATTTATCACCGTTATAAAGAATGGGATTTTGCGTATCATTCCAATAAAGCAGATAACCGATGCCAGGATACCAATACCAAGAATCGCCAGTGTCAACGTCAGAATAAACAAGGTATGCACCAAAAGCAATGTGAACAATACCGTCATCACCAACGGCTACAGCGCAGCTACCATCTTGAACGTAAATAGTAGTATCTCTCATGGGAGCCAAATTGCCATTTTTAATAGCAGATTCTTGGAAAACGGTTTTGGTGAAATTCACACCTTTGTCGGTGGATTTCCAAAGGAATGCATCCATTGTGCTTGCAGGCATAGCAACGATAGCAACGGTGTTACCTTTAGCAGAGATAGCGTAGGCATCACCAGAAAATCTGGGATATTCAGTCGGGTTAACATCACCAACCACGCGAGGATTTTCCCAAGTAATGGTATTGTTAGATGCGTTGTAGGTACCACGATAATACACCAGACAAGCCTGAATGCCTTGGTAGAGGAAACCATCATCTGACTCTGTACAAGCGATCAGGTGGATAATGTTGTCCGTAGAAGCGAGAGCGGGCCACAGCAGGCAGGTGCTGGTGGTAGTACCATTGGAAACTTCCGGTCCTTGAAGGGTAGTGAAAGTCCAGTCGCCTGTTCCTTTTTGAGGACGACAACCGATCACCAGTGCATTAGAACCATTGTGAGAAGCCACGATTTCAGCATTGCCAACAGAGGTGATAGTACCCCAACCCGTACGAACATTCTCAATACGAGCAGTGCTTGTTGAGGAATTAATCCAAGAAGAACCATTATAATAGTTGTAACCTGTACCACGGCTGGAAGTAGTAGAACCATTAGTGTTCCAAATGGTGGAAACGGTACCATCGTTATGGGTAACAACTCTGTTAGACATAGAACCGTTCGTTTGCAAGTCGTAGTAAGTCATACCAATGAAACTACGATCATAAATACGGGTAATAGGAGAAATGGTTTGAGGGACTGCGCCTTCTTCAAAACCGGTGAGATAACTTTTTTGATTTGCCGTTGACACAACCTGTTTGCGTATGTCAACGCGCTCGCTTTGAGCAAAAACAGCGCTAAATAAAAACAGCGCAGAAACAGCAAGTAAAATTTTCTTCATAATTTATGATTTTTGGTTTATAAATGAATTGCTTTTAAATACAAAACATTCAGGAAAGGTGTTTAATTTCTTTCCTGAATGTATTGGAAATGGATTAATCCGTATTTTTTTTACCAGCTGCGTAGTTGATTTTCAACGCATTATTCTTACGCAGCTCTTGTTTAATCGTGTTCACATATCTCATCTGCACATTCTGGTCAACTTTCAGGGAGAATGTCAGACGGTCTCTATCCTGAGCATCACGGGACTCCTTTTCAGTACCAATGAAAGATTGCACTTCTTTCACGAGCTCCTCAGACTTGATAGTCTGGTCATTTAGCTGTACAGAAACCTCACCAGGGGGCAGTGTGTTCTCGTTTTTGGAGAGAGGCGCACCGATGTAGATATTTGCCACGAGGGATTTTTTCTCCAGTTTCTGAATTTCAGTGGCTTTCGGCGGGGAGAAGCGCACCTTAAGAGTGGCTTCACGCATCGTGGTAATCACCATGAAGAAGAACAGGAACATGAAGATAATATCAGACATGGAACCCATGTTGAGTTCGGGTGTCTCTTTTTTTCCTTCTTTTCTGAATCTTGACATAATCTATACGTTTTTAAGGTTACTGGGCACCATTTGAACCATAATCAATAGGCGGAGCCTCTGAAATACTCATAGGAATAGCCAAAGTGACAGCACGTTGTGCGGCAGAGTCCAATCCTTCATATTTTTTACCGAAGTATTCCAATGCAGTTTCGTCACGCAGTTCATTGACGGCGCGTTGCAGTTCATTCTGCACTTGCACGTACATATTGTAACTGGTGCCCTGGTCATTTGTCAGGGAAACCACACCCTTTGACACGGCAAAGTCGCCGATACCGTCAATGGCTTTGCTTTGTTTTTCGGGCAGAGAAGGATCATTGGTGGGATTAGCGAAGAACTCTTTAGCCTTGGCTTTCAGGTCTCCAATCATGATGACTTCACCGTTCACGGAGATTTCATCACGGAAATTCACCAACACGTTCAAGACATTTCTCTTGTTGATATCCACCTTCTTATCCTTAGTGTCTTCCGTTTTGGGTGGCGGAAGTTTTCTCGGAATACCTTGTTCCGTATTAATGGAAGAGGTAAGCAGGAAGAAGGTCAACAACAGAAAAGAAATATCTGACATTGCACCCGTATTCAAGCCCGGTGTTTTTCTTTTACTCATTTTAATTTCTGTTTTTAACGGCGTTCATAATCAAAGTCACAATAATTGAGATTATTGCAACGAACAAACATACATAGACTGTAAACACGGCAGCGTTCACCATCTTGTAACCTGAACCAGTCATGCCAGCTTTGATAGCTGAAGGGCTGAGGGTAGGTGTGCCCACCAAGTAGCCGATAAAGAAGGCAACAACCAAGAACAAGAGGCCTACGAGAATCTTGTAGGAAGTCTTGAAGTTGGTGATCATGTTCTTCAATAGGAAAAACACCATAAGGAAAGCAGCACCCAGACCGAGGACATAGGTCAAAAGGATGAAGAAGTTCTGCAGTTTTGCACTCTTGCCAAAGCTACCCAAGTCGTTCTGGAAAGCTTCCCAGTCGGAAGCCTTCTTAGAAGCGGAAGCGTTGTCATTGATCATGGCCGCTTTGTTGATGAGAGCGTTGGAAGATTTGATATAATTGCGTTCAATCAAATAGTTTTGTTTGACTGCCGTATAATCCTTATTCACTTCTTCGATATAACCTTCGAGATCTTTATAGGTGTTCACGCCATTAAAGCCTTCCACATATTTCTGCTTGTTTTCGCTCTTTGCGAACAGACCTGCTGAACGTTCCGGAAATTTAGCTTTGTAAGCTTCGAAGTTGTTCTCATCTAAGTTTTTGAGATCCTGAAGATAGGTATAAAGGATATCCTTTTCCATCTGAACGCCCTTGAGGTTATCGTTGCGTTCCTGATTCTCTTTTTGATATTTTTCAATCACAGAGGGGAGGGACTCCAAAGTAGCCGTCTGGAGTTCTGCCACCTGTTCGGGTGACTGAGCTCGTACTTCCTGCGTTTGGATGTATTCCACCTTCTTGTCTGCATCAAAAGAGAAGAAGGAGAAAGCAACAGCCAGACAGCAGGCCAGTATGGCGACTGCAAATATGACGATAGTGATAATTCTATTTTTCATTATACAACGTTTTAAAAATTATTGTATATATAATATATAGGTTCACAAACCTTATTTATTTTCTTTATTTTTAACCAAAATATCCATGAAGGAGATGGTTGCATCTTCCATATCATTGACGATGGCGTCGATACGGGTGAGGAGGTAGTTGTAGAACACTTGGAGGATCATGGCGGTGATCAAACCGAACACGGTGGTCAACAAAGCCACTTTCATACCACCGGCGACGATAGTCGGGGAAATATCACCTGCGCGTTCGATATCGTCGAATGCCTGCACCATACCGATGACCGTTCCCAAGAATCCCAAGGAAGGAGCCAAAGCGATGAACAAGCTGATCCAAGTCATGTTATTCTCTAATTTTGCCATTTGGACAGCACCGTAAGAGGTAAGGGATTTTTCAACGGAATCAAGACCTTCATCATAACGGTCGAGACCTTGATAGAAAACTGCGGCGAGAGGTCCTTTAGTGTCGCGGCAAAGTTCTTTAGCGGCATTCACGCCTTTTGTCTTAATAGTGTTCTCAACCTTATCGAGTAATTTCTTTGAATTAACAGAAGAGAGGTTGAGGTAGAAAATACGTTCGATGACGAAAGCTAAACCTAAGATCAAGCAGATCAACACAGGGGTCATCCACACGGCACCACCCTGGATGAATTTGTCTTTCAAAACATAGTGCAGACTTTGATTCACAGCCTCATCAGGATCCTCAGACAATTCAGCCTGAGCAGTTGCGGGAGCGGCAGGAGCTTCTTCTGCGACCTGTTCAGTAGCGGCAGCTTCGTCAGCTTTTTGTTGTTTTTGAGCAAATGCTGTGTTTGCAATACCGAAGGTTAAGAAACCGAAAACGGTAAGTAAGGCGATAAGCTTTTTCATAATTGATTTTGATTTGTTGAAATTAAATTATTTTTACTTTATTGATTTTCAGAACTTTACGTCTTGGCGGAGAGAATGGGATTCGAACCCATGAAGCGCTTTTGGCGCTTACGCGCTCTCCAGGCGCGCGCCTTCGACCACTCGGCCATCTCTCCGAAAATTTCAGGGTGTAAAAATACACTTTTTTTCAATCGCTACACCACTTTGTAAAAAAAAAATTCAATGACTGAAATTCCGTGCGAATGGTCACTTTATTTTGTATCTTTGCCGCATATTAAATTTATAATATCATCATTCAAATAATATCATATTTAATTGATTATGAAAGAAGTACACAATTTTAACGCAGGACCTTGCGTCCTTCCGAAAGAGGCTGTTGAATCCACAATCAACGCTATCCGCAATTTTGACAACACTGGCATCGGCCTGATGGAGATTTCTCACCGTACCCCCGGTTGGGAAAGAGTCATGGCAGAAACCCGCCAATTGTGGCGCGACCTGCTTAACATCCCCGACAATTACGAGGTTCTTTTCCTCGGTGGTGGTGCCAGCACCCAATTTTTCACCGTGCCCGCTAACCTGCTGAAAACCAAAGCCGCTTACCTCCAAACTGGAGTCTGGGCAAAAAAATCTGCAAAAGAAGCTAAAAACTTCGGTAAAGTCGAGATCGTGGCTTCCTCTGAAGACAAGACCTACAACTACATCCCGAAGGGTTGGACTGTCCCCGCTGACGCTGACTACTTCCACATCACTACCAACAACACCATTTACGGCACTGAAATCCGCAAGGATTTTGCTCCCGAAGAAATCAACAACGTGATGCTCGTCGCTGATATGTCTTCCGATATCTTGAGCCGTCCTGTCGATGTGACCAAATACGGCCTCATCTATGGTGGTGCTCAAAAGAACGTAGGCCCCGCCGGCGTCACCTTCGTCATCGTGCGTAAGGACATTCTCGGCAACATTGGCGACCGCGCTTACATGAACCCGCTGCCTACGATGGTTGACTATCGTACGCACGCCGCTGAGGAAGCCAAGAACATCTCCATGTTCAACACTCCTCCTGTGCTCCCCATCTTCGTGATGCACGAAACTCTCTTGTGGCTCAAGAACACCATCGGCGGTGTGGCTGAGATGAACAAGATCAACATGAAGAAATCCAACCTATTATATGACGAAATCGACCGCAACAGCATGTTTGTGGGCACCGTCGCTGACAAGGCTGACCGCTCCATCATGAACCATTGCTGGGTGATGGCTCCCGGTTACGAAGACAAACAAGACGCTTTCATGGCCTTCGCAAAAGAACGTGGCATGATCGGCATCAAGGGTCACCGCTCCGTTGGCGGCTTCCGCGCTTCCCTCTACAACGCTTGCACCGTGGAAGACGTTGAAGCTCTCGTGGCTTGCATGCAGGATTTCGAAAAAGCAAACAAATAATTTTTTAAGTGATCAGTGAATAGTGAGCAGTGTGTGGTTCCCAAATTACGCTCTGCTCACCATTCACCGTTTACTATCAAAACCAATAATAATAATGAAAGTATTAGTTGCAACCCAAAAACCTTTTGCGAAAGCCGCTGTTGACGGCATTCGCGCTATCGTGGAAAAAGCTGGTTATGAATTGGTTCTGCTGGAAAAGTACGAAACTCCTGAGGAACTGTACGCCGCAGTCGCTGATGTGGATGCCATGATCGTCCGCTCCGACAAAGTCACCGCTCAGGTGATTGACGCCGCCAAGAACCTCAAGGTGGTTGTTCGCGCCGGTGCCGGTTTCGATAACCTCGACCTTGCTGCTTGCACAGCCAACAACATCGTGGCGATGAACACTCCTGGTCAGAACTCCAACGCTGTGGCTGAGCTGGCTCTTGGCATGATGATTTACATGGCCCGCAACACCTTCAAACCCGGCACTGGCTCAGAGCTGAAAGGCAAAAAGGTCGGTATCCAGGCTTACGGTAACGTCGGTCGCCTCGTCGCTGAGAAGGCTCGCGCCCTCGGTATGGAAGTTTGGGCATTCGACCCATTCGTCCCTAAAGAGAAGATGGAAGCTGAAGGCGTTGTGGTTCCCGCAACCCTCGAAGAGATGTACAAGAATTGTCACTACATTTCCCTGCATATCCCCGCCAACGACCAGACCAAGAAATCCATCAACAAAGCGCTCGTCGGCCTTATGCCCAAAGGAGGTTGTGTGATCAACACCGCCCGCAAGGAGGTAATCAACGAAGAAGAACTTATTGCTTTGATGACAGAGCGCGAAGATATCAAATACTGCACTGATATCGCTCCCGATGCCATGGAAGAATTCGGTAAATTCGAGAAACGCTTCTTCGCAACACCCAAAAAACAAGGTGCTGAAACCGCAGAAGCTAACATCAACGCTGGTTTGGCCGCTGCTAACCAGATTGTGAACTTCTTCGTGAATGGCGACAAAAAATTCCAAGTAAATAAATAGAAATTCAAAATTTTGCATTTATGTAGAGACGGGGCATGCCCCGTCTCTACTTTTTTTGTACCTTTGCGCCCTCAAAAAATATGGTTATGACATTAAAGAGATATATTCTTTTATTCTGCTTATGGATTTCGACTTTGGTCACATTAGCTCAACATGGTGTTATTAAAGGTTTTACATACGATGAGTCGTCTGGAGAATCCCTACCCTTCTGTTCTATTCAGTTGATGGGAACCTCTTTCGGCGCTTTGTCGGATGCTACTGGAGCTTTTTTGATCAACAAAATTCCTGCCGGAACATACGTTGTAAGGGTATCTCTTTTAGGTTATAACGACCTGTTAGACACGGTGGAAGTGAAAACCAACGGACTTCTAACGAAACGTTACAGCATCACGCCAAACTCGCAAACTCTTGAGGCTGTGCAAATTGTGGGCGAAAACACCCGTAAGGAACAGGAAACGCGCACCTCGGTCATCAGCGTCACACCGAAAGACATGAGCAAAATGCCCGCCATCGGCGGTCAACCCGACTTCGCCCAATACCTGCAGGTGCTACCCGGTATCATCTCCACAGGCGACCAAGGCGGTCAGCTCTACGTGCGCGGCGGTACTCCCGTGCAGAACATGTTGCTGCTCGACGGGGTCATTCTCTACAACCCATTCCACTCCATCGGTATTTTCTCCGTGTTCGACATGGACATCATGAGCAGCGCCGATGTCTATACCGGCGGTTTCGGAGCAGAATTCGGCGGCAGAATCTCTTCGGTGATGGACATCAAAACCCGCGACGGAAACAAAAAACGTTTTTCCGGAAAAGTGGATGTGAGCAATATCGGAGCGCAATTGCTGCTCGAAGGCCCTATCGTGAAGCTCAAAGAAAACCGCAAAGCCTCGTTAAGCTTCATCCTCTCCGGAAAAGGCTCATTTCTCGACCACTCTTCCAAAGTGTTCTATCCATACGTGAAAGATGCTGAAGGCCTTCCCTACTCTTTCCTCGACTTGTACGGAAAAATCACGTTGGCCACGAAGAACGGTACCCGTTTGAATATCTTCGGATTTAATTATGATGATCGCGTAAAATACAGTTCTATAGCTAATTACGGTTGGAACAACTGGGGAATTGGATCTAATTTCCTAATTGTGCCCGGCGACGCTCCCACGACCATTGAAGGTTCTTTGGCTTATTCCAAATATACCTCATCCCTGCAAGATGCCAATTACGACCCACGTTCCAGCTCCATGGACGGATTTACTTTCGACCTCGGGTTCAACTATTATTTGGGTAAAAGTTTGTTGAAAGTCGGCTTGGACGTCGTGGGCTACAACACGAACTACACATACTATACCATTTACCATTCGGAACGCATTATTGAGGATCACACCACCGATTTGTCATTGTTTATCAAATACAAATATAATTTCCGTGACAAATTGTTGATTGAACCAGGTTTTAGATTGCAGTATTACTACTCGCTCGGTGAAGTTTCACCAGAACCTCGGTTGGCTATTAAATACAACATTACCAAAAACTTCCGCTTAAAGTTGGCGGCTGGCATGTATTCTCAAAACTTAGTGGCTGTGAGCTCCGATCAAGATGTGGTGAACCTTTTCAACGGTTTCATTTCCTCTCCTATCGAGGGCGCTCAATTACCCAACACGCTAATCAATGACGACAAAGAGATAAAAGGACATCTCCAAAAGGCACAACACGTTGTGTTAGGTTTGGAATATGATCCTATTAGCTCCTTGAGCATCAATCTTGAAGGTTATTACAAGAACTTCTCCCAGCTTATCTCTGTCAACCGCTATAAGATGGTGGAGGAAGACTACAACTTTATTTGGGAAAAGGGATGGTCATACGGTGGTGATGTATCCATAAAATACGAGAACAAAGGTGTTTACTTGTGGTTTGTCTATTCTTTGGGATGGGTGAAGCGTTATGACGGCAAAATCACTTATTATCCGCACTTCGATCGCCGCCACAACATCAACTTGGTGGCTTCCTACGCTTTCGGCAAACGCCGTTCTTGGGAAATCAATGCACGTTGGAACTTCGGTACCGGATTCCCGTTCACGCAGACTCAAGCCTACTATCCGCACTACAATCCCATTGATATTAGCGATGATTATGTCTCCACCAATGAGGATGTTTACTTCCTGCTGGCCGATTTCAACCAAGCCCGCTTGCCCAGCTACCATCGTCTCGACCTCGGTGCGAAGAAAAAATTCTTCCTGACCCAGCACCAAACCCTCGAACTCAGCCTGTCAATGACCAATGTCTATAACTACAAGAACGTGTTCTACGTCAACCGCACCACGAACGACATCATCTACCAACTGCCGTTCCTGTATTACTTTGGTGTGACGTGGCGGTTTTAACCGATTAGTCGGTTATACGAAAAAGAGGGTGTGTCATAAGTCTGTTTTGGCAAAAATTGCTATTTGATTATCAGATAGTTACAAATCGAAAAATGCCGATTTTTGGACTTTTGACACACCCTCTTTTTTTGCGGACTGGACGAGACTAAGATTGTGCATTGCATCTGTTTGTTGCATCTGTTTGTATTCATTTAATTACATTGCAAATGAATGAATGCCAGCAAAATACGCACAGTCAGTTAAGTGAACACAAAGTGTATGAGTTAGCAGAATGACGCCTTCTTATCGTAGCGGTGCATTTTTTGGGGATGAAAAATGCACGGGGGATGCTATGTCGGAATAGGTTGTCTCAAACAGCAATAACCGTCTATTGTGGTTCCCAAAGCGATAAAACGTATCTAAACACAATTTTTCTTCTTATGTAGCGTTACACTGAAGTATGGTTGCAATGGCCTGAACAAGTAAATAGTTAATCAAAAACAACAGACAATGGAACAGTTAGAAACACCTGCCAACAAAACAAAATCGTTCTACGGAACATTCGCACTAATCTATGTGGTGCTCAACATCTTTGCATTCCTTATAATGCTGCTGACAACCAAATGGAGCATTATAAATGGTGGTGAAAAGAGCAATGTTTTTGCTGCAGGTAGTACTTTTATGGTTGTTGGTATCGTAGCAGCGCTTATATGTGGCGTCGGTCCGGCATTGGTACTGTACAAAGGATGGAAGAGCGCCTGGATGTATGCTTTCCCTGTTGCATTGCTCTTGATTGGTGTATCGGGTGCTATGCTTTGGAAGTTCACAAATCTGTCGGTTTTTTCATATGTTGTATTAGTATGCACTTTGCCCGCTGCCCCAATATATAACTGTTTGGTGTTTAACCATTCTCCTTTTTTTGATTATATGGCTAATGCATTAGTGGGCATTGCTCCTCTTCTTTACGCTTTGGTCATATATTTCACATTCCTTATTTCACGAAAACGTGCTTTGCGGACAGTGTTATCATAGTTTTTCAATATAGAATATCCAGAAACAAGAATTATTCGAGCAGCTTCCGCCCCTCCTCCGTGAGCACATACCGTTGTGTGGGACTGTTTGGAGAATCGGGTTGCGTCTTTTTAACAAGACCCGCCTTTATAGCCGGTGTCAGATAATTGTTCAAGAACATAGGGCGACTCTTCATCTCAAGTTCCGCCATTATCTCCTTAATGCTCATTTCTTCCTTTATAACGCGAACCAGTCGAAGTATTTTCTCACTTGTACTATTACTTATACTATTACTTGTACTGTTACTTGTACTTACTTGTCCCCTACTTGTCCCCTCTACTTGTCCCTCACTTATCCCCTCACGCTCATACTCCATTGAATAAATGGTAGTTATAAAGTGGCTGGAAAAGGACTTGAACTTCGGTTTCCGGTCTTCCTTATAGGACTCTAAACTCCGAGTCTCATTGCAAATACGCTTCAATCCGCTGCCTCGCTTCTCCATATAGTCCAGCTGCGCCATTACATCAGCCAATATCGGGTTCCGCCTGTCAGATGATACCTCTTCAATGTCAAGGTCTTGCACCTTTTGTCCGTTGTACATTCCGCCAGGAGAGGTAATTACCAACCTGTCGTCATAGATGTCCAAATGCACCTCGCCGCCCATCACCGTGTAATCGCGATGGATGAAATGGTTCACTAACGCTTCCAGCACGGCTCTCTCCGCATACTCCGGCTTATTCTTTCTGCCATCAGGTAACTTTTCCCACCCTTTGCGCGTGCTCGACTTCACGAAGTTCATCGCTTCAAGCAGCAATAGCAGGATATTCCCTTTATACTCGGCATCGTTCAGAGCATCGTTCTTCTCAAGTCCCGCCCATCGGGTACAATACAGTCTCGATTGGCTGAGCTCACAATAGTCCGTAAACAACATTCCTGCATTCGTGAGGTATCCATCTTTGGACACAAGTCCGAACGATTGCAGATACTTTTTGTCCCATTCCTGTTGCGTGCGTTCTCTGAATGTACTTGCCAGCAACGCAAACGAATAATCTTCCGTCTTACAATCCGTACGTAGGGAATCGAACGTCCTGTTAGTGCCTTTCAGTACCAGACGCACCATCTCCTCCGCCGTGGCGGGCAAACTCTCTTCGCCATTACGAACGTATGCGACTCGCTGACCGTCACCGACATAATAGTATGGGGTGTAGTTGCCTTCGTGTACTTTCACCTGCAGAATCATCTTGTCTTCCATCTTTAACGGAATCATCTCCACATCGGGCAGCGGGTCCATACGGTCACGGATGTGTATGCTAATAGCTTCACACACGTGCTGTACATCGTCCAGACCTCTGACAACGCCATCGTTATCAACACCGAAGAAAAGCGAACCGCCCCGAGTGTTGGCGAAAGCACTCACGCTCTTCAGCCAACTTTTGGGTTTCCGCTCCTCTAATTCAACCTTATAGTCATACGCCGTACATTCTGCTACCAGAATTATCAAATCCGCTGTGGTCTTGATTTCTTCCATACTTCAATCGTCAAATCAAATTAGTTTGCAAAACTACGAAATTTCCGTTTAAGAAAAAGGAATTTTGATGTGTTATTTTGGAACATAAAAAAATAGAGACGCAATGATTACATCTCTACTTTTTTTGGCGGACCGGACGAGACTCGAACTCGCGACCCCATGCGTGACAGGCATGTATTCTAACCAAACTGAACTACCGATCCGTTCGTTGTTTGATGGCGCAAAAATACACTTTTTTTTAATTAATCAACACTTTCAACAATATTTTTTTTATTATAGTATATTATATTGATTATCAGATATATATATAATATTTTGTGCCTTATTGGTTACTATTTTGAACGAACTTATAAGACATCATTCCCAAAAAATCGCAAAAAAAGGTCTTTCACCTTACAACTGTTAACTGCTAATTGTTTTTCACGCACCTCACTGAACGCCCATAACACTTGTAATCCAAATAATTGTACCCTTCATTTTTGTAATCATAAACGATACAACACCACGCTTGTTCGCGATTAAAATTGTCGGAACTCCAGAACGTTGCTTGAAAACCAGTGTTTTGGGAGCCATTTTCGGTGTATAAGCCAGCAGGCTCCGCATCAAATCCCATATTGTTGCCTTTTTTGATAATCAGATGCGGTTGCCACTGTTGTGTCGGAGCTTTCATTAATTCGCCCGCCTCCTGGTGTCCACCTAACGTATTGAACAATTGCGACCAATCTTCGTTGTCGGGCAGATGCCACCCTTCCGGACAGATGCCGCGCATCTTGTTTCCAGCAGGTCTGGTATTGCCATGATGTGATGACAAATCGAGTGCCGCCGCCCAATTGTACAGCATTCCATAGCGATTATTCTTCGAAGAAGTGTAATAAGCTGCATATTGAGGTTGTGATGCAGAAAAATGGGGATTGAAATACCATGATTTGTCTGTAGGAGAGGAGGTACATCTCATGTTTTCCGCCATCCAACATTGCGAACCGATCTGTACCGTACGATATTTGTTCCCTTCATGGTCTGTCACCGTCGGCGCATCAGGACAAAAAGGGAAGAAAGGTGATGCTGGCGCTTGCGCCCATGAGGTCAAACAACAACATATCATACTGATAATCAGAAAAAAGATTCCTTTCTGAAAACACGTAGAGACGCAAGATTTTGCGTCTCTACCATATAGGGAAAAACCAAATTTCATACCGAATAAATAGATTAGTATTTGGTCAAAGATTCGAATTTGTCGAGGTTCTTAAGCGCGATAGCCGTACCACGGGCCACAGCGCGAAGCGGATCTTCCACCACATGTACCGGCAATTGCGTAATCTTGTTGATACGCTTGTCGAGACCGCGCAAGAGTGAACCACCACCGGCCAAGTAGATACCAGTCTTGAAAATATCAGCGGACAACTCGGGAGGAGTTACGTTAAGTGCCTGCATCACAGCATCTTCGATAGCGTTAATGGAGTTGTTGAGCGCGGTAGCAACCTCCTGGTAGTTAATCATGATACTGCGCGGAATACCGTGTACCAAGTCACGACCATAAACTTCATAATCAGCAGGCGGATTATCAAGTTGCGTGATAGCAGCACCCACATTAATTTTGATCTGCTCGGCAGTCGGAATGCCGATATCAAGGTTGTGCTCACGACGCATGAACTCCTTAATGTCTGTATTCAAACGGTCGCCGGCCACCTGTACGGACTTCTTGGACGCGATGGAGCCCAAGGCAATGACGGCCACCTCGCTGGTACCGCCGCCGATGTCGATGATCATGTTGCCGTTGGCATCCAAAACGTCGATTCCGCTACCGATAGCGGCTGCCATCGGCTCGTAAATCAGACGCACCTCTTTGGCACCGGCCTGCTCGGCAGACTCACGCACAGCGCGCTCCTCCACCTCGGTGATACCCGAAGGGATGCAAATCACCATCTTCATGGCAGGAGTGATCAAAGAGTGCTTGGTGTTGGTCATCTTGATAAACTCACGCAACATCAGCTCTGTCGGCTGGAAGTCGGCAATCACGCCGTTGCGCAACGGACGAACCGTATATATTTCGCCAGAGGTTTTGCCCTCCATCATCAACGCTTTCTTGCCCACCGCCACGACGGATTTCGTGCGGGAGTCGATGGCAATGATGGACGGCTCGTCCACCACCACCTTGTTGTCATGCAAAATGACGGTGTTGGCTGTACCTAAATCTATGGCTATCTCTCTGGTAAACAATGAAAATAAACCCATTTTATCTCTTCTTTTTATAAACTTGCAAAAATATAAAAATTCTTGGGATTGTACGTAAGTTTTAGCAAAAAGTTACAATTTAAAAGGGTTAAGGGTTAAGGGTTAAGGGTTAAGGGTTAAAAGGGGTGATGGTTAAAAGGGGAGGAGGTGAAGAGGTGAAGGGAATTGGGATTTTATTACTTTTGCCGAATCTTTTGATTATCTCAAAGTGTTAATATTTAGAATTATGAGAATACTGTTGTTCCTGTTGATTTACGGTTTGTTGATGCCTACTGACGGAGGGTGGTTACGACGGATCTTTCCTGACAAACGTCCAGTGGAGGTTCTGCAAGAGGAGCCTACTCCCGACACCCTCACCCTGATGTTCATCGGCGATGTGATGTCGCATAGTCCACAGGTGGATGCCGCACGACTGCCGGACGGCACTTACGACTATGCGCCGTGCTACCGCTACCTTGCGCCCTACATAGCCTCGGCCGACCTCTGCATCGCCAACATGGAGGTGCCGTTGGCTGGCGCACCCTACACCGGCTACCCGCAATTCTCCTGCCCCGATGCGATGATGTCGCAACTCTTTGACGCAGGAGTCGATATCTTCCTGACCGCCAACAACCACTCTTGCGACAAGGGGGCCAAGGGGATCCGCCGCACCATCCAGGTGATGGACAGCTTGGGCATCCCGCACGTGGGCACCTACCTCGACAGTGCGGACTTCCAACAGCGCAATCCGCTCATTGTGGAAAAGGACGGCTTCCGCATCGCTGTGCTGAACTACACGTATGGCACGAATGGTATTCCAACACCTAATCCGTTTATCGTCAATATGTTGGACTCTATCGAAATCGCCCGCGACATTGCCCGTGCCCGCCAATTGAAGGCCGACTACATCGTGGTGATGCCGCACTGGGGCATCGAATACGAGCGGAAACAGAACAAAAAGCAAGAGATTTACGCCAATTACATGTACGAATGCGGCGCGGATATGGTTATCGGCGGGCACCCCCACGTGGTGCAGCCCATTACGTTGGAAAACAAGAATGAATACGGTGTAGCTCAGCGCATTACGGCCTATTCGTTGGGCAACTTCGTCTCCAACCAGCGTAAACGCTACACCGACGGCGGCATCATCGTCAAATGCACAATTGTGCGCGACACCACCGGTGTTATTCAAATCACGGATTACGAATATCTGCCCTACTGGGTCTATAAGGGCGTTTGCCAAGGGAAATACCAATACCACATCCTGCCGGCCAAACACGCAGTGGAGAACTGCGCCCACTACAACATCCACGGCGCAGACTCCGCAGCACTCCATCTATTCTACAACGACACGAAATCCCTGATAGACAACGTGCCAGAATCGGAATTCAATTTTGGTCTATACCGTAATAAATGATATACGGACGTAAGCAATACGTCCCTACTTCTATAACCTTTATCAAAATCCCGTCCAGAACGTCTCCCACAGCTTGTGTTCCATCTCCTGCCAGGTTTGGCGGGTGGCGCCGGCGAAATCCGCACTGTATTGGTTCAATAACGTTTGGGCCTCCTCTTTCTTGCCAGCATTCAGCAAGTTAACGGCTTTCTGCTCCAAGGCGGGCAGCTCTTCGAAGGCTTTGTCTTCGTAGCGCATGATGTTGTCCATCATCATCTTTTTGCTACGGCCCCAGCGCACTTGCGCTAACTTGTTGGCCTTGCGGTAGTGCCACAGCACCGCGTTGTCGTTGTAGCGGTAGTGACCACAAATCTCGAAGCCTGCAGGCATCTTGGTGGCACCGGCATAAATCGGGATGCGCGGGCTTTGTCCCGGATTCTCCACAGAGAACCAACAAAGGCCTCCCACCTCATCGGGCAGCCAGTCGCGACACTGCATGATGAACGAATAGGAACACCACGACATGGCCACGCCACGGTAGAAGGTCACGGTGCCGGGGTTCAGGAAGTTGTACATCGCACGCTCGTTGCCATCCATCCAAGGGTTGGCGTTCGGACAGATGACCGTGTCTTTGTAGGGATTGCCTTCTTTGTCTTTACGGTTCACCACCATCTTGAGGTTGCCGATTTGGTCGAGCACAGTGCCTTCGTAAGTAGCTCTGAACAACGCCATTACATCGCGAACATCGACTTTTTTCTCGGGTTTCACGGAGAAAGGCAGCGCTTCAGCATTGAGATCGAGGTTTAGCGACGGGGCGAGCTCGTTGAAGATGTACCATTCGCGCTCTTTGTGGTTTTTGCCTTCGGCGTAGGAGGCGTTGAAAGCTTTCCACCAGAGAAAGTCGCCCTTACCGTCCCAAAGTCCGTATTTCTTGGCCACCTGTTCGATATTGTCGGAGCAGAGGAAGTTGTCCTTGTCTTTGCGGTTGAGTTTGCCGATGCGGGGCACATTGCAGCTCACGGCCACCTCATCGTCGGGCACGCGCTGCGCCACCCACATGCCGCCGATCACGTCGGGACCTTCGCCGAGAATCTCCATCTGCCAGACCTCGTTTTTGTCGGCAATGGTGATGCACTCGCCGCCATCGGCATAGCCGTACTGCTTCACCAAATCGCCGATAAGCAGGATAGCCTCGCGGGCGGTCTTACAACGTTGCAAAGCAATGCGTTGCAGCTCCTCAATCATGAACATGGCGTTCTTATTGACCAGCGTGTCGGGACCGGAGAAGGTGCTCTCGCCCATGGCCAACTGATGCTCGTTCATGCAAGGATATGCGGTATTCATGTAAGCGTAGGTGTGTTCCACTTCGGGAATTTCGCCTGCCAGCACCAGGTTTTCCATGCTTTTGGCCGTCTCGGTATGCATCGTGCCTTTATAGACCTTGTGCATCGTGCCGGGTTTGTGGTCGGCGGCAGGCTCGATGGTCACCCACGTGCGGTATTTGCTGTCACAGGTGTGCGAAGTGATGACGGAACCATCGGCGGAGGCTTTTTTGCCCACCATGATGGAGGTGCAGTTTGCGCCCACCAGTTCTTCGTTCTGAGCGCTCGTCATTTGCACAAAGCCCCACAAAATGAGGGCGGAAAAAAGAAATAGTTTCTTCATAAGGTTTGATTATTTGTTATAGAATGTTGGCTTTATGGCTACTGCATCCCTTTCTCGATATACTCCTTCAGTGTCCCTTTTTTTCTCATTTTGAGGTACTGCTCCGCCCCTTTGTCTTTGGGGAGCTGCTTCCGGTACTGCTCGTAGTAATCGAGGGCGGTATCCATGCCGGCGCAACAGCCCTTCAGCTGGTCGTCGTCGTTGTTCTGGACGGCATACTGAGCCCAACCGCCCAAAAACAGCAGAAGCAGGTTGACGTCCTCGAATTTCACCACGTTGGTGTTGAGCACCATGTGCACGTCAGGCGTTCCCGAGATCCACCACAGCGTGAAAGCGGATACATCCTTGCGTTTCGGGTCGGACGGGGAATGGGTTTTCAGCCAATCAATGCAGTTCATCGCATCCTGCGTATATTTGGCATATTCGGTTTTTTCAATATCGCCGGGAACGGTCGGCACGACAAATTTCTGCGCACTCACGCCTTGCATGAGAAGCAGACAAAGGGTAATTACTGCGAATTTTTTCATTTCTTTTATGTTTGATTATGAAAATGCAAAAATAGAATATTCTTTGATATTCAGGATGCTGAATTTCGAAAAGGTTGCAGTTTTCGGTTAGCTTCGGCCGTTGGTTACTTCGTGTTAACATGTAACCAACACGAAATAACCAAGGGTTTGGCAAGGAGATGGCAAGGAGATGGCAAGGGTTTGGCAAGGGGATGCACTGTCATTTCTTCGATAGTTCTTCGATAGTTCTTCGATAGCTGTTCGATGAAATATCGAAGAACTATCGGACAAGTATCGAACAACGAAGGACGCAGACTCTTGGTTGACCCTTGCCATATCCTTGGGAAGAACGACGCAGACATATAACAAATCGTATCATAAACAGAAACGGCACATTCATGGTGTTGTACAGCGAAAACTCCTAAAATTTCTTAAAATTGTAAAACACTCATAAGGTAAATAGAAGAAATTATATCTTTGCCGTTTGAATTTTTATGAATCGGCGAGGTTTATTATGGGTGTTATTGCTGCTGACCGGATTGTTGCCGGCCAACGCGCAGATAGGCGGGAAGTTTATCTATAACTTCCTCAATATCAGCTATTCATCAAGATTGATGGGTCTGGGGGGAAACCTCATCTCCGTACACGACAACGACCCCACCCTACTCTTTACAAACCCCTCCTACATCAGCGAACGACAACATAATGCCTTGGCACTCAACTATACCAACTATTTCGCCTCCACAAATGCCATATCCGCATCATATTCGTACACTTTTCCTAAGGCAGGCAGCTTTGCCTTTGGAGTCTATGGTCTGGCATACGGGGCGTTCCGTGGAGCGGATGACGCTGGCATCGAAACCGGCAAATTCAATGCCGGTGACTATGCCCTGATCATTGGCTGGGGACGACAACTCTCCCCCAACTTCTCCATCGGCGCCAACCTCAAGACTATCTTCAGCCACTATGAAGCCTATTTCTCCTCCGGCATTGCCGTAGATATCGCCGGCAGCTACTATAACGAAAAACACAACCTGTCACTCACATTGCTGGCGAAAAACATCGGTTCACAAATAAAACCTTATACGTATGGCGATTACGAAATTCTGCCTTTTGACCTGCAGCTTGCCCTTTCACAACGGCTCAAACACGTTCCCATCCGCTACCACATCTCTCTTCACTCCCTCTATCGCTGGGATATGAGCTACTACGGCATCGACAACCCCTTCATTGAGACCGACGCCATCACTGGAGAACCGCAATATCCGTCTAAAGTGGCGCAATTCGCCGACAATTTCTTCCGCCATTTCGTCTTCGGCCTTGAAATCGAACCCTCGAAATACTTCTCCATCCAATTTGCCTACAACCATAACGTCCACCAAGAAATGCGAGTGATCTCCCGCAAGTCTATGGCAGGTTTCTCCTACGGTTTACAATTGAATATCAAAGGAATACATGTCGGTTTTTCTCGTCAGCATTATGCTATCGGAGCTACACCGAACTGCTTCGACCTCGCCTTTGACTTTGATGAATTGGCAAAAAATAGCAAAGAACGAAAAGCTAAAAAATTAGAAAGAATCAACCCTTAATAAGCATCATCCCATCCAAAATGAATATATCTTTTTCCCCTCCTCATATTGACGATGTCATTATCGATGAAGTGGTCGCTGCGTTGCGCTCCGGCTGGATAACAACTGGTCCACGCACTAAGGCTTTTGAACAGAAATTGGCAGAATACTGTGGTATTCAACATGTTGTGTGCGTAAATTCAGCCTCCGCAGGCCTTGAGCTCGTGCTCCGTTGGTTTGGTATCGGTCCCGGTGATGAAGTGATTGTCCCCGCATATACATACACTGCCTCAGCCGAAGTGGTGATTCACTGCGGTGCAAAGGTTGTGATGGTGGATGTAAACGACGACATGCTCATCGATGTTGAAAAGGTGCGCCATGCCATCACCCCACACACCAAAGCGATTATACCCGTGGATATTGTCGGACTCCCTTGCGACTATCAGGAACTATTTGATTTAGTAAATGATACAGAAATCCGCAAACTGTTCGCCCCTAATAATGACAAGCAGAAAAAAATGGGTCGCATTCTCCTTCTTGCCGATGCAGCACACTCCTTAGGCGCGTATTATAGGGGCAAACACACCGGCGCGGTGGCTGACATCTCCGTTTTTTCGTTCCACGCAGTGAAAAATTTAACAACCGCTGAAGGCGGCGCAATCTGTATTAATCTTCCTGAATCCTTTGATTCTGAAAATATTAAGAATTCGATGAATACGTTTTCATTGCATGGTCAATCGAAAGATGCCTTCACGAAAACAAAAGCTGGCGCCTGGCGTTACGACGTATGTTCTATCGGTTACAAATGCAACATGACTGATGTGGCCGCAGCGATGGGGTTGGCGGAATTGAAACGCTACGACAAACTCATCTTGCCACGTCGAAAAGCTATATTCGATGCTTATAATCAAGCTTTTAAGAATAATCCTCTATTTATCGTGCCCACTTATGAAACGGCTGACAAAATCTCCTCCTACCATGTCTTTACGCTGCGGGTGAACAACATCACGGAAGAGCAGCGCGACGCCATCATTTTGGATATGGCGGAACAAGGGGTTGCAGCCAACGTGCATTTCATCCCATTGCCGATGTTAACAGCCTATAAATCTTTAGGTTATCGTATCGAAGACTACCCTAATGCCTACCACCAATATGCCTGCGAAATCAGCCTTCCCGTCTATTTTGACCTCTCCGACGAACAGGTGAACGAGGTGATTCGCGCACTCAAAGCGGCAGTGGCAAAGGTCTGCCTATAAATTGAACCACTCGGGGTGGGCGTGAGGCTTGTCCTCCAAGTTGAACTGCCCTTTTTTGTAACCCTGAAGACCATAGTATTGGGCCTCAATCTCTTTGAAGTCCTTTTCGTAATCGCCCGTCGGATGGAAAATGGACATGATGCCGCACGTGCGCGTGTTGTAATCGATGTAGCCCAAACTGATCGGCACACCTGCCTCCATCGCGATCTGATAGAAACCGCGTTTCCATTTGTCGGTGCGCTTGCGAGTGCCCTCCGGACAGATAATCAAGGTGATACGCTCGCGCTCCTTGATGGTGTTCGCCGCAAAACTCACGAAATTGCGAACATGTTTTCTGTCCACAGGAATTCCGCCTAACTTCTTGAGCAGCCAACCCAATGGAAAGAAAAAGAACTCCTTCTTGATAATCGTCTTGGCGTGCAAATCATAATACTTCATAGCTGACAACCCTATCACAAAATCCATCATGGAGGTGTGCGGTGCCATCATCAAGACGCTCTTGGGTATAGTGCCGTTTGGATTTGGATAGTCAATGGGCTTTACCCGATATACATATTTGAAAAGAAAATTGCTAAGCATGATCCAAATTGTTGATTATAAACTTATTATTTTCAAAGAAACCTTCTGTTTGACAACCCATGCGGAAGGCCTGGTTATCTGGCAAATGACCTGCCGGTACGTTGAAAATCAACGGAAATCCGAACTCTCGGCAATGGTCTGCCACAATCTCTTCCGCCGTCTTCCCAAACGGAATGGTATTGTCGTGCATGTCGCTTAAATGTCCGACTAATAGCGCTTTAATCCGCGAAAGCTTGCCACTACGTTTCAGATTCAGCATCATCCGGTCTATGTGATACAAATATTCGTCCAAGTCCTCGATAAAGAGCACCTTATCTGTCGTTTCTATATCCGACGGGGACCCGATAAGCGAGTAAAGCATGGAAAGGTTGCCGCCCACTATCGTACCCGAAAAAGGTTTGCACTGTGACAATAGGTGTGAATGAATTTCGTAAGTAAGCGTTTTTCCTGTTAATGCATCCAAAAACGACTGAACCACAGATGTTTGCATCGACTCGTGCGTTACATTTATCGGCATAGTGGCATGTATGGTGGCTGTTTGTAGATGACGATGAACGTGATTGTGGAACACCGTGATGTCACTATAACCACAAATCCATTTCGGATGTTCGCGAAAACGGGTGAAATCCAGCCTATCAATAATACGAGCCGAGCCATAACCACCTCTTACACACCAAATTGCATTAATAGAATCGTTATCTAACAAATTCTGGATATAGGCGGCGCGTATAGCATCTTCGCCAGCAAACTGATGGTCTTCGGCAAAGAGTCTCTCGTCATAAAAAACGTTAAAACCGACACTTTTCAACCAAGTCACTGCGGGAATAATTTCGGTTTCAGAGATTTTACGGGCAGGAGCGGCCAATGCCACCGTATCACCAGGCAACAGATATGGAGGTATAATCATATTTGGATATTATGGTCAGCAAGGATTTGTAACGTCATCTCTCTCAATTTTTTACGCTCTTCAATATTGGGATAAAAAAGCGTATTGTGCTTCGAAATCCCTCTCTTCTTGAAAATTTTTCCCGTAACTCCAAAATATTGGGGATCGATAGCAGCAGTCATCATGACGGCAGAACCCTGTTCTGGTGTTCTGAACAAAAAACGGGAAGTGATGTTACCAAGCGTGTCAAATAACTTATTATCCAACCGTATTATGTTGGTTCTCACGATGAAAGGATCCGCTACGTTGTAGCAGATACCCTCGTCTTTCCACGCTTCAGAGGTGTCCAACATGAAGTAATAAAGCGCCAATTTAGAACTGCCGTATGCGGTGAAGCGGTTGTATTGACGCTGGGTCTTCGGCGCAAACATATCCGGTGTGATCTTGCCCAAAACATAGTCAATCGAGGTCATGCTGACAATACGAGTTCCTGAACCCATAATAGGGTGGAGGAGGTTCGTTAACACAAAGTGTCCCAAATAGTTAACAGCAATGGTATATTCTATATTGTCGGCACTCACTTTCGAACGACTTGGCAACACACCAGCATTGTTCAACAGCACCTGCAACGACGAAAACTGACTCTTCACCTCATTGGCAAAGCGAACAACATCGGACAGATTGGCAAGATCTAACTGCATTAAATGGAAAGTACCATCTGTCTCTTTTTGGATTTCTTCCATAACGGGTTGAGCTACTGCAGTATCTATGCAAGCCATAATAACTTCATAACCGGCTTTGGCCAGCTCTCGCACGTGAATCCGTCCCATACCGCCATCCGCACCGGTTACCAATGCAATGCCTTTGTTCTCTTTCCCCATTTTTAACAATTATTAACCCTGTACAAAGATTAGTTCTCTTCGCACAATAAAATATGGTGGATGATAATGTTTGTATCCATCTGCATCGTCTCATCCACATTGAACTCGTCACAATTTCCACGTGTGAAATTGCTGACGGTGTCTGTCCTGAATTCAATCAGACTGTCGTTTTTAGTGATTTGATTGGTTGATACACATTTACACTCTTTCATTCCACATGAGGTGAAGCATAAAACGGCTGCTGTCACTAAAATGAAACTCTTTATTTTTTTCATTATTCTATTGATTTAATTATTGTTTCGCAGAACAAGCCAAAGCATATAATTTGATTTGTTTAATCATGGAAGCCAATCCGTTGGAGCGGGTAGGGGAGAGGTGATTTTTGAGCCCGATAGCATCCAAATAGGACAAATCGTTGTCGAGAATCTCCTGCGGTGTATGTCCCGAAAGCACTCTAATCAACAGATTCACAATACCTTTCGTGATAATAGCGTCGCTATCAGCCGAAAAATAGAGTTTGTCGTCCTTCATCTCCGGATGCAGCCACACCTGTGACTGGCAACCGCTAATCAGATACTCTTCTGTCTTGAATTGAGGGTCTATCATTGGCAAATCCTTCCCCAATTCAATAATATAATTGTATTTGTCCATCCAATCGTCGAACATTTCAAACTCCTGAATGAGTTCCTCTTCCTTTTCTTTCATCGTATTCATAATCGTAATACTCTTAATTTCAATTAGTTATATTTTAAATATGACGGTGCAAAAATAAGAAAAGTGCACAAATGTTGACACTAATAATCTCGAATTCTGCTTTCTATCTCCACAATCGCATCACGATATTGTGCCGCTTTCTCGAAATCCAACTCCTTCACCGCCTTATCCATCTCTTTCCGGTACTGTTTTTTCTTCTTTTCCAACTGTTCTACATTATACAGAGTGAAATCTTCCGCCACGGCAGCCAATTTTTTCTCTTTTGCAATGTATAATCCAGATTTCTGTTGCTTTGCGCTGTCGCCTGACATGCCCGTGAGGAGCATCTCTTCCGATTTAATCACGCCCTTCGGGGTAATATGATGTAACTCGTTGTATGCTATTTGCTTAGAACGCCTTCTATTGGTTTCATCAATGGTGGACTGCATTGATTTGGTGATTTTGTTGGCATAGAAAATCACCCGGCCGTTCACGTGTCGCGCTGCGCGTCCGGCGGTCTGTGTAAGCGATCGCACGTTACGAAGAAAGCCCTCTTTGTCGGCATCCATAATGGCTACCAAGGAGACCTCTGGTAAGTCCAAACCTTCACGGAGCAGATTCACGCCCACCAATACATCGATAGCTCCCGCGCGAAGATTTTGCAAAATCTCCACTCGATCCAAAGTTTCTACATCCGAATGGATGTAACAAGCTCTGATTCCGATATTTATAAGATAAGTATTCAGCTCTTCGGCCATGCGCTTGGTCAGCGTGGTCACTAATACACGCTCACCCTTATCCACCGTGTCCTCAATTTCGTTCAGCAAATCATCGACTTGGTTGGTGGCAGGGCGCACTTCGATGGGCGGATCCAAAAGACCCGTAGGTCGTACCACCTGTTCCACCACAATGCCGCCCGACTGCTCTAATTCGTAATCCGCAGGCGTCGCACTCATGTAAATGGTTTGTCCTACCAATGACTCGAACTCATCGAACTTTAAAGGACGGTTGTCCAACGCCGCAGGCAACCGGAAACCATACTCCACCAGATTGATTTTACGAGAGCGATCTCCTCCGTACATCGCACCAATCTGCGGCACTGTCACATGGCTTTCGTCAACTACCAAAATGAAATCATCAGGGAAAAAGTCGAGAATACAGAATGGGCGCATTCCCGGCTCGCGCTTGTCGAAATAGCGAGAATAATTCTCAATGCCAGAACAGTAGCCCAACTCCTTCATCATCTCCACATCGTATGTCACGCGATCCTCCAACCGTTTAGCTTCCAAATGTTTACCAATAGATTTGAGATAGTCACGTTGTTCACCCAAATCCAGCACGATTTGATTAATCGCCTCATTCATGGTCTGTTGTGTTGTCACGAAAAGGCTGGCAGGATATATCACAATTCTTTCCTCCTTAGTGATGACACAGCCAGAAGAAGCTTCTATCACAGCCAAAGACTCGATCTCATTATCCCAAAAAATGATGCGATAGGCGTGTTCAGAGTAAGGCGGAAAAATATCCACCGTATCGCCCTTCACGCGGAACTGCCCTCCTTGCAGGTCGAGCTCAGTGCGGGAATAGAGACTGGCCACAAACTTAAACAGCAGGGCGTTGCGGTCGATAATCATTCCCGTATGCAGATGTACCACATTTTTAGAGAAATCTTCCGGATTTCCGATACCGTAAATACAAGATACTGAAGCCACTACAATAACATCTCGCCGTCCTGACATCAAAGCAGCGGTGGTATGTAACCGCAACTTCTCAATTTCATCATTGATGGAAAGATCTTTTTCAATGTATGTGTTTGTGGTAGGAATGTAAGCTTCAGGCTGGTAATAATCGTAGTAGGAAACGTAGTATTCAACGGCGTTTTCGGGAAAAAACTGCTTAAACTCGCTGTAAAGTTGCGCGGCAAGGGTTTTATTGTGACTGAGAATGAGTGCAGGACGGTTCACCTGATTGAGCACATTGGCGATAGTGAAGGTCTTGCCGGATCCCGTCACGCCGAGCAACGTCTGCGCTTTGTCACCACGATTCAACCCCGCCACCAGTTGTTTAATAGCTTCGGGCTGATCGCCGGATGGTTCGTAAGAGGAGGTGAGTTTGAAGTTCATTCGTTTTTTAGGGTTAGAGGGTTAATGTCATAATCACTTATAAGTCGCAAAAATACAAAAAAACGCCGATGGTTAGTCGGCGTTTCTATATTTTGATGGATAACTATTAGTGGAATCTGTAACGGAGACCCACGCCGATGTTATAAAGGCCATTCCATTTCGGATAAGAGGGATTTGTAAATCCTAACACGTTAACCATTGGACGCCAATCCACAGTGAGGTTCAACGGAATGTTGAATTGCCATTCAAAACCGATCTGACCACCAACATTTAAACGGAAAGGCATGTACGGATGAGCATCATAGCCACTGTAATAACGATAGTTGTATCCAAACCCAAAGCCAATACCTGCAGCGGGACCCACAAACCAGTTCCAAATACCTTTGATGTTGAATGTCCAATCAAAAGCGGCGGTAGCATCAATATGACCCCACGATGACCAAAAATTACCTATACCAGCGGTCAAGTCCATATACATACCTTCAGTAAGGGAATGTTGATAAGAAAATTCCTCGTTAAGGCCCAAACGACCGCCGATTGCGCGAGGCTGCGAAAATGCAACGCTTGCTACAGCAAGCATAATAACCATTGTTGTAAAAATCTTTTTCATACTTTTGGTTTTTTAAGTGATTATTTTTGAAAGTGCAAAATTATTTTTTTTTAACACTCGCAATGTTTGGAACAATGAAATAATTATAAACAGAATAATATTAATAACTCACCGTTATTTAACCCCATAACCTTCCAACCTTGTAAACAAAAAAATCCTATTTTTGCTGTTCTATCAAAAAAATATAAATCACCATTAAAATACTGATAATATGAAAGATATAAAACGTTACACCATTACTTCCGCGCTACCGTATGCCAACGGTCCCGTACATATTGGTCACCTCGCTGGAGTCTATGTGCCTGCCGATATCTACGCTCGATACCTGCGAAACAACGGCAAAGAGGTGCTATTCATTGGCGGTTCCGACGAGCATGGCGTGCCCATCACAATCAAGGCCCGCAAAGAGGGCGTTACCCCACAAGATATTGTGGACCGCTACCATAATATTATTAAAAATTCGTTTGAAAAGCTTGGAATCTCTTTCGATATTTACTCACGCACTTCTAATCCGACACATCATGAGACAGCATCGGACTTCTTCAAATATCTCTATGACAACGGAAAACTTATCGAGAAGGTTTCCCAACAGTATTACGACGAGGAGGCGCACGAGTTTTTGGCAGACCGCTATATCACCGGTACCTGTCCGCATTGCAACAACGAGCACGCATACGGCGACCAGTGCGAGGCTTGCGGAACTTCCCTCAGCGCCACGGATCTGATCAATCCGAAGTCGGCACTGAGCGGAAACACCCCTGTAATGAAAGAGACTAAACATTGGTACCTTCCTCTGAACGAGTATGATGCATGGCTAAGGGAGTGGATTCTGCAAGGACATAAAGCCGACTGGCGCCCAACGGTGTACGGACAATGCAAATCATGGATTGAGCAGGGTTTGCAGCCACGTGCCGTCACCCGCGACCTTTCCTGGGGTGTAAAGGTGCCACTAAAAGAGGCTGAAGGAAAAGTGCTCTATGTCTGGTTTGACGCACCCATCGGCTATATTTCAGCCACTAAGGAGTGGGCCAAAGCGCACAACACTGATTGGAAACCTTGGTGGCAGGATGAAAGCTCCAAGTTGGTACACTTTATCGGCAAGGATAATATCGTTTTCCACTGTATCATCTTTCCGTGCATGTTGAAAGCGCATGGCGATTACATCGTTCCGGATAACGTGCCCGCCAACGAATTTCTGAATCTTGAGGGTGACAAAATATCCACTTCCCGCAACTGGGCAGTTTGGGCACACGAATACGTGGAGGAATTTCCTGGAAAACAAGATGTTCTGCGATACACTTTGACTTCCATAGCACCGGAAACCAAAGACGCCGACTTCACTTGGGCCGACTTCCAAGCCAAAAACAACAACGAGCTGCTGGCCATCTTCGGCAACTTCGTGAACAGAACTGTCGTGCTTTCACATAAATACTATGGCGGCATCATTCCAGAATGCGGAGAACTAACCGATTATGAGAATGAAATCATTGAAAAGATGTCTCAATTCCCAAGTATTATCGCTGATTCTATTGAACATTACAAATTCCGTGAAGCACAAGCCGAATTGATGAATTTGGCACGCTTGGGTAATAAATATCTCACCGACACAGAGCCTTGGAAGAAACAGAAGGAAAATCCTGAATATGTGAAGACTATTTTACATATTTCTCTCCAAATTTGCGCTTCCTTGTCTATTTTGTGCGAGCCTTTCTTGCCATTTACGGCAAAAAAGCTGCAAAAAATGCTCAATCTTGAAAACAAAAATTGGCAAGAAGGTGGTCGTCATGATTTACTAACGGCTGGCAATCCTCTCAATCCCGCTGAATATCTGTTTGAAAAGATTGAGGACGAAACAATAGCAAAGCAAGTGCAAAAGCTTCAGGACACCAAAAAGCAAAATGAAGTGGCCAACGCAAATGCAGTTCCTTCTAAAGAAGACATCTCTTTTGATGATTTCCAGAAGATGGACATTCGCGTGGTGACCGTTTTGGCAGCCGAAAAGGTGGCCAAAACCAAGAAACTGCTGAAATTGAAGGTGAACACCGGAGTGGATACCCGCGAAATCATCTCCGGTATTGCGGAATATTATCAGCCTGAAGAGTTGGTAGGCAAACAGGTACTGATGCTCATCAACCTTACACCTAAGAACATCAAAGGTGTGGATTCTCATGGTATGGTTTTGATGGCAGAAAACGCCGACGGCACCCTCTCTATCATGCAACCACATAAACATGTTAAAGAGGGGAGCACGGTGAAATAATTCGGATTTTTGAATTCGGAATTTTAAATTTTATACGAAATATCCGTGTTGTAGAGACGTGATTATTCGCGTCTCTACTTCTTTTCATTTAACCGATTTATAAGCAGTTAATTGCATTAAAATCCCAGTAAAATAGGGAGTTTTCAAATATATAAACAAAAAAATGAGAATGAGAAAATTACGAGGTTACCAACATAAAAATGTTTATAAAAGGACTTTTTATCCAAATAATGCAAGTTACGATTTGAAATCATTGTGTATAAAAAATGGATAACTAAAAACTCCACAAAAAAAATGATTTTTGAACCTTCTTTTTTAACTTTTGAACGAGTTGGAAAGAGGTCATTTTATCCACTGAAAAAAATTCAAAAGAAAATGTCGGAGATATATACTCTCTTGAAATCTGAAAGTTAGCTTTAACATTTTTCCAGTCTCTATGTTGATTACTTTTAATAACTCACTTTACCAAATTTTTCAGCAGAATCTTATGAACTTTTCAACACACATAATCATCATAGAGAATACATTTTTAAAATCTTTAAAGATAAATATCCAGACAAAAAATGAGTTTCGAAAACGTATTTATACATTCATCTTTTTTGTATTTTTGCAGCCATTATGGAAAGTAAGAAAATGAAAATTTACATTGGCTCAGATCATGCTGGTGTTGACCTCAAAGCGCTTATAAAAGAGCGTTTTGCTGAGGTTTGTGATTTCGATGATGCAGGAACCTTCTCGCATGATAGTGTGGATTATCCTGACTTTGCCCATAAGGTGGCTAATGATGTGTTGAATAACCCTCAATCTTTAGGCATCTTGATTTGCGGTACTGGAAATGGTATGGCGATAACCGCCAACAAACATGCTGGCATTCGTGCTGCTCTTTGTTGGGCTCCAGAGATTTCCGCTTTGGCCAAACAGCATAACAATGCCAATATTATCGTTCTCCCCGCACGTTTCATAGAGAGTGAGGTAGCGATTGAAACCGTCAAATCATTTTTCGATGCGACATTTGAGGGAGGCAGACACCAAAGAAGAATCGACAAAATCAATATTTAAGATGAACCAGCCCGTTTTTGACCAAAATTTTGAAAGTATCCGAAAGAAAGCATACGCTCTTCGTCATAACTATTTTGACGATATGGATAAGCATTTGCTGAATTTGGAGAGCTCTTTGATGAAAAAAGGTCTCAATGTGCTGTGGATTAAGGATAAGAATTCTTTGATTGAATCTGTTAAGGAATTGATTGATAGTCAAGATGTTCGTCGTCTTTGCTTTGATACTAAGATGCCTTTGGCATCAGTGTTCCAAAATAAATTGGAAGTGGTACCACCAGAACAAGCTGAAAATTCATCTGATGACATGGACCTTTTGGTAGTAGATGCCGATATGGCAGTTTGCGACAGTGGCTCCCTTGTCATGATGGACAGAAAATCTGGATGTTGCTTCAACAAAGTAAAAAATTTGGCTGTCATTGTTGATATTGATCAAGCAATTGCTCACCTTCAAGACCTCTCATTCTTCATTGCTTTAAAGTATTGGTCGAAAGACTACAAAATGCCGCAAGATGTAAAAGTGGTACAAAATAAATTGAACTATATTCTGCCTTCCAATCTTTCTTATTTGTCGGAACAGATGTTTTCCCAAGAAGATATGAACATCACAGTGATTCTTTATCTTAATGATATCGAGGATATTATATCTTCGGATTTGCTCAAAGAATCTTTGTATTGCATTCAATGTGGGGAATGTCTTAAAGTATGTCCCGTCGCCTCAGCTCACGATGGTATTTCTCCGATTGATCTGGTAAAGATGAACAGTTTGGATAAGTACAACCAGTCGCAACACCTATTTGCACATACTACTCTTTGTGGAGCTTGCGAGGCAGCATGTCCTGTTAACATTCCTTTGGTGAAACTGATGCTTTCAGAGATGCAAGCTTCCAATATGATCTCCAAACCATCACGCACGAAACAACTCTATTCACTTTTCGCAAAACGAAGCAAGCTGAATAAGGCCAATAATTCTTTCTTCCGCTTTTTCTTTGTGAAACGCTTTTTTGGACGTAATAAAATGCTGAGTCGTTATTTCTCGAACCAAACAGCTGATTTTTTCAATATTTCTTATCAACCCCCTCACGAAGATAATCCTAATGAGCTCATCAAAGATTCAGATTTTGAATGATAAAATCAGGCAATTTCTTAAAAAATATTACCTGAATAAACTTTACAAAGGAATTATTTTCTTTGTAATCATTCTTTTGGCCACTTTCATTGCTTTTTCTTTGTTCGAATATTTTTCATATTCGAATACAACAATCCGTTCCCTTTTGTTTTACTCTTTTATAGCACTCACAGCAGTTGTAAGTGTTGTGTACCTTATTATTCCTGCATTGAAAATCACGGGTCTTGGTAAGCAACTTTCTAATGAAGAAATAGCGAAAATTATTGGTAATCATTTCAATCAGATTGATGATAAACTATTAAATCTGTTTGAATTACAGAAACAGATGGAACGTGGTGACTATATTAGCTACGACTTATTATCTGCCGCTATAGATAGTAAAATAGATTCTTTTAAGGCCTATTCTTTCGTACAGGCTATTCCGGTGCAGAAAACCAAACGATTTGCACTTTGGATGTTACTTCCCATAGCTCTCTTTCTTTTGTTGTTTTCTATTAAAAAAGAGCTTTTCACTGAACCTACGAAACGTATCGTGCACTATTCCGAAGTTTATGAAAAGCCCGCACCTTATTCATTTGTGATTACTAATGATTCATTGAATGCTTTTCAATATGAGGATTTCACGGTGAACGTAAAAGTCGAGGGTAGTGAAGTGCCTGACGAAGTATATATCAAGTATAAAAATCGCAATTATAAGTGTCAAAAGAATGCCAATTCTGAGTTTTCATATACATTCACGAATTTACAACAAAATATTGATTTTCAAATCGTTACTGATGAAGTGAATTCTACAGTATATGAATTGCAGGTGCTTCCGAAACCGGTAATGCTTGGATTTAATATCTCTCTTCACTATCCTTCGTATCTGAATAAACCGGATGAAGTTTTGGAAAATGTGAGTAATCTGACGGTTCCTGAAGGAACTCAAATTACTTGGAATTTTGTCACTCGCAATTCCGACAATTTAATCTTGATTGTAGATGATAATCGTAAAGTTATTTCTTCCGAAAAAGATAATTATCTCGTCAATGTTACCGCTAAAAATTCTTTCACTTATTCTATTTTGAATCAGAACCAGTATATGACAGGCAAAGATACTCTTACGGATCAGGTAACCGTCATTAAAGATATGTATCCGGAGATTTATGTTCAGTCGCAACAGGATTCAGCCTATCATGATCGTATCTATTTCAAAGGCAACATTAAGGATGATTACGGTTTTACAAAACTTCAGTTTGTTTATAGTAAGTTAGATAAGGATGGTAAGGTTATATCTTCTCATGTTATTGTTCCTATCAAAATTCAAAATAATGTCACTATCCAGGATTTTTACTACTATTTTGACCAAAACATGTTGCAACTGAATCCAGGAGAACAATTGGAATATTATTTCCAAGTATTTGATAATGATGGAGTTAATGGTTCAAAATCTTCAAAATCTTCTGTACAGAATTATCGTGTGCGCACGATGGAAGAAATTGAGAAAGATTTATTGAAATCGGAAGAACAAACTAAGTCCGATTATTCCGATTTATTGAAAGAATCTCAAGATTTGGCAAAGGAGATTGAGAAAATGCAACAAAAGATGCGTCAGGAGAAAGATCTTTCCTGGCAAGATAAGAAAAATTTGGAAAAACTGATGAAAGATTATCAAAAGTTGCAAGATAAACTCAACGAATTGAAACAAAAGCAGGAGAATCATAATCAAGTGGAAAATCAGTATAAAAATTACGATGAGGATATATTGAAAAAGCAGTTGGAGCTTGAAAAGCGCATGGATGAAATTCTCACTGACGAGATGAAAAAAATGATGAAAGAGCTGGAGAATATGATGCAAAATATGAATAAAGATCAGATTCAACAGCAGATGGAAAAAATGAAACTTTCGACCGAAGATATAAAGGAATCATTAGATCAACAATTACAGCTTTATAAGCAGTTGGAAGTCGAGAAGAAACTCAACGAAGCTGTTCAAAATATGCGTAATTTAGCTGATGCATTAAGGAAAAATGCTGATAAAATTGAAAACAAGCAAAACTCTAAAGAATCCTTGCAAAAAAATCAACAGGAATTACAGAAAAAATACGATGACATTAAGAAGGATATTGAGGATTTGAAAAAATTAAACAATGAGCTTGAAGATCCTACTAAATTCAAAGATAACCAAGAATTACAAAAAGATGCTGACCACAATATGCAACAAAGTCAGCAAAACTTAGAAAAAAACAATCGTTCAAAGTCAGCAGATAATCAAAAGAAAGCTGCCGATGATATTGAACAGATGGCCGAACAGATGGAGCAAGATTTTAATGAAAGTCAATTGGAAAGTATATCAGAGGATATTGCTACATTACGTCAGATCTTGGACAACTTGGTTAAAGTATCTTTTGATCAAGAGGATTTAATGAAACGTTCACAAAAGATGTCTCCTAATTCATCCATGGTATCTGATGTGATGAAGAGGCAATTTGAGGTAAAGCAAAACATGAAACATATTGAGGATTCTTTGAACGCTTTAGCTCGTCGTCAAACTGCAGTTAAACCATTTATACAAAAGGAGGTTTCAAAGATCCAGAGCAATATTGAAACCACGCAATCGGAATTACAGAATCGTAGGATGTCCAATGCTTCAAAGAATCAGCAGTTTGCACTTACTTCGATGAATAATTTAGCTCTGATGCTGATGGAGTCGATGAAGGATATGCAAGATCAGCAACAACAATCAAAATCTAAATGTAATAAATCAGGTAATGGTTCTTGTAACAAGCCAGGAGGAAAAGGAAAACCTAAAAAGACTTCTGCTCGTGAGTTGCAGCAACAGTTGAATCGACAGATGGAGGCGATGAAGAAATCTATGGAACAACAGGCTAAGCAAGGTCAAACAGGAAAACCACAGCAGAATATGAGTGAACAGTTTGCTAAGATGGCTGCTCAGCAGGAAGCTATTCGTAAGATGTTGCAAGATTATGAGTCTGAATTGAAATCCCAAAATGGAGTAGGGGATAAGTCTTTGCAAAAGATTATAGAGGATATGCAAAAGACAGAAAAAGAATTAGTGAACCGTCAGATCACCCAACAGACCATTAACCGTCAGAAAGACATCACAACACGTTTATTACAAAGTGAACGTGCTGATCAAGAACAAGAGAAAGACAAAGAGAGAAAAGCCAACGAGGCTCGCCAGATTCCTAATCTGAATCCTCCAAAAGAGTGGAATTTTGACCATCAGCAAATTCAGCAGAATGAAATGTTACGTTCTGTTCCAGCGAATCTGAATTATTATTATAAAGCAAAAGCGAACAACTATTTTTATAACATTGATTAATTTTAAGGATATGATTGAGATATTTCTGACTGACCTCGACAAGAGCAATTTTTACGAAAAGACTTTGAAGACGATTGAGCGTATTTGTGACGATTATGCCATTGATTCTCATTTCGGGACCTTATCTATGGCGAATCAAATGGTGTGCGACTATTTAGAAACGATGCCTCAATTTGCCGTTGATGTGGCTTTTCAGATAGAGAACGATGAAGTGACATTCCATTATTGCTTACAGAATGGTGATTTCCGTTCCTTCTCTACCAACACTAATCAAGAGAATACGGGTTATTTTGTATTATGCAATTTGGCAGATGAAATTTCATTGACCTCTGGTTTAGATACACTTACCATCACTTTTCACGTGAAAACCAGGATTAATATTCAACGTCAATTTGTGAATCAGCAAGTTCGTTCCCATATCCTCAAATAATAGATGAGACGTCTGTTTCTTTTATTCTGTTCCCTTTTATTCTGTTATACGCTCGTTGCTCAATCGAGTAGAGTGCTTTTCTTAGGGAATAGTTATACGTACGTCAACAATTTGCCCCAATTAGTTCAGCAATGTTTTCAATCGGTAGGCGATGATGTGATTGTGAATATGTCAACATCAGGTGGTCTTACTTTTCAACAACATTGTACTTTTTCTTTAGGATTCATTATGTCTGGTGACTATGACATCGTTGTGTTGCAAGAACAGAGCCAGTTACCTTCATTCCCAGAGAGTCAGTTTATGCAAGAGTCTTATCCATACGCGCAGCAATTGTGCGATCTAATACATCAATATAATCCAAATGCGAAGATCTATTTTTACATGACATGGGGTCGAAAGAATGGGGATGCCCAGAACTGTCAATTTTTTCCTCCATTGTGTACTTATGAGGGTATGGATAGTCTCTTGTATGACCGTTATTTGATGATGGCAGCGGATAATCAGGCTTGTGTTTCTCCTGTTGGAGCTGTATGGCATTATATCCGTGATCACTATCCTGACATGGAATTATATCAATCGGATGAGAGCCATCCTTCCTACTTTGGCTCATACGTAGCCGCTTGTTGCTTTTATACCTCAATAACAGGCCAAAATCCATGCGATATTCAATGGAATGGCACCTTGACTGGCTATGAAGCTGATATCGCAAAATTAGCCACAAAAAAGGTGATTTACGATTCTTTATCGAAATGGTGCTTTATGGAGAATCCTATTGAAGAGGATTCCACAGGCATAGCTATACTTTCGGGTCTCAATCCAGTCATTGATATTTATCCAAATCCCTCTTCTCATTGTGTATATTTAAAGTCTGAAGAGCCTCTTGTGGATATAGTTTTAGAAATTTACGATATGGCTGGTAGATTAATTACTCGTTATGACCATTTCAATGGAGACTCTTTCGACGTTTCAACATTTAAAAACGGACTTTATTTTTTAAAAGTTCACTTTTCAGATTATTGTTTCCAAACCCGCTTTTATGTAGTTCATTAAATATGATCACTTTCGAATATATTGCCAAAGCCTCTTTCAAACCAACAGCTCATCACAAAGTATGGTTACATCAGGTGATCCGCCATGAGGACAAAATACCTGGTGACATATCTTACATTTTCTGTGATGATGACTATATGATTAAGCAAAATATCACTTTCTTGAATCATGATACTTATACAGATATTATCACATTCGATGAGTGTGTGGGGGACATTGTGGCTGGCAGCATATTGATAAGTCTCGACCGTGTCGAGGAGAACGCCAAACTATTCAATAAATCCTTCGAGAATGAGCTTCTGCGTGTATTGGTTCACGGCACTTTACACCTTTGTGGATATAAGGATAAGTCGGAAGATGAATCAATGACCATGCGCTGCAAGGAAGATGAAGCATTGGCATTATTATTACAATCCAATCAGTAACAAATTTATAGTCAGATAATTTCGGACAGTTTTCACGTGAAAAGATGGAGAATAATTATGATATAATAGTAGTGGGAGCGGGTCATGCTGGCTGCGAGGCGGCGGTGGCTCCAGCACGAATGGGACACCAGGTATTGCTCATTACTATGAACCTAACATTGGTGGCGCAGATGTCGTGCAACCCTGCTATCGGCGGAATCGCGAAGGGACAAATCGTACGGGAAATTGATGCCCTCGGAGGTATGACAGGAATTGTTACCGACCATACGATGATTCAGTTCCGAATGCTCAACCGCTCCAAAGGTCCAGCCATGTGGAGCCCGCGTGCCCAATGCGACAAAACAGCCTTTACCATCTATTGGCGACATATTCTCGAAGGAATACCGAACCTCCACTTACGACAAGACACCGTCACGGAGTTGCTTTTGGATAATAATACAGTCACCGGAGTGAAAACCCAACTTGGACGAGTAATCCATGCCAAAAGAGTAATTCTTACAAACGGTACTTTCCTTAATGGACGTATTCATGTCGGAGAGGTGAACTTCTCTGGCGGTAGGATAGGGGAGAGCGCTTCTTTTGTTCTTTCAGATCAATTAAAAGAGTGTGGTATTCGAACTCAGAAACTGAAGACGGGAACCCCTGTTCGCATAGATGGTCGAACGGTCGATTTTTCCAAAATGGAAGAACAAGAAGGCGAAGTGAATCCCGGACATTTTTCGTTTTCACATACACCGAATCTGCATCGACAACTGAGTTGCTGGATTACCTATACGAATGATGAGGTGCATCAAGTATTGCATAAAGGTTTCGAAAAGTCACCTATGTTTCAGGGACGCATCCAAGGAGTGGGACCTCGCTATTGTCCTTCTATAGAGGATAAAATTGTTCGTTTTGCAGAACGCACCCGCCACCAACTCTTTTTGGAGCCCGAGGGTCGAAATACTAACGAATATTATCTGAATGGTTTTTCCTCCTCCTTGCCCGAAGAGATTCAGGTGGAGGCTATGCATCTGATTCCTGGATTGGAACGGGCGGAAATTTATCGTCCAGGGTATGCTATCGAGTACGACTATTTCGATCCTACTCAACTGCATTATACACTCGAGTCGAAAGTGATTCGCAATCTCTACCTTGCCGGTCAGGTCAACGGAACTACCGGCTATGAAGAAGCGGCATGTCAGGGGTTGATGGCGGGCATCAATGCGCACCTCTCCCTAACCGATAAAGAACCATTGATCCTTACCCGTTCACAAGCTTATATTGGCGTTCTCATTGATGATTTGGTGACAAAAGGGGTGGAAGACCCCTATCGGATGTTCACGTCCCGCGCAGAATATCGCATCCTGCTTCGTCAGGATAATGCAGACTACCGTCTCACCCCCATTGGTCATCAGCTTGGATTGATAGATAATGAACGTTATGAGGAATTCCTTCACAAATATGAAATACAACAACAGATTGCAGAATACCTCCGTCGTCATGCCACGCAATTTCAAACGCTGAATGAGTTGTTAGTGAAGCGCGGTACGCCTTCTTTGACTCAAAACGTTAAGCTTGAAAATGTTCTTCTCCGTCCGCAGATTTCAATTCAAGATATCATTGACTACGATACTGATTTCGCTCAGTTCCTTTCTCAAATCGGTGCCGATGCCGAACAAATTATCAATGCCGAAACCTACATTAAATATAACAGCTATATTCAGAAAGAAGAAGAATTAGTTCAGCACCTCTCTAATTTGGATAATATAAAGTTGCCCGTCGATATGGATTATTCCAACATTCAATCTTTGTCGAAGGAAGCACGTGAAAAACTCTCAAAATTAAAACCTGTCAATTTAGGACAGGCTTCCAGAGTGAGCGGTGTCAGTCCTGCCGACATCACTGCGCTGATGATTGTACTCCGAAATTAGAAATTCCTTACCCTCCCTTCCCCACGTATGATTGGGAAATGATAATAATTATTCCCCCAAATTCCATTTTAAATAACTGATATTCAAATAAATAATTATTTTTTTCTGATTATTGAGAAGATAATCTTAAAAAGGTATTTCAACTCATTTTTTCTATTATAGTGTCAATATGATGATATTTTGAAAATTATCACTGATAATCATACATTTACGTTTGTTTTTAATGATATAAAATTTTTTTTTCTGAGAAAACTTGTATTAAATAAAAAATACGTAATTTTGCAGTTCAATAATTATGAATCAATAAATCATCATTTTTTAAAATCGATTATGGAATTAAAAGGATCACAAACCGAAAAAAATCTGCAAACCGCTTTCGCAGGTGAGTCGCAGGCACGTAACAAATATTCTTACTATGCTTCTAAAGCTAAGAAGGATGGTTATAACCAAATTGCTGCTATCTTTGAAGAGACGGCTGCCAATGAAAAAGAACATGCCAAAATCTGGTTCAAACTGTTACACGATGGTAAAGTACCGGATACCATTACCAATCTGAAAGATGCAGCTGCTGGCGAAAACTACGAATGGACCGATATGTATGCTGGTTTCGCAAAAACCGCTAAGGAAGAGGGTTTCGACCGCATCGCTAAGTTGTTCGCTATGGTTGGCGAAATCGAAAAGCACCACGAAGAACGTTATAAAAAGCTGTTAGCCAACATCGAAGGCGGGATCGTTTTCTCCCGTGACAACGACATGATCTGGCAGTGCAGCAATTGCGGTCATATCGTCGTTGGCAAAAAAGCACCGGAAGTGTGCCCTGTTTGCGACCATCCGAAAGCCTATTTCCAAATTATGCCCGATAATTTTTAACCCATAATTTATTAATAATCAACAACAAACAATCACAATTATGAAGAAAAAATTCGTTTGTACCGTGTGCGGTTATGTACACGAAGGAGATACTCCACCTGAAAGATGTCCTCAATGCAAGCAACCTGCTGAAAAATTCAAAGAACTGGTTGAAGACACTTTATCATTTGTTACTGAACACGTTATCGGTGTTGCAAAGGATACCGATGAAGAGATGATCAAGGACCTCAATGCGCACTTTATGGGTGAAGCTACCGAAGTGGGCATGTATTTGGCTATGAGCCGTCAAGCTGACCGTGAAGGTTATCCTGAAGTGGCAGAGGCTTTCAAACGCTATGCCTTTGAGGAGGCCGAACATTGCGCCAAATTCGCTGAATTACTAGGTGAAGTGGTCTGGGATACCAAGACCAACCTGGAAAAGCGTATGATGGCCGAAAGCGGCGCTTGTGCCGATAAAATGCGCATCGCGAAACGCGCCAAAGAGATGAACTGGGACGCTATCCACGATACAGTACACGAGATGGCCAAGGATGAAGCACGTCATGGCCAAGGTTTCGAAGGTCTATTCAATCGTTATTTCAAGAAATAATCTGTAGAGACGCGATTAATCGCGTCTCTACAAAGAAAAGGACGGAATCATGCTAAATGGTTCCGTCTTTTTTCTGCTATAATGGCAAACTCTTTTAATTAAAAATCTGTACCGATAGAAAACATGAACATGCCTTTTTTGTTGTCGATTTTCATGTCTTCCACGCCCCATGCATAGTCGAAGCGAAGGAAATATCCGAAAATAGCAAAGCGCGCTCCGATACCGAAACCGCCAACCCATGGATCCACCTGTCGTTTAACCTCCGCGTGAATCGGACCGCTGTCGATGAAACGTGTGTAAAGACAATTGTCTTCGGAATAAGGAGTGAATCCTGTCCAAGCAGTACCCAAATCACCGAATAGATTTAGCTGCAAGGTGTTAAGCAGATTCCAACCGACTCTATGTCCGACAATTAGCTGAACGATGGGAATACGCAATTCCCCATTAAACAGCAGAAAAGAGGTGCCGTTGCGAATATTCTGCTGGAAGCCCCGCATATTGGTCGCAAGTGTCTGATAAGCGTAGTTTTTGGTTGGATCTACCATCATGTCGCGGTTGAATTTAGCACCGATCCAGGAATCTACACCACCCAGAAAGTAAACCAGTCGTGCGGAACCTGCATTGGTGCTGCCAGCGCAACGAAGAGCCAACGTCATATTGCGGTAGAGTTTGATAGAGTGTCTCAAATCAAAACCGACGACAAGAAGGTTAAGAGTTTGTTCTTCAAGACGTTGCTCATATTCTGCAAAAAGTTTCAACTTGGTTCCACGCCACAGATTGGTATAAAGTTCTTTAGAGGAGTCGAAGATGTATTCCAGCTTCGCACCCGCCCAAAAATGCCGTTCATCGGGCATCTGCAATGTTTGGTCGTTGAGAGCCGTTACCACATTCGTTTCGTAACGCCCTTTTAACGATAATCTCATGCTGTTGGTTTTGTTGAACGGGAATTTCAACGTATAGAAAATGTTATTCGAGCTCTGTCGATAAACATATCCGCTCACTTGCGAGGTGATGGACTGACGGTGGAGCGTGATTTGCCTATCTAAACGGTGAGCAAGGTTTTCATAGCTGAACAAAAACTCATAACTATTTAAATTCCAGCCGATTCTGAATCCTCCAGTGATACGATAATCTTCAAACAAATCATTGATACCCAACATAAACAAAGCGTTAAAACCCGTGTTGAGATAGATAGGATTTGTGCCGCCCTCAAACTGCTGGTATGAAGTGTTCAGAAAACTGAAGTCAGCTTGCGTAATCAATTGATCAATAGAATATTGCACTCGATAGGGAAGCCCTACAGGGATAGAAAAAGCATTTTTGGATTTGGCGGAAGTATAGGTGGTGTCGTTGTCGATATCATCCGTGACAGGCGTTTCGTTTTTTTGGGTGTTTGACAATATAAAACCATGGTCCTGTTTATTCTTTACGGTTTCAACACTGTCCTTCACTGTTTGTTTTTCAGATTGTAAGATAATATCTGCATTTGTTTGTTTATGGAAGGATGAGATTTCAATTTCGGGATGGTACAAGTTATGGAATTCTGTGAACCAAATATGTTTGTACTTCTTCATTAAAGAGATGTCGGCAATAGTATTGGTAACTTGGTTATATGCCTGTTCTTCAATATTATAGGCTCTATCTGTCAAAGGGTTGGTGGTGGCGTAATACATATAGTGCACTGCCGTGTCGATACGACTGATGGAGCTGTCGAAAACGGCTTCGTAACGGTTCACCACGCCGCTTTCGTCGCTCAGGTAAAGCAACCGTTGTTCGCCTGCGGGCTGCAAGCCACTCTCATTGGCAAAAGGAGTATCGGTAATCCGCAATAGCGACGAATCTTTAGCCTTGAGATGGTATAGGAAAAGGTTGTATTTTCGGTCGCGAGAAGCATCTAAGAAATTGTCTTTCAGCAGTATAGAATCTACAGGACGATTCGAAGCGAATGCGATTTGCTGTGGATTCATGAAGACAGGGTTGTAGTCGTCATAAAAGTCGTTGGTGATGTTCTGGAATGTTTTGGCCGCAAAACTGTATAGATAGATATCGGATTGACCATTTTTGAAGCCGGAAAACAGCATCCGTTGCCCGTCGGGGGAATAGCACCACGAGGTGACTTTCTCCACATCAACGAGGAATTTTTTGCCCCAACGTCGTTTCTCTAAATCGTAAGGCTGATACAGGCAATCGCCTTTGTATTCGTAAGTTAGCCCTAAAATTTCTCCAGAAGGATGCCAAGCGATGAGAGGGAAACTCAGGTCTGGGTTGTCTTCCGTTTTGTGGTATTTTTTATAGATACATCTCGGGGATTTCCATTTTTCAGTTTTCATCCATACGCGCACTTGCCCAGATTCGTTAGTGACGTAGGCGTATTTGTCGCCTTCAGGAGAGAAACAAAATCGGGCATAATCGCGTTTGGGGTTGGGCTTTTTAAGGATTTCTTCGCCGGCAGGCATCTGCTTCGACATGTCCGGGTGGAACATGACTATATAATATTTATACCAATTTTCAACCAATGTTTTGAAAGGAACCATCGTGGCGCGGGACAATCCGTTTTGTATGTTCCTGCCTGAGCGTGTGAAATAGAGCACTTTTTGGATAATTTCCTCGCCGTAAAGATCCACAAGGTATTTCCAGAAAGAGTGTCCAGCGTAGGTGGCCTCCACGGGTGACAGATCTTCCAAACAATTGTAACTATTTGTAATAATGCCGTTTTTGACGTGAGATTCCACCTCGACATTCCAGTGTTCGCCAAAATAAGAGGATAATCCACTGTAAAACCAACTCGGAACATTCATCAGGTAGTCGTAGGAGATGTTGGCACCGACTGTTGCGCCCTGCACCATCCAGTGGGCATAGACGTTCATGATGCCGCCACGGATCATGCGGTCAAGATGCGCACGGTTTCCGTCGAAATAGATGTAGATTTTCGTGCCATAGATGTTCGTCACGCCGCCTTGGTTGTAGAAATCTTCGTAATCGTAGGCGAAATTGGATTCGCGGAAATCGGATTGGGTGTTATAGACGATGATTTGCAACTTTTTCTTGGAGGTGTAGTTCAGCAATTGTTCGATTTCCGACACGATTTCCGGAGTGCGGTAAAAGACATACTGTGCCAAAGCACGGCCGGTAGGGTAGTAATAGACATCGTACTGTTCCGCCCGCAAGTATTGCCAGTTAAAGTTCTGATGCTGAACGCGGTTCTTTCCGAACGTGAGCTGAGAGCCGTTGTAGAATTGCGCGTGCGCCGAAGGCAAGAACAGACACAGGAACACCCACGCCGCCGCCGTTTTCAGCAGCAACGATGCCAAAAGGTTTCTATGTCTCGTCCCTTGTATCATTTTCTTTTTCGGTCTGTAGAGACGTGCCATGGCGCGTCTCTACAATGTCATGTACATTGTTTATATTATATATGGTTCCAAAATTTGTTCGATGAAAGCCCTTTTCTCCTTCAACAGATCTTCCGTGCGAGCCTCCATGATGAGACGCAGGTAGGGTTCGGTATTCGAAGGGCGGATGTTGAACCACCAGTCGGCGAATTCCACGCGGTAGCCGTCGAAGTCGAGCACTGTTTCTGGCGTTTCCTGCGCGATGCAGGCCGCCTTAACCGCCTCCATGGCTGCTTTCTTCTCCTCGATGGTGAAGTTGATTTCACCGGAATTGGCATACCGTTTGATGCGTGCAATCAGTTGGGACACAGACACTCCGCGCTCTTTCATTTGGGAAAAGACACGCAGAGCCACCTGTGCGGCAATCATAGCGGAATCGGAGTAGAAAAAGTCGCGGAAGTAGTAGTGTCCGGCATATTCTCCACCGAAAGCGCCGTCGATTTCCCGCAGCTTCATGGCGGCATAGGCACGACCCACACGCCAGATGTACATCTCGCGACCCATCTTCCCTAAATATTCCGCCACCGATTTGGAAGTCCTGATATCTTGAATGACAAGTCCTTGAATATCTTTTTCCTCAATAAAGTAGTGACCTAACACGGCAATGATCAAATCCGGGGAAATAAAGTCGCCGTGCTCATCGACAAACATCACCCGGTCAGCGTCGCCATCGAAAATCACACCGACGTCGGCATGGGTTTCACGCACTTTTTGCTGAAGTTCTACGATGTTTTCTGCCTCTAAAGGGTTCGCTTCGTGGTTGGGGAACGTACCATCCAGTGTATCAAAGAGATAGCAAGGTTTGTCCCCGAAAATTTCCTTCACCAGAATGGAGGCCATTCCATTGGAGCAGTCCATCACAATATTCAGATTATCAGGCGAATAGTGGTACTGCGACTGGAATTGGAGATACTCTTCGCGCACCGGATAGTCGATGACTTTCCCTTTAGGTGCGGTAATGACCACCTCTTCGTGCAGCACTTTCTGTTCCAATTCGCCCAGTCCTGTGTCGAAACCTACGGGCAGCGCATCCGTTCGGGAAACCTTTAATCCGTTGTATTCCTTGGGATTATGCGATGCCGTAATCATCACTGAAGCGTCGAAATGGTGCTTGGCGGTGAAGTAATAGACCATAGGTGTGGTGGTCAGCCCCATGTCATAGACATCGGCGCCGGCATCGGTAATGCCCCGCGACAAAGCCTCGAATATCTCTTCTGAAGTCACCCGCATATCCCTACCAATCAACACTTTATCAGCATTCAGCAGTGATGGAAGAAAGAAACCGAACTTGTAGATCGTCTCCAAATCGAAATCCTTGCCATAGATTCCGCGAAAATCGTATGCTTTAAATGCGCCCATAGTTTTCCAAATTGGGTGCAAAAATACGAATTACTTTGATATATCGGTTGCCGTGATTATTTCCCGCTTTTCCTGCGATTGCATTCCTTGCAAAGCATTTGGCAATTTTCTGCGATGGTGCGGCCGCCCGCGTGCCACGGAGTGATGTGGTCGGCCTCCATTTGTGAGATGTCGAAGTGCTGACCGCAGTCGGCGCAAAAACCGCCTTGCCGCTCGTAAGCCGACAATTTCTGCGCTTCGGTGAAAGCTCGAATAGACAAATATTTCTCTTTATGGGTGAGGAGATAAGGATAGATGCCCGTCTTTTTGGTCACATCATCGTCCAAAATGAGCCGCTTCACCTCGTTATCAATTTGTTGGGAATCAAATACTTTATCTTTGAACTGTTTGTAGAGCCAACCCCAATCCACTCCTTTCATGATTTTCTTGCGTTCTTTGTTGGGAAGAAAAGAGGTCTCCACCCATGTGATGACTGCTTGGAAGAACTGCCACAACGGAGCCGCGCTTGCATCATGCTGATGATTAGACATATACACTTCGATATTGCCATCCGAAATCCAAGAGATAGCCGTCTCCAAATAGTCTTGACGGATGGCAGAACCCGTGAGGTAATCACTCCCGATTTTGGCTGCGGGTGCTCCGTTTTTGCTGAAATAGCGTTTCGCGTCACCCACCCAAGAACCTGCATACACCGCGTTTCGAAGTTCTTGATTCGTCAGTTCCTCACCTGCTATATTGATGGTTTTGAACCACTTGAGTTTCTCGCTGTCGGTGCCGCTACATATATAGACCTGCAGCTCGTAGCTGAGGATTTGCTCCTGCTCGTCGGGTTGTAGGTTGTGGAAATAGCGGAAATCGAATGCGAAGTCGCCGTTCACATACTGACAGATAGAGATGGTGCGTTGCTGACCGTCGATGATTTCAAAGGTACTGTCTTCTCGCACCGCCCAATACATTACATTCAGCGGAAAACCTTGCGTGAGGGTGTCGATGACGGCATCGCGCTGTTTCTCCTTATAGACGAATTCGCGCTGGTAGGGAGGTCGCACATCCAGTTGGCCGCCGTAGGCCCGCACGCCTTTTTCGTTGTTGTCCTCGTAGCCCGCTGTCAGCTCGCGGACGGTGATTTTGTGTAATTCGATTTGCATGATTTATCGGTTTTGGTTGTATGATTCGGGGTCTTCCGCAGCTAATGGCAGGGTTGTTTCAGGTTGGTTGTATGATGTTGGTTGCTTTGACCCAACATCATCCATTCGTTTGCGCCGGCGGATGAGGATGCGGGAATAAACCCGTTTGTTGTTTAATACCGCGCAACCTCCCCTATCCTCAATATGTGGATAATAAGGAACTATTCCATAAAATTTATTTAACTTGCTATTTCCAGCACATATTCCTAATATTTCAAATTGATCGGGATTATATTTATCCATAAAAGTAATAGGTACGCCCATAAAATCGTTATAATCCATAGGTATATTAGCTGTTTTATCTACATTGATAGCATCATAGTTGTCATATTTTGGATATTCTTCTTCATTATACATTTTATAGAGAATCAAATCTTCATGTCGTTTAGGTATTTCCAAATTGGTAAACCAGTTTACACCTGAAACACGAATCATTCCCTTTCGATGATCGCCTGCGGTGGCAGTATCTTCATATTTACTGAAAAAATGTGCTGCTCCACCCTTAAACCCATATCCTAACCATACTTTATTGTCTCGGATGAGAGGAAAAAAATCTTTGTTAGTGATTGCATTTTGATTACCAATTATCACAAATTTCTTCTCATATTTCATCAACTGTGCCACGTATTCTCGAAACAGCGAAAATGGAGGGTTGGTCACCACTATGTCGGATTGTTTCAACAGCTCAAGACACTCAGCAGATCGGAAGTCGCCATCTCCTTTAAAATAATGTATACCTATTTCCTCAGGATCAGGTACGCGATTTCCGTTACGATCACCGTAATACTCTAACCAAATAGCTTTTTCACTATCATTTTGACTAAATAGGTCTCTGTTTTGACTTTTGTAGCATGTGGTAATCAGTTTTTTCAAACCTAACTGTTCAAAATTGTAACTAAAATAGTGGAAAAAATTGCTCACACGTGGGTCATCACAGTTACAAAGCACTGTCTTGCCCTTGAAATGAACTTTGTAGTGCCTCAATTCATTCTCTATATCCACGAGTTGAGTATAAAATTCATCTTTTTTATTTTTATTTGCTGCATGAAGATTAATATTTCCTGCCATATTTGATTGATAGATTATCCATAAGCTATCAATCGTGAATATCGAATATAAAGAAAGGCGTGAACCATTTCTTTTCGCGTTCACGGGAGTCCGCTAAGAACCCGTATGCTACACTAAATGAATCCACGCCTGAGGCGCGAACATCAACTAAGTGTAGCATTTGGAAACTATCACAGACCTACCGTGAACACCTATTATCGACTTTAAGAAAATCGTTTAGCGGACTTTTTTCTTGAACGCGAAATAATAGCTAATGCTTTGGTTTATAATATGTTAATTACTTTTCTTTCTCTTTTTTTGTAACTATTTTTTGATTTATATTTCTGATACTCAGTTGTTTATTCACAAATATTCGTTGCCCATTCAGGCATTTGCTCTACATAATGTTTGATAATTTCACCATCAGCAAAACGAACAAGCAGTTTTGCTTCAGAATTATCAATGGAATTGTCGTACAAATATGCTCTATTTACCTTTCGTACAAGATATTTGCAGCGAGACAATGATTTCTGATAGCGAGATACAATTTTTGTAATAGGAACATCATGGCCTCCTTTCATCACCCTATTGGCTATTCGAGCGGCATTAATGGTTGGAGAACTTGTACAAACAAAGAAAAGTCTGACAAAAAAACCAGCAGCAATAGCCCTTTCTATATAATCAACTTTATCATTAGCTGACAACACTGTCTCAAATATCAGACTTTTTTGATCCGAGAGGCACTTTTCTCGCCAATCTTCACAATATTTTACCGCTTTCATAATGGCCTCTTTGGAGTTCCAGTCGCCAAAACGTTCTTGTGCTACGTTATCCGGATTGATATATACAGAATTTTCCAACCACTGATGATGCAATATCTTGCTTGTCACAGAGGTTTTGCCCGAACCGTTAGGTCCGGCTACCACAATCAGAACAGGTTTCCTATCTCCCATTAGCACAACCGTACTCTTGTTGATACATTTCTCTGATTTCGGCAAAATACCGCTTATGGGCTTCTTCGTTCGAGATACGCGCCTCCTCTGCCACCTCGTGCATGATGTAGGCCAACATCTCGTCGGTAGGTTCCTCCATATCGGTCAATCGATATTGGTTTATTTCTCGCTCAGACATGTTTATAATGCTCTGGTTTATAATATGTTAAATACTTCTGTCCAAAACAATCTCGGACTTAACAACTCTTTCAGATTCAGCGGCAAAGATACGGAATATTCACGATATGCGATTTAAATATGAAAAATGTAAAAAGCTTTTGACCTATTGGCTCTAATCTTTTAACCTCCAAATCACAATTTTGCGCCCCAACTTCCCATTTTCTGCGAAAAAAACGCCATCTTTTGTGACAAAAAAAATCGATGGAAGTATAACACGCTGATTATCAGCAAGAAAAAATTTTTCAAAAAGTGTACAATATATCGCAAAGTGTATTACTTTTGCAGTGTCTTAGTTCACTAATACAGTAACAATTTAAAATATGAACAGTATGATACAATTGAAAAATGTAGAATTCGGGTATGACAAGAACCGCAAGTTATTCAACGGGGTGGACTTGCTGTTGGAGCCCGGTCACTTTTACGGATTGCTCGGCCGCAACGGAGCGGGCAAAACCACCCTGCTGAAAATCATGACGGGACTTCTCTTCCCGCAGGCGGGCGAAGCCCTCATTGACGGTGAACCCGCCTACAAACGCACCGCTCACCAGCTGAGCGACATCTATTTCCTCCAAGAGGAGATCTATGTTCCTCACCTGAAAATCAAGCAGTACGAGGAAGCTTTCGCACCGTTTTACCCGAACTTCAGCCATGAACAGTTCATGTATTATTTGACGGAGTTCGAGATGGACAACATGCTTGGCTTCATCGACAAGTTCTCGCACGGGCAGAAGAAGAAAGTGATGATAGCTTTCGCTTTGGCCGCCAATGTGCCGCTGCTCATCATGGACGAGCCCACCAACGGCCTCGACATCCCTTCCAAGAGCATCTTTCGCAAATTCATGGCCGCCTACGCCGACGAGCAGAAAACCGTGCTCATCTCCACGCATCAGGTGCGTGACCTTCACAGCCTCATCGATGCGGTCTCCATCATCGACAACGGCCGTATGATTCTCAACGCCTCCGGCGATGTCATCACCGACAAGTTAGTCTTCGATACAAATGACGAAAAGACGAAGGAGGGCAAGCTGTACTACAGCGAAGAGACTCCGCGCGGCATCCAGCAAGTGAAGGAAAACGTCAATCACATTGATACCCCCTTGGATTTGGAACTGCTCTTCAACGCCGCCGTCTTAAACAAGCAAGAGTTCACGGAAATGTTCAAATAACCTTAAAATCTGAAGATTATGAAAAAATACACGAATAAGATATTAATCATCACCGCCATTGTTTTGGTGTTGGGCCTGGTCATCGGCTACACCATCGATTTCCAGACAGGCTATCGCAGCGGCAGAATTAAATATGAGAAAATCGAAAAGGATTCGACGCAAGTGCTTCATTTTAATGGTCTGGATGAAATAGAGGCATACGCCGATTCCGTAGAGACGAGCCAAGGTGCGTCTCAGCAAGACGAATCATCCACTGAAAATTAACCCGAATTGTCTCACCAATAAAACCGTATAATTATGAACATCAAAAACATAATCAAATTAATCAAGGCCTATTTTTACGAAAACTGGCAAAATGACGTGTTTTACAATTTTGTCATAGTGATGGCGTTATCATTGTTTACCATGCTAACGTCCCCTTTCACTAAGGGCACGATATTCCTTGTCGCCTTCGTACTGATTATTTATTACCCCTGTCGCGTCTTTTCAAATCTTCATCGGCCCTCAAGCCGGATACACTACTTGATGATTCCCGCTACCAATAGCGAAAAAGTGGTTACGGGAATGCTTTTAGCGAATGTCTATTATGTTGTAGGCATTTTTTTATCCACGCTCATAGGACTGGTATTAGGATGTGTTATATTAGACATCGTAAAACCTGGCGTGATCGATATCTCCATATACGAATTAATAAAGAACACTTTTCCATTATCCAACGCCTTATACATCATAATAATCTATTCCAGTATTGCGGTTATGTTTTTCGCGGCCATTTATTTCAAGAAAAGTCCGTTCTGGAAGCTGATGCTGACCGGCTTTATCGTTACGTTGGTATTTGGTGTTATTATGGCAGGTACTGAATGGTTGAATGTAGTGTCGGCTGTTCCTGCAGAAATCCGCAACGGTAACTATTATAAGGTTGAGCATTACATCACCACATCCAAAGATTGGTTCCCGTATGTCGCTTGCTGTGCGACGATTGTCTATTTCTACGCAATGAGTTTTTTGAGAATGAGAGAAACGGAGGCATAGTATGGATTTCAAGAGCACACAAACCATATACCGGCAGATCGAGAACTGGGTGTTTGAGCAGATTTTGTCGGGCGCGTGGAAGCCGGGCGATCGGGCCAAGTCGGTGCGCGAGTTGGCCGTCGCCTTCGAAGTGAACCCCAACACCGTCATGCGCTCCTACGAACGCCTCCAGAACCAGGAGATCATCACCAACAAACGCGGAATCGGCTACTTCGTCAACGAGGACGCCCCCGAGAAAATCCATGCCATCCGCAAGAAGGAGTTCATGGAAGAGGAAGTGCCGGAGTTTCTGAAAAATATGAAACTGTTAGGAATCGATTTTAATGAAATTGTGAATAGTGAATAGTGAGTTGAGAGTTTGTTAATAGTTAATTATCATTAGAAAGGGGAAGAAAAAATGAACCATAAAGACTTAAATGTTTGGAAAGAGAGTATGAAACTTGTGAAAGAAGTGTATGTTGTACTAAAAAAGTTTCCTACTGATGAACTTTTTGGATTATGTTCTCAGATGAAAAGATCTTCTGTTTCTATTCCATCGAATATTGCAGAAGGAGCAGGTCGTAATAATGACAAAGAAAACTTACGGTTTTTGTTATATAGCGCAAGGCTCTTTGTCAGAGTTGGAAACACAATTGCTTTTATCTGCAGATTTAAACTATCTCAAGCCAGATCATCCTCTCTTTAAACAAATCACCACAGTTCAAAAACTACTATCCGGTTACATCCGTCACCTTCAGTCAAAAATCAAATCCCCAAAATAAACCACCACTCACAATTCACAAATCACCACTCACAATTCACTAGCCACTAATCACAATTCACTAAAAAACCAAACAATATGAAAAAAGTAACAATCATTACCTTATTCTTCTGTGCATTGGCAAGTCAGCTAATCGCGCAGAACAGTTACTGGGTATTCTTCACCGACAAGCAGAACACCACGTTCGATCCGTATCGATACTTTGATGCGAAGGCCATCGAGCGTTACGCCTTGAACGGCGCGGACCTTTATGACATCACCAACTATCCTGTGAGCGGCGAATACACTTCAGCGGTGGAGAATGCTTCGGAGGAGCTGATCGGCACTTCGCGGTGGCTCAACGCGGCCGGCGTGATGGCCACGGAGGAGCAGATTACCGTTATTCGGCAATTTCCCTTCGTGGCGGGCATCCAGCTGATTGCCAGCGATATGAAAGTCGTTTCGGAGTCTGAATTGGAGAATACGTCGAAAAGTGCCAAAAACTACAGTGACCAAATTGACATCCACAAAGGTGAGCTGTTCAAGGAGCATAACATCACGGGCAAGGGCGTGCGCATTGCCGTGTTTGACGCCGGTTTCCCGGAAGTGAACACGCACCCTGCATTTCAACAAATGCGGGATAACAACCAGATTATCAAGACTTGGAACTTCGCGCAAAAGAAAGAGAACGTCTATTTGGCCAACTCGCACGGGCGCATGGTGCTGAGCTGTATCGGTGGTAGAATCAGCGATAGCATTTGGTTAGGCATGGCTCCCGACGCGCAATTTCTGCTGGCACGTACCGAGATAAACACCGAGCCGTTGAAAGAGGAGGTTTGGTGGGTGCAGGCTCTTGAATGGGCCGACCAAAACGGTGCCGACATCGTGAACAGCTCCCTCGGCTACGGCAAACAGCGTTACCAAGTGAAACAGATGAACGGTACTTCGATGGTCGCAAAGGCTGCCAATACCGCCGCCCGCAAGGGTATTTTGGTCTGCAACGCCATGGGCAACGAGGGCGACGACAAAGAGTGGAAGATGCTCATCACGCCCGCCGATGCCGACAGCATCCTCTCCGTGGGTGGTGTCTATTCTATCAACCAGCTCACTGATTTCAGTTCGTTCGGTCCGACAGCCGACGGTCGCATGAAACCCAACGTGGTAGCTATGGCTCACTGCTGGGTGGCCGGTGAAAAAGGCAACTTCACCCAAGCTTACGGCACTTCTTTCTCCTCCCCGATGACGGCCGGTTTCGCCGCTTGTGTCAAGCAACTGCATCCCGAATACACCGCTTGGCAGCTGAAAACCGAAATCGAGAAATCCGGCAACCACTATCCCTACTTCGACTATGCGTACGGTTATGGTGTGCCGCAAGCTGGTTATTTCTTCGGTGAAAAGCCCGAAGTCAAAAACAACATCTCTTTTTCGGAAGATGACAATGCGGTGTATGTCACAGGTAAGGAACCTGCCACCGTTTTCTACAAAATCACCAATGGCGACGGTTCGATTGACTTTTACAATCAGAAGGAAATTAATGAGAACAGTGGCGCTATCCGTTTTTCCAAGGACCGGCTGCAAAGCGGGCAAACGTTAGAGATATGGAGCAACGGGCAGATTCTGAAATATGCCGTGGGACAGAAAACGTTACCGAAAGTAGATAGCCTTACCGCAAAAAATGCCAACTACTACAGCTGTGCGAAGACAATCTCCATTCCCGCCAACGACATCTACACCCGTAAATTCAAGGCCACATACAAATTCAGTACAGTGCTGAATTTCTCCTTTATGCTTCCTTCTATGTGGAGTCCGAGCGGCAATATCTGGACCTGCGACAGAATTTCCCACGGTCTTACCTTCGCCTTCGACAACAGCTGGCGTGTTTCAAAACCCTATGCGATAGGTTTTCGCCTCGGCTTCGGTTCTTCTTGGTATGCGGAGGAGAGTCCGATATTCGTCAATCCTGCTACTGGATTGCCTTATGAAATGATGGATATTAAAGTGATCAAAAACAACATCAAAGTCACAAAATTTGATTTGGAATTGGTTAACCGGTTCATTTTGGGCTATGCCGGTAAAGAGTGGTGGTACATAGACGCTGGTATTTTCGGTGAATGGAATACAGGAAGTCGCCATAAAATCGAGACCCAAAGAGGCGATGCAATCAACACGCATATCATTAGAAAATATCTCAATGATGGACAATATGGTCTTATGATGAACCGTCTCGACTATGGTGTGCGTATGCGTGTAGGTATCACCCGCCGCTTCGCCATCTATGGACAGTACCGTATTTCCAACTTGCTGAAAGTGAAAGGCACAACCACTTCCGACTTCCCGAAATGGGAAATTGGCATACAATTGTTCTGATGACGTATGAGACTTGGGACTTAAGACTTGTGAATCTAAAAGCCTAAAGTCAAAATTAAAGTCGATAATATAAGCACGAAAAGTTTCAACATTGAACGTCCCGCGCTCCCAATCATAGCCACTAATCCCCGGAGCGCGGGTTTTTGTGTTCTGATGTCGGCGATAAAGGGGGAATGAAGGGAAATCAGGTGCAGAGCACGTAAAGGTCATCTCGCTGGTTGATGCAAAGGATGGACATCGGCGTTTTGCCGATGATTTTGCGCTCGCGGGGGCCCATCAGCACATCGCCGAGGGTGTAATAGCGGGTCATCATGATCACGGATGCGCCCGCATGTTCGCTGACATGCTCTATCAGAGGGAATTTCAGAGCATAGGCATCTAAATAATCCTGTGGCTGCGTTTCGTGTTTTTTATAAGTAACTTCCAGATTCTCATACAGTTTCTCTACAAAAGCCATATTGTCATAGACTAACTTGGCTAACCCTTCGTCTTTGTATTTCGGATAGAGAATATGGATAACAGAACCATAAAACCGGCTGAAATAGCCTGCCCACAGCGCCTTTTCCTTGTTCTGCCGTTCAATGTCCAACGGCAACAGAATGTGCTTGTAGTAGGTGGCATCCGGGTAGGCGAACGTGACGGTCATCACGGGGAACCGCGATTGACGGATAAATTTGATGGCTTTCTTGGCGCTAAAGAAACCTCCTCTATCGGAACCACTCCCATCAGGAATCCCGATGACGAACATGGCGGTGTTGTGCTCTTCGGCATAGCGGAAAAGTGTTTCGGGGAAAATGTAATCGGTGATAATCTGACAATTAGCTACTTCTGAGACTGTTTTTCGAATTTCCTGTAAATAGGGACTGTCGTCTGGGATATGGCGGAATTCCGTTGGTCCGAACCCGAATCCGAAGTTTGCCATGACCGTCAGCGAGGCTTGGAACACCTCAGCCAGCAACACACCTTGCGATACGGCTGCCAATCCGCGTTGGGAATCGTCAGCAATCACCGTGATGTTGAGGTTTCGGTCGCGTTTTATCGGTTCGTGTACTTCCATGCTTTATCACTGTTTAAGGTTTTGGTAGCTACGACCCCCTGCACTGCGGCTTCGCCTTGTGTGGGGTTAATAGCGCTTCGCGCGTTTTGCCTCTCCGAGGCTGCTCAAGGAATATCTTTTACTATTATTGGGGATTCTCGTTTTAACTACTACTAACTGCTAATTATCTCAGTCCTTTCACCACCGGTTTTGCCGCTACATACTCCTTCAGGTAGAACGGTTCGAAGTAGGCAACGTCCTCAAACTCCTGTTTTTGCCACTTGCGAATGGCGGTAGGGAGCATATTTTTCGCGGAGACGGGTGCGTCGATGAAGCAGGCGTTGGGGAAAGCGGACAGTAATTCGTGGCATTTGGGCATTCCGTTGCCGCAGAAGAGCACTTTTTGTTCCGAAAGCAGCTCTGTAAAGGTGTTTTGGTCGATGATTTTGGCGGAAACTTCCTCTAACGAATTCATGTCGAAGTCGTAGCGGGTGGTGAAGACCTCCATGCGGCGGGCATCAATCATCGGGACGATTTGCACGGTTTCCGTTGAGGTCCCAGACCATAACGTTTTGGCTCCCTGTGCGATGCTTTCCAACGTACTGATGGCCATTACGGGAATGCCGGCGGTGTAAGCGATGCCTTTGGCGGTGGAGACCCCGATGCGCAAGCCGGTGTAAGAGCCGGGTCCGATGCTCACGGCCACCCCGTTGATTTCGGTCATGTTCACTCCCGATTGTTTCAACACTTCATCCACGAATGGCAGGAGGTTTTTGGCGTGGTTGTTGCCACCGGCCTCCTCTTTCAATCCGATGATTGCCGTGCCTCTCGACAATGCCACGGAACATACGTCGGTGGCGGTTTCGATATGTATAATTATTGGGTTCATCATATTCATCGTTTATTCATCGTACATTCATCGTCATGCGATCTCAATCTACCGAGCTTTTGCCCCTGTCGGGGCTGTTCAAGGAAGATATTTCATATATGTTTCTTCGATCGTTGCCTATTGCCTGTTGCCTAATCCTTTATAAATCAAATCATGCACCTTCAGGCGGATTCCGCTCTTCGACAATTTGTTGGGTTCAGCATCGGGGCAGACACGGTTGGAGAGGAAGACGAAGATGAGTTCCTCTTTCGGGTCGCACCAGACGACTGTGCCGGTAAATCCTTGGTGACCAAATATTTGTATGTCGGAAGCGGCTGGTACAATGGAGGATTCGCCAGGTGCTTTCGGGGTGTGGAAGCCCAAACCGCGCACATGACAGCCGTGCAGCGAGTGCATTCTTGTGAACTCTTCCACGGTGGCTTCCGACAGATACCGTTGGGCGTTGAGGATACCTCCGTTTTGGATCATGAGGAAGATGGCAGCAAGCTCTTCCGCTGTGGTGAAGAGTCCGGCGTTGCCGGCGTTGCCGTTCATCAAAGCAGCTGTTTGGTCGTGTACATAGCCGTGTACCAGCTGTTTACGGAACAGTTTGTCCTCTTCCGTCGGGGCGATTTCATTGTGCTGGAAACCATGCGACAACGGACGGAAAGTGGTGTGCGAAAGGCCCATCGGTTGGTAGAAATTCACCGACAGAAACTCTTCCATCGGCTGCATCGTGATGGTTTCCACCATATCCTTCAGCAGGAAAAAGTTCAAATCGCTGTATTCGTACTTTTTCTCTTTCAACTTGCAATGCGCAATCTTGTATCGGATGCTATCGGGATAGTCTTTGCGCAAATAGAAGTGATCGGCCACTTGAATGTTGTAGTTTTCGGTCTTATATGCGCGTAAATAGCGTTCGTTGCCCATGATGGACTTGTAGAATGGAATGAACGACGGCATTCCGGAAGTGTGGGTCAGCAGCTCCTCCAACGTGAGGTTGGCCTTGTCGGTGCCGGCTAAGTAGGGCAGGTATTTGCCGATTCTGTCGGAGAGCTGGATTTCGTGGTTGTCGTATAACTTCATGACAGCCAGTGTGGTAGCCGCCACTTTCGTGATAGAGGCCACATCGTAAAGCGTCTGATGAGTCACCCTGTCCTGACGGTTATAGTCCAGATAGCCGAATACTTTCTGATAGACAGGCTGTCCGTGGTGCAGCGCAATGACGGCACATCCCGGATAGATGTGGTCATTGATGCCGTTTTGCAGAATTTTGTCGATCTCTTGGGTGATATTGTCGGGCAATGCGGAGATGTTTTCCGTGGTGACCGAAGGAAGGATGCCGCTGCCCGCCGGGTAGTCGTTGATGCTGACCGGCAAAGTGCCCTCAAAGGCAGTTTTTCCGAAGCAGGCGTTGATGGCCGCTGCGACGGTAGTGGGGGAGAATTGGTAGGCGCAGATGACCGCTCGATAGCTGCTGAGGGAGTCGAAAGCGTTGAGAGCGTAGGGGTTGCCTAAATGAAGCAAAATCACAGATTTCTCCTTGGTGAGGCGGTTGAGCAGCCGTACGGATGACATGTCGATGCCGTAGCCAGAGCCTCCTAACTGGTTGGAACCACCGAACGCCACAATCACCTGATCGTAAGATGCCAATTTTGCCATGATGCTCGACTGCTCTTTGGCGGAAATCTTCTTGTCGATGTAGTAGAAAGGAAGGTGACACTCACCTACAATTTGTTCGTATTCGTTTGCGTATTTTTTTCGATCTACACACAGAAACGCAGTATTTTCGGCGGTTTTGGCATTCAAAGGCAGAATATTGTCGTCGTTTTTCAGCAAAGTGATCGCTTTTTCTTCTAATTGACGGTTAAGCCAAACAGCTTTTGCGCTGTTCAGTTTAGATGGAATGTCAGCAATACGGGCAGGTTTGGATGCAAGAATTCCGCGGCTTTCTTTGAATTGAAGTACTCGAAGGCACCGTTCGTTGATGAGTTCTTCGGGGATAATATCTTGTTCCACAGCCTGTTTGATAGCGGCGATGACGGAATCGGTTTCACCAGGCAGCAACAAAATGTCCACACCGGCCAACAGTGCGCGAATCTCCACGTCTCCTTCGAAACGGTTCTGGTTGCGAACCCCTTTCATCTCCATACCATCGGTGATAATCAGGCCATTGTAGCCTAATTCCTTTTTCAGGAGGTCGGAGACGATGGTGTATGACATGGAAGAGACAGAGCTGGGTTCGGGGTCTAAGGCGGGGATGTTGAGGTGGCCGACCATCACCATGTCGGGATTCTCGTTGATGAGGTAACGGTAAGGGTAGAGTTCCATCTCGTCCAGTTCTATGCGGTTTTTTCGGATGGTGGGCAGGCCCACGTGGGAGTCGGTTTCGGTGTCGCCGTGGCCCGGATAGTGTTTGATGGAGGTGGCGATGCCGCCATCCTGCATGCCGTGCATGTAAAGAGCAGCTTTGCGACTCACTTTGTCGCGGTTTTCCCCGAAGGAACGGCTGTTAATCACAGGGTTACGACTGTTGTTGTTGATATCGACGCAGGGTGCGAAGTTGAGATTGATGCCCACTGCCTTGCACTGTTCGGCGATTTCGAGTCCCATTTGGTAGATGAGAGAATCGTTCTCTTCGGAGATGGCGCCGAGGGTCATCTGTCGCGGGAAGGCCACGCAGCTGTCGAGGCGCATGGCAGGGCCCCATTCGCCGTCGATAGAGATGAACATCGGGATCTTGCTGACCGCCTGCATACGGTTGGTAAGCAGCGCCTGCTTCGTCGGATTCCCTTTGAAAAAACAGACACCTCCAGGCTGAATACGCGCGATCTTCTCTATCAACTCCTTGTTGTATTGTTCGTTTTCCGTGGAACTCACGCGGATGATGATCAGTTGGGCAATTTTCTCCTCTATCGTCATTTTATTCAGCATGTTCATAATTGGATCGGGATTTCGCACGCCAGAGGAGACGGTTAACAACAAGAGCGCAATAACACTATATCGAATCAATTTTTTCATACACAGGTTTAATGGATTTCGGCAAAAACAGCAAATTCATGCGTATTTTTGATGATTGGTTTATAGGTTTTTTAGTTTAAGCAACACCACGTTCTCGACATGCTGCGTGTGCGGGAACATATCCACGGGCTGCACCTTCTCCACACGGTACTTCGGGTCGAGCAAGGTGAGGTCGCGGGCTTGCGTGGCAGGATTGCAGCTCACATAGACGATGCGCGGTACCTCCAATTTCAGCAGCTGTTCGATGACGTTCGGGTGCATGCCGGCGCGCGGCGGGTCGGAGATGATGACGTCCGGCTTTCCGTGCTGCGCGATGAACTGGTCGGTGAAGATCTTCGCCATATCGCCCACCACGAACTCCGTGTTCGTGATGTGGTTCTGCGCGGAGTTGATTTTCGCGTCCTCCACGGCGGTATCGACATACTCGATGCCGACCACCCGCTTGGCTTGGTGTGCCACAAAATTGGCAATCGTGCCGGTGCCGGTGAACAGGTCATAGACGACTTCATTTTTCTGTATATCAGCAAATTCGCGCACTACCTTGTAGAGATTGTAGGCCTGTTCGCTGTTGGTTTGATAGAAGGATTTCGGCCCGACCTTGAACTGCAGATTCTCCATCTTTTCGGTGATGTAATCCTGACCGGCATAGAGATGGAACGGCAGATCGAAGATGGCGTCGTTGAGCTTGGTGTTGATGACGAAAGTCAGCGAGGTGATTTCGGGGAAACGCTCCATCAAGGCGGCGAGCATATCCTTCACCTCCTGGTTGTATTTGGTGACGATGAGCACTACCATCAGGTCGCCGGTGGAGGCGGTGCGGATGATGATGTTGCGCAGCAAACCCACCTGTTGACGCGGGTCGTAAAAGTCGAGGTTGTGTTCGATGGCGTACTGCTTGCAGAAGAGACGAATGTCGTTGCTCGGGGCCGCCTGCAACCAACAGTGCTGGATATCCAAGATCTTATCGAACATGCCGGGCACGTGGAAGCCAAGGCAGCGGTTCTCGAAGAACTCGCCTTCCGCCTGTCGTTTCATGTCGTCATAAGTCAGCCACAACATCGTGGAGAAGGTGTATTCCAGCTTGTTGCGGTAGTAGTAGATCTTCTCCGACCCGAGGATGGGCATTAGCGGCGGGAACTCGAATTTGCCGAGGTGCTTGAAGTTGTCCTCGACCTGTTTCTGCTTGAATTCCAGCTGTTTCTCATACGTCAGCATCTGCCATTTGCATCCGCCGCAGTGGCCGAAGTGTCCGCATGGCGGTGTCACTCGGTCGGGCGAAGGCTGCTTGATGGCCAGCAGGTTGCACTCCGCGTAGCCGCGTTTGCGTTTATAGACTTCCACATCGACGATGTCGCCGGGCACCGCGTATGGCACGAAGACAGTGAGGCCATCGACTTTTCCGACGGCTTTTCCCTCCGCCCCTGCGGAGATGATTTCCAGATTTTCTATGTTATATCGTTTGAAGCTCATATTCGTTTGGGTTTGGTTCTGTCCCAGGGCTTGCAGCGTTCACCCTGGTTGTTCTGTCCCAGGGCTCACTTCGTTCACCCTGGGTTGACACGTGTCGGGCTTGCAGCCCTCTTGGAAAATATTATGGTCAACGGTAGAATCCTTCTTGATCGACATATTGGAACACTTTTTCGGGCATCATGTAGCGTGCGGACTTGCCGTTTTTGAGGTTGTCGCGGATGAGGGTGGAGGAGAGGGCCATCAGGGGCGCATCGACGAGGTGCACGTGCGGGTGCGTGCGGAAGTCGCCGCCGTCGTAGCCGGGACGGGGATAGACGTAGAGGTGATAGTTCTCCAGAATGTACTCGTAGTTGAACCATTTCGTGAAGGTCTGCAGGTTGTCTTCGCCCATGATGAGGCAGAACTCGCGCTGGGGGTACTGTTCGTGCAGCACCTGCAGGGTGTAGCTCGTGTAGGAGGGCTTCGGGAGCGAGAACTCGATGTCGCAGGCTCGGAAACGCAGGTCGTCGCCAATGGCAAGGTTCACGAGATGCAGTCGCTGCCGGTCGTCCAAAAGCGACGCCTTTTTCTTCAGCGGGTTTTGCGGCGACACCACGAACCAGAGCTCCTGCAAGTCGGAATGTTCCAGCAAATATTCGGCAATAATCAAGTGCCCGACGTGTATCGGGTTGAACGAGCCGAAGTATAAACCTGTTTTCTTCATTGTTCTTTTCAAAAAGGGTGCAAAGGTACAAAATTTCGGGTTACAGAAACAAATCCGCCATCGTGATTTCCGATTGAATGTCGTCCGAGTATTTGTTGGGTAGAATGCCATGTGTGGTGATCATGGTGAGATATAGCGCTTTGCTGGTTTTAGTTTCCTGACGGAATAGTTCCCGCCGTTGTATCATCTTTTCGTCGTATGTCTTTGTGATTTCGTATTGGCTGGCGGAGTATTTCATCTCGCATAGGTTGATGGTTTGATCCCGACGGTCAATAATCATGTCTATTTGCCCGCCACGTTCTCCGTTTTTACTTCGCCAGGAGCATACATCGCTTTGTATACCATTGATTCCTAACGCTTTCTTGATTTGTGGAAGATGCAACAGACACACTTGTTCGAAGGCATATCCACGCCAAGTGTTTTGCACGGGGGTGTCTAACGTGTTGCTCCAATGATTATTGTCCTGACCATGATACCCTTTCACGAACCTGAGATAAAACAGAGAAAACAAGTCTGTCAGTTGAAAAAGAGCGTTTCTTTCGCTTTTCCCGAAAGCCGAATATTTCCGAATGAAGTCGCACTTTTGCAAGTTGTTCAGTATTTCAGTTAATCCGCCATTATCCTGAAGTTTTAAGGTATTCATTATCTCCTGACGGGAAAGGCCCATGTTTTTCTTGGCCAATGTGGCCACCACTGCCTTGTAAACATTGGATTGCGAAAATAAGGACTGGAATAGAAAGTCATATTCGTTTTTGAGTTGGGCGGAAGGAGCAAAGAACAGAGCATCAACGTTTTGCGTAAGGCTTAAGTTTTTTTGTAGCAGACTTATATAGTAGGGGATGCCGCCGAACACCATATAGCCATCCAGTATTTGTCGTCTGTTCCATACTATTCCTTGTTCTGATAGAAGTTGCTCGGTTTCGTTGAGGGTGAATGGCGATAGCGGGATATTCAAGGTGACACGACCGCGAAGACCCCCCTTCCCCCCGAGGAACTTGTCGGTCATCCAAGTGGTGGCGGATCCGCATACGATTAGCTTGAGGTCTGTTTGTACGCAGCCCCAGCTGTTCCAGAACAATTCAAATGCTTTTAGGAAACGGCTTCGTGGCGTATCCATCCATGGCAACTCGTCCATAAACACGACTTTTGTGGTCTCTTTGCTATGGATTAGCAGATGTTTTAACTGGTCGAAGGCGGAAAACCAGTCTTCGGCCATCGGATATGCGGCGTTGGAATATTCATTCAGCTGTTTGTTGAAGAAAGTCAGTTGCTCTTTCTTGGTTCCCTGATAGATTCCTGTGGTGTAAAAGGCAAATTTGTCCTTGAAATGTTGCCGGACGAGGAATGTCTTCCCGACGCGCCGTCTACCATAGACGGCAATCAGTTCGGGCTTACCACTTTTATAACTGGTATTCAATAAGTTGAGTTCGTTTTTACGACCTATGATTTTCATTTTGGAATACTTTTAATCCAGTGGCAAAGATATAATTTTTCGAGTTACCGCCACTATTAAATAAATAATGGTAGCGGTAAGTCGTTTTTAAAATGGGTTACCGCTGACTAAAAATCAAGAATGTCTGCGGTAAGTCGTTTTTAAAATAGGTTACCGCTGTTTTTTCTGGAATATACTTTTCCTGAACGGATCAAACTGCTCTTTCATGGTAATGGCGATAATCAGCTCTTCAACGGAAGCGATGAGATAGATGACCCAATATATTCCGATAAGGCCCATGTCTATGTGATATTGAAACCAATTCTCGAATGAAGTTGAGTTGTTGATCCGGAATGATTGGATTGCTAATGTTTTAAGAGGAATGTAGAACAGCAAGGAGTATCCAGCTATTTTGTTCAGCACGGTGTGTACTCCAGAGAATTTTCCCCAACGTGTTTCACTAACGGCTCGCGTAATAAACCGAATGAGCAATATGAAAGCAAAAGCCACTCCGCCCTCAAACCAAGTTTCTCCGAGCACTATATTCGATAAATAATGGTCTTTTGCTATACTACATACAACAAGATAGCCGATAATCCCTGCAGCAAACAACCAATTGGCTATATTGTTTTCCTTGATGGCGTTATCGTCAACGAGTTTCCATTTTGATCTCAAGAAGTCCCCATAAAAGATGCTCAAACATCCCAAAATATATAACGCCACAGTGGCAATACCCCATTTTGACAGATAAACAGAAGGGTCTTTGGGTGTCAGCAATGCGGAAAGCGGCAGCAAAACTACTAAGGCCATCCGGAAACGGTTCAGCCAATGGATTGTTTGAGAGGCGGTGCTTTCGTTCATTGTTTGTGAATTTGCGGCAAAGATACTATAATTTCATTTCCCGAAAACCCTCTTGAAAAACGCCACCGTGCTCGCCACCACCTCTTTTCGGTGGCGCGTGATGGTGTGGTTCTCGCCCTCCACCACCTGCAGGGTCGCGTGGTTGCCGTATGCCTCCAGATACTTTTCGCTGCACCACATCGGCACAGTGCCGTCGCGGCTGCCGTGCAGCAGGAGGACAGGTCCTTGGTAGGCAGTTGCTGTCCCGTAAATGTTCAACTGCTGTGCGGTCAGCAAGTATTCGCGTCCTAACTTCACGATGCCCCAGATGCGGATGAACTCCGGCGGGTCGGCAGGGTCGAAGGTGGCGTTGAAGAACTTGCCGGCTTGGCACGCATCCTTGATGCCGGAGGCGGGGGCGATGAGCACGATACCTGCGGGGGCTTTGCCATCAGTTGCCAGCCTGCCCGCTGTCATCGAGGCGACCAACCCGCCTTGCGAATGGCCTAATAGACCTATGCTTTCCACGTATGGGAGTGACGAAACATAGTTCCAGACGGCGGTGGCGTCGGCAATCTCCTTTTCGATGGTCATATCCTGCATACGTCCGTCGCTCTTGCCGTGCCCGTCGAAGTCGAAGCGGATGGAAGCGATGCCCGCCTTGGCCAGCTCTTTCGCGAGTGCTGGCATCGGGTTGACACCTTGGCTGGCGAAGATTCCGTGCATCAGAATCACCATCGGGCAGCGGTCGGTGGCCGGGTTGAAACCTTTGGGCAGCGTGATTTTGTAATAAATGGGGCCTTCCGGTCCTTTTATGGGCGACTTTATCGGAGCTTTCCGTTCGGAAGCGCCATAAGCCACAAGGCAAAAGAGGCCTGTCAGCATCAGGAACAGGCAGACGAGGATCTTTTTCATCGGTTTGGAATTGTTCATGAGCATAAATTTGCGGCGAAGATACAAAAAAAGAAACTTAGAGGCCATCATGTGTCTAAAGTTTGTAAAGTTGCATCCAATAAACAAAAATTAATTAATTGTATATATAATATTATTGATGACAAGAAAATATATCAAAAACGAGACAAATAAATAGTGTAATATTCTGAAATACAATAAAATAGCAATATTAAAAATACGTAAAATACACATAATCAATTTGTTATAAAAAATTACACTAAAAACGACGCTGTTTAGATGTCTTTGGAATTCGATTTTTGCGGAAGTTTTCCAAAAATCTGCGAAATTTTCCGATGAGAAAGTGAAAAAAAGTCATAAAAATGCCTTTTTAAGAGCAAAAAAACGGCCAAAAACAAAGAAAAATGCATTTTTATCTTATTGACTATCAATAACATACAAAGAAAATACAAAAAAATTAAAAAAAAGTGCGCAACAGTGTTGTAGTGAATACAAAAAAATCTATTTTTGCACTCCCAAACGATGACGACATGGGGCGAACGAAGCGAAGGGGTTGTCAACAGGGGAATGTTCATTGAAAGAATG
>CAMJXE010000007.1 GCA_946409645.1 uncultured Bacteroidales bacterium
AATCGCCATCCACAAGAGCCATGTTGAGAATCAGTTTGGCCTTTGCGATTTCGATTTGTTCTTGTTTCTCGAAGTCGATGATCTCGTTCAGGAAAAGGGCTTTTGCGGCTTTGGCGATTGCGTAGGTTGACATAGCGTCAACGGTTCCGCCTACGACACCCCCTAACACAGGTATGGCCTTGTGAATATTGACAAGCCCTTTCTGTCCGAATTTGGTGAACAGACGAAAGCCTACCGCCTGATTGATCTTGGTCAGCACGGTGCCGGGGAACGCTTAATGGTATAGTGCATGCTTTTTGCGAAGCCTACACATCTTTTTATTTGATTGAGATCAGTACTATAGGGGCAGTTAAGTCTCTTTCGGTATTAAGTTTTTTTGCTCCTATTGTACTTGATTGATGTTTGTGAGGTTTAGTTTTACTTTCCAATTCTCTAATTTTACATCGTAGGTTTTGGCATTTGCGCCGCTAGTTGACAATGCAGTTTGCATATCTTTTTTCCCATTCAAGGATTTAAAATATTTCTTGAACTCCTTCTGGGCATTTGCGCCATTGAAGATTATGGTGCCTATACTATGATGTTTTCCGAGAAACGTTTCCAAAGTATTTGGCTGGCCGTATTGTATGTTTTTATCGGAAGATCCATTCCTTTGACAAGTTTCAAACACATCCCATAAGGCAACGTTGTTTTTTTTCAGGCACGTTTCAAATTCAGTGTATGTTTTGAACGGAATGCCTTTATTGAGGATGTCTGCCATAATCTTGCGCAAGGAGTTCCCTCGGTCTGCATAATACTCGCCTTTGCATAAAGAGCAGCAACCTGGGAAAGTTCCTAATATGAGTATTTCGGGATGGTCGCCCACCAAGGGGGGAAGACCAGTCAATTCAGACGTGTCTGGCAGAATTTGATTTGTCGATTTCTTTGGCATAATTCTCTTAAATTTTGATAGATGATGCTTTCCGTTTTTTTTCTTATGTTGCCAAGATTATTTCAGTTCTTTTAAGACATTATCCACGCTTTTGTCTTTCAGTTTTTTAACTTTTTGATCCAATTCGGCGGCATTGGTAGAAGTGACGGCCGTCAGAAATTGTTTTTGGATATCGATAACCTTTTGCAGTTTGTCGCAGCAGTTTGAATCTGAACTCCATGCCAGGTCCGCAGATTTCATATACGTGGAGTAAACTTTAACAATATTTTTGGCGGACTTGTTGTTTAATAATTTGTCATTGTTTTCTTTAATAACCTTTCGGAGGTCAATAAAATTCGCACAATTATCTTGAACAGTCATTAATTCATTCAATCTTTTGTAACTTTCATTCGTGTCTGAAGAAATAGCGACATTATACCCTTTCAAATACGAAGAGTACGCTTTTGCGACATCCGCATAGTCTTTGCCGCATTTATTCATAATTTGTTTATGCTTATTCGCAACCAAACCTCTTAAGTCAATGAATTTCATATAACCATGTTGGATCTTCGTGAAATTGTTCAATCGACTTATTGTTTCCTTCAGATCATCCGACACTTTTAAATTGTAGTCCTTATGCTGGGAATTGTACGACTTGGCAACGTCAGAATAATCTTTTCCAGCCTGTTCAATTATCTTGTTCTTGTTGTTTTCAATCATCTGTTGCAAATCACGGATTTCATCCCAATCACCCCTAACACGAACTGCTTTGTTGAAAATAAAAGATTTATCCAAATCGATAGTTTTTGAATCAAAGACAATTTGTGTTTGCCAATATTGTGATCCTTCCTTTTTGTTATATTTTTCAATTGTACAATATACTGTTCTGTTTGCAATATCCATGGAATCAATCTTATAAGATGCAGCTGGACAAAAGTCCTTTAATTGTTTTCCAAGTTTATCCCTTAGCGGAGAATTACTGGAGAAAAAGTTCGCTCCATATTCTGTCATTGTCATAATCCACGGCAATGACTACATCTGGACCAAATATTTTCATATCAGCTCTTTTTGATGAAACGGATACAATTTTATCAAGGGCTGTTGATGCGAAGTCTTTGAATGCCTTTTCAATTTCTTTTTGTCGGGCTTCTTCAGCGAGACGTTTCTCTTCTGCTGCACGTTGTAGTTTGGCGGGCCGCCATTCTTGTACATATTGATTGTACATATTAGTGAGTATATCTTTTTGTTCTTGACTCACCCGATAGCCTTGCCATAACGCTGTGGCAGATGATAGTTGCTCTTTATCTTCAAAAAAAACGTTTTTCAACTGATATTCTATTCCTCTTGCATACCGCTCGAACTCTCCGGTTTTAAAAACCTTCACATCTCTTTCCTTCGTTATCCTAAAATATTTTCCCATTACACGATGCTCTGAACGTTTCCTATCCAACGTTTTGTCACCGCCGATAGCACTCAGACCAAAACAGTCATTCCCTTCATACAGGATGGTATTCATAAATTCAGGTCCTTCAGTTCCCAACAAATTTGCAGAGGTGATTTCTACAGAATACCCGGACTCCTCCAGTTCTTCACGTGTCATCTGCCTTTCGGCAAACTTTTTGTACAACTCTTTTTCATCATCATTTTCTGGACTAGACCAAATTACTTTTCCGTCTTTCCGCTCATAGAGTGCCACATACACACCGTTGGTGAAATTGTATTCGTTTTCGCTTCTTCCATTCTTCCCTATCCATTTGCCTGTATAAAAACCGTCATCATCGAATTGCCCTTTCAAATAGTCATTCAAAACAAATGATCCAACTAACACTCCATTTGAGAAGTTCGCAGAAATCGAATACGTTTTTTTTCCATCTGTAGTTCTCGTCATTTTCCATGCACCGTGCGGCATACCGTCCTTGAAGTTGGCAGTCAGAGAAGAAATGGATGTCCCTTTTTTGGAGGCCGTACTTTCTGTGTTGGTTACGGTAACTGTCAGAGTGCCATCTAACCATCCGTCCTTGAAATTAGCGCTAGCCGAGTATTTTGTGGAACTTGTCACATACTCTTTTAGGGTGCGGCTCCAGTATTTCGATCTTGTTTCAGAAGCGTTGACCGAATATTTCCCATGTTTTACGTAGTCACCGTTACTACCTTCGTAGTAGGTGTACGTTAATGTACCTGGAACTCCACAGGAAGTTTCATAATTTTTGTTTGTATACGTTTTCAATTGCTGTCCATAGGATAGAAAAGAACAGAACACTAACACTAATGCTAATGTAATGGTTTTAAAGATGTTTTTCATATTTAATTATATTTGAGTTACTTTTTATTTGTTTGTTTGTTATCATTCATGGGCTTTGGGCTTTCCTCTTTTGGGATGATGTATTCACCCGAAATTGCTGATTTTGCTGCCATAACTATGATTTTTCAAGTTTAGATTTTAATATGCGCAATATTAGAAAAAAATCAATCGTCGATCGGATAACACGTGTCGCCAATTCAGCCACACTTTTGTCGCTAATCATACTACGCCTATGGTTTTGGAACACTCCAAAAGAAAATCGTGATGCAACAGTTTAGAAATCCTTATCAACAATTGCAAATCGATGGTCTCCTTGCTCAGAATCTTATACACATTAGTTCGATCGGTATGTATCGCCTTGGCAAACCATGTCACCGTTCTGCCCTGCGCCTTCAACTCGGCTTTGAGCATGTTTCCTATGTGTAGCGATTCCATTTGACTTGATTGCATAAAAAAAGCGTGGAACTTATTCCTTGCTTGAGCTTCGGGTTTCCACGCCCACACATCTAACAAGTCATTCCACGCCGTATTACTACGGCATTTATAACTCTCCTTGATGTGTTTTTGTCCTCTTTCGAGGACGTTGTGGAAATTGAAGCTCAAGGATAGCCACAAACGCTATCTATTATGTATGTCTTATTTTATTTTTCTTTTTGTACTAATTTATTGAACTTTAATAATATTTCAAAAGAGTTATTTTTCTGTTTTTTCCAATAAATCCTTCGCACTCACTTCCATTTTGCAGAAGGCGAACCACTTCCGTCCCAAATCTTTCAGTGAAGCACCTATATGATAGACTTCGTGGTCAATCATCAAAAACCGGTCGTGCGACCTGTCGAACTTGCGGATTTCTATCGGCTTGTATTGTTTGTTGTGCCTGTCAATGTCAAGTTTGAGCTTGGCATCCACTGACTTTGTATATATTGTGGCTTGAACTCCAGTCTGTCTCTTGTCAAGCAGGAGCAATACCGTATCGTCAATGTAGTTGTCAATCAAGACAATGCTCTTCTTCGCGCTGCGTATCAGATTGGATGCAAAAGTGTAGGCATCAAACACTTGCCCATCATAGAAGATTCCTTGTACGGGTGGCAAAGAGGTGCGGACAAAGAAATCGATTTTTTCTTCGGTTTGAGCCATTCGGTTCTCTAACCGTTCTATACGACTATTGATGGAATAACCCCGTAGCAGATAATCTTTTAGTACGCGGTTTGCCCACTGACGGAATTGTGTGCCACGGATGCTTTTCACACGATAACCAACTGAAATGATGACATCAAGATTGTAGAACAAAACACGTCTGGTTATCTGACGGGAGCCTTCTTGTTGAACTGTCAAGTATTCCTTGACAGTTGCATCCCTCAACAATTCACCTTCTTTATATATATTGTTGATGTGCAGACTAATATTCTGCTTGGTGGCATTAAAGAGAATGGCCATTTGCTATTGGTTTAGCCACACGGTTTCCTCTTCAAGCCTTACCTCCAACTTGACTTCTTCATTTGGCTGATAAAGTACTATTTCGTTCTTGGGTTCCATGGTTTAGTAGGTCTGATGAATTCTACTCTATTTCTTTTCTGTTTTTATTGATTCTTTGATTTTGACGTTCTATGATAGCCACAAATGCTATCAATTAGACGATGTGCGGGCGAATATATTCGCCCACACACCGTCGTTACATTACAATCTCTCAATCTTCACCCTAATCTTCACATCCTCCAGATCTATCTCCACGCCGTCGGAAACCGTGTCGGCAATGGTCAGGGAGGTGCAGAGGGTCTCGTTGCAGATGTGCTGCTCGAAGGCCTTCAACGCGGGGGTGATGACTTCGTTGTCCTCCACCATGACGGCGATCTTGTCCAGCACCTCGAAGTTGTTCTCCTTGCGGTAGGTCTGCACTAACTTCACGAACTCGCGGGCGTAACCCTCGTTCTTCAGCTCCTCGGAGACCTCGATGTCCAAAGCCACGGTCAGCGCACCGAAGTTGGCCACCACCCAGCCGGGGATGTCCTGCGCCTGGATCTCCACGTCGTCGGTGGTGATCTCCACGGGCTGACCCTCGATCTCGAACCTCATCACGCCCTCTTTCTCCAACTGCGCGATCTCCTGCTGCGAGAAGCCGGTGATTTTGGCGGCCACGAGCTTCATAATCTTGCCGTATTTCGGTCCCAACTTCTTGAAATCAGGTTTGATACGCTTCACGAAGACGCCGTCCTCGTTGCTGACGAACACCAACTCCTTGACGTTGACCTCGTGCAGAATCAGATCCTGCACCAACGAGATCTGCTGTTTGAAATGCTCGTCCATCACGGGAATCATGATCTTGGAGAGCGGCTGACGCACTTTCAGGTTGGTCTTCTTACGCAAAGCCAACACCATGGAGCTAAACTGCTGCGCAAGCTGCATACGCTCCTCCAACTCCTTGTCAATCAGCTCCTCGTGTACCTCGGGATAGTCGGCCAAATGCACGGACTCGAAGGCTTCCTTGCCGGTGACACGGTTGAGGTCCTGATAGAGCTTGTCCATGAAGAACGGCGCGATGGGCGAGGCAATCTTGGCGATAGTCTCCAAGCAGGTGTAGAGCGTCTGGTAGGCGGAAATTTTGTCTTCGCTGTATTCGCCTTTCCAGAAGCGGCGGCGACAGAGACGCACGTACCAATTGCTGAGGTAAGCGTCCGTAAAGTCCTGAATCTCACGACCCACCTTGGTCGGCTCGTAGTCGATGTAGTTCTCCTGACAGTGCTTCACCAACGTGTTCAGCTCGGAGAGAATCCAACGGTCGATTTCGGGACGTTTTGCGAACGGAATCTCGTCCTCCTTATATGTAAAACCGTCAATATTGGCATATAATGCGAAGAAATTGTAGGTGTTGAACAGCGTGCCGAAGAACTTGCGCTGCACCTCGCCGATGCCGGCCTCGTCGAATTTGAGGTTGTCCCACGGTTGCGCATTGGTGATCATGTACCAGCGGGTCGCGTCGGGACCGTATTTGTGGATGATCTCGAAAGGATCAACGGCATTGCCCAACCGCTTGGACATCTTGTTGCCGTTCTTATCGAGCACCAAACCATTGGAAATCACAGACTTGAAAGCCACACTGTCGAACAGCATCGTGGCGATGGCGTGCAACGTGAAGAACCAGCCGCGCGTCTGATCCACACCCTCCGCGATGAAGTCGGCGGGGAAGTTGGTCTTGAAGAATTCCTTGTTCTCGAACGGGTAGTGCAGCTGGCTGTACGGCATAGAGCCGGAGTCGAACCAGACATCGATGAGGTCGCTCTCGCGGTACATCTTCTGGCCCGACGGGGAAACCAGCACGATGCTATCGACGTAGGGTTTGTGCAGGTCGATGTTGTTGTCGTAGTTCTCCTGCGACATATCGTTGACCTTGAAGTTCTTATACGGATTCTCGGTCATAAAGCCGACGGCAATGGACTTGTCGATTTCGGCCATCAGCTGTTCGATGGAACCGATGCAGATCTGCTCTTTCTTGTCCTCGGTGGTCCAGATGGGCAGCGGCACGCCCCAGAAGCGGGAGCGGGAGAGGTTCCAATCGACCAGGTTTTCGAGCCAGTTGCCGAAACGGCCGGAGCCGGTGGCGGCGGGCTTCCACTTGATGGTCTTGTTCAGTTCCATCATACGCTCTTTGTACGCCGTGGTCTTGATGAACCAGGAGTCGAGCGGATAGTAGAGCACGGGTTTGTCGGTGCGCCAGCAGTGCGGGTAGTTGTGGGTGTGCTTTTCGCTCTTGAAAAGCTTGCCCTGCTCCTTCAGCATCACCACGATATCGACGTCCAAGGATTTGTCCTTCTCCGTCTTGGTCGGGTCGTAGGCGTTCTTCACGAACTGGCCGGCGTAGGGACGATAGGCCTCCACGTCCATACAGTTTTGGACAAATTCGGGGTCGAGGTCTTCAATGCGGTAGAACTTGCCGGTGCGATCGACCATCGGCTGGCGGATGCCGTCCTTGTCGATCATCACGAGCGGCGGGATGCCGGCGGCGGCGGCCACGCGCTTGTCGTCGGCACCGAAGGTCGGAGCGATGTGCACGATACCGGTACCGTCTTCCGTGGTCACATAGTCGCCGGGGATGATGCGGAACGCGCCCTCGCCGGGGTTCACCCACGGGATGAGCTGCTCGTAGGAGATGCCCACGAGGTCCTTGCCCTTGAATTCCTTCACGACCTCCGGGGCCTCTTTGAACATCGTGCCCACCAACGCCTTGGCCATCAGGATGTAGCAAGGCTGTTCGGTGTAAGGATGCACGGTCTTCAGCATCACATAGTCGATGTTCGGACCCACGCACAACGCCGTGTTGCTCGGCAAAGTCCACGGGGTGGTCGTCCACGCAATGGCGTATGTGGGCATCGGGTCGTTGCCGTTAATGGACAAATTGTCGTTGCCGTTCACCAATTTGAACAGGGCCACGCAGGTCAAATCTTTCACATCGCGGTAGCAGCCGGGCAGGTTGAGCTCGTGGGAGCTGAGGCCGGTGCCGGCGGCGGGGGAATAGGGCTGGATGGAGTAGCCCTTACAGAGCAGACCTTTCTTGTAAAGCTCTGAAAGCAAATACCATACAGTTTCGATATACTTGTTGTCGAAGGTGATGTAAGGGTGTTCGAGATCGACCCAGTAGCCCATTTCGCGGGTGAGGTCGTCCCATTTGTCCTTGAATTTCATCACCTCGCGGCGGCAGGCCTTGTTGTAGTCCTCCACGGAGATCTTCTTGCCGATGTCCTCCTTGGTGATGCCGAGGGTTTTCTCCACGCCAAGCTCCACGGGCAGTCCGTGTGTGTCCCAGCCGCCCTTACGTCCGACGTACTTGCCGGTGAGGGTCTGGTAGCGGCAGACGATGTCCTTGATGGTGCGGGCCATCACGTGGTGGATGCCGGGCATACCGTTTGCGGACGGCGGTCCCTCAAAGAAAACGAACCGTTCGTGTCCCTCGCGGGTCGATAGACTCTTGGCGAAGATGTCATTGTCTTCCCAATATTTTCTCATTTCCTCCCCAAGGGCAGGGAGATTAAGACCTTTGTATTCAGTATATTTCATCGAAGTATAGATTTTTCCAAAAAACTGGCAAAGATACAAAAATTTAGGGATTGGGGTGCTATGAATCGTAGAGACGAAAAAATTTGCGTCTCCATTTGTGATTTTTTGTATTTTTGCACTCTAAAATTTTAAATTCAAAATGAAGACAAAAAAGTACAAATCCAAAGAAAAGCCCCTGCCCCAAGCGGAAGAGCCTGTCGCCACCTACAGTACGACGGCTGCCATCAGTAACGATGCTGTCATATCAAGTCTGACACCTGAATCTTCAGTTGAAAAACCGGAAGAGTTTGACGCTTGTTATGCCAAATTGAAAGCGGAAGCCGATGCAATTTTCGGTGTCAAGAAACGGATGACGGTGGATGAATATTTCGGAAAACTTCGTTACATGGTGAACGCGTATTATGACAACGTACAAGATCAGGATTGACGATTCCGCAGAGTCTGATTTAAGACATCTTTTCGACTTCCTCATCAACGTAATGTCACGCGATGGGGCAAATCGTTATATTGACATGATAACGAACGAGGTTCTTTCTCTGTCCATTTTAGCCAACGTATATTCTCCCAGCCAATATGCTGACATCCGCCGTTACCATCCCCAAGCCCGCCGCATGGTGTCGCACAACAAGCGGTGGGTCTATATCTTTCACATAGAGGATGACAGTGTTATAATTGACAGGATTCTCCCGGCAAAACTGATAACGAAATAGGGAAACTCCACCTCCTTTCAATACTCATAAACGAATGAGATGGAATCATCCATGGGTTCCCCATTCAACGTAAACGTCTGGGTCTCCTTCACAGGATAGTTGTCCTCATATTCGTAGTGGCTACGGGAGGAATAGGAAATGCTTCCTTTTTTGCTGGTAGAAGTCAGCACATTGTTCTTGTTACCGCAGAAAGCGCCACTAGCGGTGGTATTGAAAGCATACATGCCTAAAAAACCTTTGAAAGGATTCTCTTTGTTATCGTAGGAGTATCGGGTCACCTCTTGCGCTGTTGAGAAGCCCGAGGTCCTCACCTTGGTGATGTTGTCGCCAGTCCAAGTCAGTTCCATAGTAAGTGTCTCCATCATATCACCCCCTTTGGTCTCTCTCATGCGATTTGCCACAAGATGCTCAATGTTGTCACAAACCTGGGGCAAAAGGAACTTTAACGGATTGATAAGGACTTTTTCATTCGTCAAATGATCATAATCAATGACAACCCTCACCTTTCCAACCTTACTCCCTTTATATTCAAAGGAATAGGTGACCAATGGTTCGTTATCATTATCCTGAAATACATCAATATGGTCAATCTTTTCCCCATCATAGCTGAACGTGGCATACGATGATTCATTGCGCATTGTAGTCAGACGATTGCCGTCATAATAAAACGAATTGGTGGTGGAAACAATTCCGTCCGAATAAAAATCTATGGAAGAGAGCAGGTCTCCGTTCCAGTTCCATACTTGTTGAAGATTCTGGACACCGTTTCCCACGAGGTATATCTTTTGGAGTTTCTTGGAAGGATTGAAAACACCGTCCTCACCCTGGTCCCTGTTGCAGGCGGAGAACAAAGCCACAACAGCCATACAGAGGCAAAAAACAATACTCTTTTTCATAACCAATAATTTTTAATGTGAACGATGCCGCAAAGATACATTTTTCGATTCAAAAAATACCTCTTCCAAAATAAAAAAACCATTATCGTAACAACATATAAATCAACCACTTATACCCCCCCCCGAAAGCATAAAAAAATCGCACTTTTTTTGCAATTATTTTGGCGCAATTTCGTTATAAAATTAAAATATGTTCATTTAAAAACCCGAATTATGCAGAAGAGACATTTATCCCTTTTCGTGGCCACCCTCGCCACCCTTTTCATCACCCTCGCCGCCTCCGCCCAGGGCGAGTGGAAGTGGGCGCATTACTGGACAGGCAATGGTGGCAACTATAGCGAAATATTTAATAATGTTACAAACACAGCATTTGATGAAGAAGGGAACATCTATGTCTATGGCACCATGGGCGGAAACGTCAGTTTGGACGGGGAAATGCTTATGTTTTCCAGTAATTCTGACGTGATTACTACTTCGAAGCAATCTATACTATTAGCAAAATTCGATACGCTGGGAACAATGCTATGGTATAAAGTGATAAAATGTAATAGCGACTATTGGTCTATTCCAAAATGGATGGCCGTAAAAAACGACAGGATATACATTACTGGAATAACGGGTATGTGGGGCGATTATAACTATTGGTTGTATTATATTGACACCTTGATAACAAAAGCAGATGTGCTGAATCTGCCGGAATCGGAAAGAAAGCCACCTTATAAACGTAGCTGCTGGACATTCTTCTCCCAGTTGGATTTGGACGGAAACCGAATAGAAGATCATTTTGTGGAAACATATACGAGAGAATATTATGGCTATAGTCACACACGAATGGTAGGACCTATAAGCACAGACGAATATGCATATCCAACTCCTATGCATATAGATAATGAAGGTAACATCTACTTGTTCGCACAATTAGATTACGCAGGGAATGAGGAAGACCCCTATACTGTAGTCATAGACGGGGATTCCTCCAAAACTTATGACTTGTATTTGCCCAATAGCAGTTGCGGTAGTACCGCCTTGCATAATATGATGTTTTACAAATTTACACCGAACTGGGAGTTGGGTTTTGCCAAACTGATGGTACAAAACACCGAAGGGATTGCCACCTCTTGGGAATTTGCACACGACAGTATCAACCCTCAATATTTTATACATCCTGAATGGTTGTCATACGATGAGGAAGACAACATGTATGTTTCAGGTTTTGTGATGCTTGGGCTATCTTTTTATGGTGCATCCTTGCACCAGTATCCCGTTCACATTCATTTTGACAGTTTGCATTATGCAACCATAAATGACCAAAGCGGTACTCGTAGATTAAACTTTGTTATAAAATATAATACAGATGGTGACATTCTATGGTGTAACCAAATATACACAAAAGGAAATCCTCATACCTCTCCCTATGCTTATGCTGAATTATATGGAAATTGCTATCACAATAATTCGTTGTACATAACTGGGCGTGGAACATACAGTCTTGACGAATCAGTTGGTATTTTCTTTGACAGTACTTATTCTGTTCGATTGCAAGGTCCACAAAATATTGTAACAAATGTCGGCTATTTTGTCAGATATGATGCCACTTCGGGGAATTACATGAATCACGGGGTTGTTCCTGTTATAGACGACAATTCATCCGCCTCACCCGGTCCTGTTCCTGCTGTCATAAACAACAGAGTTTTCGCGTTGTCCTTATATAAACAGTTTTCTTGGGATCCTGCAATTATTCAATGGAACACCGACGGTAACTTCATCAGCCATATCCCTTTTTCGACAGAACAGTCTGAATTAGGTGCCGTCAATGCCAAACAAGATGGAACTCTTTTGGTTAATATGGCCGCGTTCTCTCCTGTGACTTTCAGCAACAATGTGGTCGCCAATTGCGATAATCCCGGAAGCAGTCATGCTGTATTCGCGTTGTATCATAATCCTGAATTTACCGAACCCTTCGTCCCCGACGACTCCGTTGGCATCGAGGATTACCTTGACAGGCGCGAGCGCGACATTTACATTTCTCCCAACCCCACGAGCGGTCCGACTTCTGTGCACGGTTATATGTACGGTTACCAGAGCATAGAACTCTATGACCTCCAAGGCCGAAAACTCGCCGACCTGGTGGAGGCATGGCAACCCTCCAATGCCTCCACGATGCAGCCCATACCGGCGTTTGACCTCTCCCCGTATCCCTCCGGCACCTACCTCGTGAAGATCAACTTCGAGCGAGGGGTGAGCGTGGTGAGGAAAATAGTTAGGAGTTAGCAGTTGGGTGTCGGCGGGACGGATATTCAGGCGAAAAGTTCACCTTCGCCACGCCGGTGGTGTCCACATATTCGCCAGTGTCAAGAAATTTCGCCAATGACAACGCTATCTGAGAGAACGGGCTCTCCACGGCCTCTAATTGGCGTCCCATATAGACATATTCTTCCAATACCACGTCCGGATTAGCTTGAAAGGTGTTCTTACGATACCTCTTGGACACCATGATGCTTAGATTGAAATCGTTAGCATCGTGCTCCAAATATTTCCCGGCGTTTGCATGATGGTTGCTGACCCTTATGGAAACCCTCATCTGGTTTTCACCTATTTCAAAAACAGCATAACTACTGGCACTCTTCGGGTTCATGCCCAATGCTGTTTTCAAATCAAAGATAAACCCTTTCGGTTCTTTGACAAGCTTATAACTTTCGGCAAGACTATTTAATTTTTCTTTTGTAAGTTCTATTATTTTTTGTATTTTTGCAGCGTCATTTTCCTGAGAAGCTCTAGTGACTAAAGGTCTGCTTATCAGTTCAGGAGAATGACTTTTTTGTTTCTTCATATTTTGCGTTTTTAGTTTATTTGGCGGGTGTCCGTCTGCATGGATATTATCAACAAGTTCAGCCTCGTTCTTTTTCATTTCTAAATTTTAAGTAGTGGCTCGCAAATTTACAAAATTAAAGCAAACAAATCAAGTGCAAAATGTATTTAACTCATTAAGAATCAAAATGATAAAAGTGGCATTTTTAGTTTGAAAAGTAGTTGTTTTCGGAAAGGAAATGGCAAAGTGCAAAAAAAGCACAAAACCGTACTTGGCGATGCATCATATTTAACGCCTGAAATTTTGGAAGTTTTTCCCCCATGAGGATGCAGTTTCCGTTCACCCCGATCTCGCCCCCGGCACCTACATCGCGCTCGCGGAGATTTCACTTACGGCAAAACACCCGTCGGTTCCCGCACACCCGGTCGCCGAACCGGTTCGCCCACTTCTCGCAGTACAGCTCGTAATACGACATCCTTTTCCTCTTCCGGAGCCGTTCAAAACAGGGCAGGGTGGCCCAAAGGATGGAGGGGATGGCGATGACCGGTAAAAACAGCGGTCCCAACAGGATGGACTGCAGACAGTGCCCGTATTCGTGCACCAGCAAGTCGTAGTCCATCTTCGAAATCGCCCCTTTGTCGCTTTCGCTCAAGTCCGTGTCGTTCAGGAAGATGAACATCCCGCATCCGGCGCTGTAGGGGATTTTCCAACAAGTCACCACGCTCGATCGGAAGAGGAAATGCCGGTTCGGAAGAAACACCAGGAACAGAAGCAGACCAATGGCATTCTGGACAATCCCCCACGTCCACTGCACCACCGCGCAAAGCAAAAATCTGACCGTGTTCATAAGCTAAGCCATTGGGATTTCTTCGTTAAACGCTATCCCGTTCTTATATCGTCCGGACACGCGGACAACGTGCCGCTTCGCATCCCCGAAGAACACCACCCTTGCACGATTGTCGGACTTTTCCAACAACACGCCACCATCCACATGCCAATGTATCTCGGCGATGTCCGTGTTGTCAATACGGAAGAATGGAGATCCCGCACTTTCTTGATGCAGGTTTACGGGCTTAGGCACCATTTCCGCGTAGAAGAACTGCGTCACGGAGTCTTGGATGGTGTAGAAATAGGGAACTATGTTGCGATGTTCATCGACATGGAGGCTGTGCTGGCTCGCGCCCGCCACCGTGAACAGCTTGTTGCGGACACCGTGTCTGTCAAGGTATTCGTGAATACAGGCGGATCCGTACATGGGCGAGACAATCTTGTCCCATACGGGCACCGAGAAGGATTGGACCCACTCCTGTACCTTTTCCGCCACCGGATCCCACACGCTAATCGTTACGGGTTGATCTTCCAACGCCCCGTCACGATGCTCCGAAGGGACGGGATGTTCAGACAGGAAACGATGGAGCTGGTTCTTCATCTCGCTCGTCAGTGAGGAGGCCAGCAATTTCAAAAAAGGCTGCCCGTAACCGTATGGCACGATGCCGTCCGCGTCGCCGTGGAACGAGATGACCGGTATGCGGCTGTTGGCGAGGATGCACGTGTCGTGTACGGCTCCCCACATGTTCGCCACGGCCTTGATGTTGAAAGTCTCCGTGAATTTCGGGTTCAATTTGGCGATTTTGCCTTCTTGCAGGACGGACTTCGGCCGGTTTCCATCCTTCATAAACGCGACATTCAGCGCCGTGATGCCTCCCGCACTTGTGCCCCACGTGAAAATCCAGTCGGGGTTAATTCTGTAAGTGTCAGCGTGATGCAGCAAATATCGAATGGCGGCATTCACGTCCTGGGCGGCACGGTAACCGGCACAGTCGATGGCATTCTTGTAAGGCAGAAAACCCATGCGGTAGTTGACGGACACGACCACATAGCCCAAGGAAGCGTAGTGGCGGCACCATTTCACGTAGGTTTCGTCTTGTTTGTCGCCGTTATAGAATGCCCCGCCGTGAATCAGCACCATCAAGGGACGCATGGCGTCGGAATGGTCCAAGGGTTCGTAAATGTCCATGCACAACGGGATGACATTCGTGTCGGCCAGCTGCGGAAACCGTTCCGTGTAGATGGCCGAAAAGGGCTTGTCCTCATCGGGGTAACTGCTCCAAAAGCCGTTGGCGCGGGCGTATTCCACATCGGCGGTCTCCTTCACACCGTAGAGAGAGTCGAGGAGCTGACGGCAATAGCGAACCGTGTCGATTTCGCACCGTTCCAGCGTGAACTTCCGGGGCAGTTCCGCGCTTCGGCAACGGCAGACCAACCGGTTCTGTACGAAACGCCAACGCACTTTGGCGGGGTGTTGAAGACCCGCGCCTTCCAACGTGCCGCCTCGCCCGTTAGTCGCGATTTCGAAAACCATCGACTTCGGCTCGATATTGAGTGAATCAGTCTGAAAAGCACTGATTATCAAATTATTGTTGCATATACCATCGATTCTGACTACGATGGTCTTCTCGTGGATTCGGGTCATATAGCAGGCTCCACTGTCCAGGGAAAGGGTGTCCCTGCGGCAGGAAGAGGCCGCTATCGACAGCAGAATGGTGACGATGAAAACAAAGAAGAATCTTTTTCCCATAACCGTTCGGTATTGGTTTTTGGTGGCAAAAATAGGAATTTTATTTTAGACTCGCTGCAGAAGTATTCGGACTCTCGTAACCTTGACATATAAAGGGATTTACAATCTTTTTCTTCATACAATTCAGACTAAAATATATTCTACATCCATTACATGATTTCCGTAACGGAAAAACTGAAACGCCAAAATACTTTTTTTGTTATCCGAACGCTGTTCGATAGCCTTTTACTAAAGTTTCGCAAGTATGATTCAAACCGTTTTGTGGAAATTTGTTGTTGAACGGAGGCGATTCCGCCAGTTCCTATCATCACTGGCGAAATGGTGTATCGCACACGGGGTCAAAAGGAGGGATAATATAGAGACACTATGCGTCCCCTCTGCTGGTAATAACTCCTAAAGGATTGACTATCATTATTTCACAGTGATGGTTTTGATAATCTCCTCGAGTTCTTGCACGTGTTGAGGTGAGTCTGCGGTTAGAATGCAGGTGACAATAAAATTCTTCTGTATAAACACCACCATTTTTCCTTGAATATCAATGCCTTCCACTGTGGCAGTGTAGTCGGCGGAAACATTGGAATAAGGTATGGGAAACTCTTTGACATCACTGGTCTTCAATGATTTGAACGTACTCCCCAACTCGGAAACTATGGCGGGTATGATTTCGTTGAAAAAGACTTTCCGCGCAAGACTTGTGGAGAGATCTTTTGCCAAGTTTTTAGAGAAACTGATAGTGGCCATCGAGACGGCCTCTACATCTTCGGGTGCCGTACAGATAAAGGTATAGGTTTTGTCTTCACGATCGTACTCTTTGTCTGTGATGATATAACTGTCCGGATAGCTGATGGAAAGTCCCTGCCAAGAGAAAGTTTTTGTCTTTGACCCGCTTTGGCTCCATGCGGTGACCGCAAACAAAAGGACGACAAGAGAGATAATAATACGTTTCATCATTGTTATCGCTTTTATTGAGAAGACTTCTGTTATTCAACTTGTTACATCATACTCCCCATCCTGCAACGTCTGTAAAACAGGATTAGAATATAAAAATGCAAAAGTATATAAATTACGAATACACAGGCAAATGAAAATGCCTTGTAATCACAGTTTACTAATCCCTAAAAATCCTATCTTTGCCGCTCCTAAATCTCCTGAAATGAAAAAGTTTCTAACCCCCATAATCCTCCTCGCTATGGTTAACGCAACCGCGCAACGCGATTATACCCAGTATGTTAACCCGATGATCGGGACCAACGGCATGGGGCACACTTTCCCTGGCGCGTGCTACCCATTCGGGGGCGTGCAGGTGAGTCCCGACACGGACACCATCCCCCACAACATCAACGGCCGCTACCAGCCGGGCGTCTATGACTACTGCGCCGGCTACCAGTACCGCGACAAGACCATCGTGGGCTTCAGCCACACCCACTTCAGCGGCACCGGCCACTCCGACATGGGCGACATCCTGCTGATGCCCTTCACTGGCGAAGTGCAGCTCAATCCCGGCACCGCCGACAACCCCGACGGCGGCTACCGCTCGCGCTTCAGCCACACCACCGAGAAGGCTTCGCCGGGCTACTACGAGGTGCGCCTCAGCGACGACGACATCCTCGTGCAACTCACCGCCACCCCGCACTGCGGCATCCACAAATACACCTTCCCCAAGGGAGAAACGCAGAAGCTCATCGTGGATCTCAACCACTGTCTCTACAACTACGACGGCAAGGTGCTGTGGGCCTCCCTGCGCATGGAAGACCCCTACACGCTGACCGGCTACCGCATCACCAACGGCTGGGCTCGGGAGAACTACGTCTATTTTGCCATCCATTTCAGCAAACCCGTGGCGCACTACGGCTACCAGGATTTCGGGAAACAGAACTACCATGGTTTCTGGCGCCGTTTCGACCTGAACCACGACTTTCCCGAGATGGCGGGACGAAAGGTGGTGGCTTGGATAGAGTTTGAGCAAGATGATGACCCTGTGCTTGAAGTGCAAGTGGCCCTTTCCGCAGTCAGCACGGATGGAGCAATGATAAACTTAGAAGCTGAGGCCCTGCGTCCTTACCGGCAGCAGAATGCCAAAGGTACCACAACAGACGCTTTTCATCGCCTTTCTTTCGATGAAATTTTTCAAAGCACGCAGAAAGCTTGGAATGACAAACTCGGCATCTACGAGGCACAAGGCACCCCCGACCAACTTGCGATGTTCTACACTTCGCTCTACCACACGATGATAAATCCCTCTATCTATCAGGATGTTGACGGAAAATATCGTGGCATTGACCACAATATACATCAGAATGAAGAAGGTCATACCAACTATACGATTTTTTCCTTGTGGGACACCTACCGCGCCGAACACCCGCTACTGAACATCATTGACCCGAAAGCTGCTTGCGATATGGTTTCCTCTATGATAGACCACGCCGAGCAAAGCGTCCATCAAATCTTGCCCATTTGGAGTCACGCCGGAAATGAGAACTGGTGTATGATCGGCTACCACGGCGTGTCGGCGGTGGCAGACAACTATCTTTGTCATCATCCGAATTTTTACGGGGAAAATGTGAAAATGAATGGAGTTCTTATCAATGCTATGCCGTATATCCTAAACAGCGCAAACTTAGACTATTATGACCACACTGACCTGTATAAAAAATTGGGCTATGTACCATACAACAAGTCTGCTGTCGGTACCTCCATTACTTTGGAAAACGCATACGAAGATTGGGTGATTTACAATCTGATTGATAAAGGCAAAATTGCATCCTTATATGAAGAGATGAAGGAGACCTACCGCCAGCGCGCACTGAACTTCAAGAACGTCTTCAATCCGGAGACGGGCTTTGCGCAGGCACGCTACGAGGACGGCTCGTGGAAGACGCCCGCCGACCTGCTCTCCACCTCCAACGAGGGCTTCATCGAGGGCAACAGCTGGAACTATTCGTTCTACGTGCCGCACGATGTCAACGGCTTGATCAAGATCATGGGCGGCGACAAGGTCTTCGTGAACCGCTTGGACGAGCTCTTCACGATGTACGTGCCCGACAAGTTCTTCGCTGAGACAGAGGATGTTACCCGCGAGGGGATGCTGGGCGGCTATGTGCACGGCAACGAGCCCAGCCACCACATCCCGTACCTCTACATGTGGACTTCCCAGCCGTGGAAGACGCAGCTGCGCGTGCGCGAGGTGATGAACAAGATGTACCGCAACCACCTCGACGGGCTGTGCGGCAACGACGACTGCGGCCAGATGTCGGCGTGGTACATCTTCAGCGCGATGGGCTTCTATCCCGTCTGTCCCGCCAGCGGCCAGTACGTTTTCGGAGCCCCCTACCTGCCCGAGAATGTCCTCCATCTGCAAAACGGCAACACCCTGACCATCAAGGCCCCCAACGTCAGCGACCAGAACTGTTACATCCAGTCGGTGACGCTCAACGGCAAACCGCTGCACACCGCCTACATCACCTACGAGCAGATTATGGCCGGCGGCGAGCTCGTCTTCACCATGGGCAGCAAGCCGAACAAGAAATGGTTCACGGAGAAACCCTATTCATTAGAACCGTAGGGACGTATCGCATACGTCCTATCGCATACGTCCGCCAATGGTCATAAAAAAACTATCACAAAATAATTTTCAATAACCATCGTTTCATATTGAAAAAAAGAGTATTTTTGCTGACTGATTAAAAATGTATTTTTACGTTAAAAACATAGAGATATGATCGCAAAGAAAACAGACAAAGGAAATTTGGAAAACAAGCGTGGAATGTTCCTCCTTGTCGGATTTGCCGTGGTTTTAGCACTTATTTACGCTGGTTTTGAACTTTTCGCCAACGAAGACAAGGCCCCCGCATTTGAGATGAATGATGACGAATTCATCACTGTGGTCGATGATGATGTCATTGCTACCGACCAAACTCCACCGCCTCCACAAGAACAACCTCAACAACAACAAGAGGTCGTGCTGAACATCGTGGAGAACAATATTCAAGTCAATACTGATTTGGACTTTTCTGTGGAATTCGATGAGACTGAGGCAATTGTTGATATGACTGATGATGAAATTTCCGTGGTTGAGGAAACAGCCGATGACGAACCTCCTATGATGTTCACCGAAGATATGCCCGAATTCCCTGGCGGTGACGAGGCTCTTATGGCTTTCCTGCAACGCGAAATTCAATATCCCGAAGTGGCTCGTAACAATGGTATCACTGGTACTGTTCTTATCGAGTTCGTCGTGGAGAAAGACGGCCGCGTCAGTAACGCCAAAGTGAAAGTTCCCTTGTTCCCTGAGTGCGACAAGGAAGCTGTCCGCGGTGTCATGGCCATGCCGAAATGGAAACCCGGTAAGAACATGGGTAAACCCGTCCGTTGCTTCTTCCAAGTGCCTGTCACTTTCAGACAATAAAGGCAACAGGAAATAGGCAAAAGGCAATAGTAAATTGCTATTTGAAACCTGAAGCTATAAAGGAATCCAATTGGGTTCCTTTTTTTATGCAATATTTTTTATTAGGTCTGCGTTGTTTTAATAAAGCAAGTGAAATTGCTGAACAAGAATGTTTCATATTAAAACACACAAAAATGGTTACAAAGAAAACAGACAAGGGTAATCTTGAAAACAAACGCGGATTATTTGCTTTAGTCGGATTCGTTGTGGTATTAGGTCTTGTATATGCTGGTTTCGAACTTTTCGCCAGTGAAGATCGTACTACACCATTCGAATTGGTAGATGACGATTTCATCACCGTCTTAGACAATGATGTGCTCGCCACCGACCAAACTCCACCTCCGCCACAACCAAAGCAACAACCTCAACAAGAGGTAATTATCAAAATTGTCGATAATAACGTGCATGTGGACATGGATATCTCTTTCGATGTTGAAGTCTCACAAGACGACATCATTCCGGAGCTTGACGACACAAAAGTAGATCTTGTGGATGAAACCTCGGATGTAGAACCTCCAGAGAAATGGACCGAAGAGATGCCCGAATTTCCAGGCGGCGACGATGCCCTCAACGCTTTCCTTACCCGCGAAATTCAATACCCTGAGCTGGCCCGCACTACCGGCATCACAGGCACTGTGCTGATTGAGTTCGTCGTGGAAAAGGACGGCAGCGTCAGCAACGTCAGGGTCAAAGCTCCACTCTTCCCCGATTGCGACAAGGAAGCCGTTCGCGGTGTCATGGCCATGCCGAAATGGAAACCCGGCAAGAACAACGGCCGTCCCACCCGCTGCTACTACCAAGTGCCCGTCACTTTCAGACAATAAGTTTAAGGTTTACAGTTTAAGGTTTAAGGCAGCTGAACTGATTGGCCTTAAACCTTAAACTTTTAGAATTAAAATGAGAAATCCAATCGGGTTTCTTTTTTGTTTATTGACTTTAGACTCATGACTTTAGCCTTCTGAACGCTCAAGACCCAAGTCTTTAGTCTCAAGTCTCAATACTTCCGTTTCAGAATCTCCGACCACACAATCCCTTTATACACCTCTTCTTCATTCATCGTGAGGTGAATATTCTTGATAGTGGTATCCGTAGTAGTCGTGACCGTTTCTTCATTATTTTGAATGAACAAATTCTCAAAATCACGGTCACTCATGGTCTCATAAGAGAAATATTCCTCGTTTTGTGGCTGTTGCGGAGCTGCCGATTGGGCCTTCCTCTTTTGGGACTGCGGAGACTCTTTCCCTTCAGAAACTTCCCGACGAATTGGACGAACAATTTTCTTTGCCTCCTCAGCGCCCCCTAATAATTTCTTGATACCAGGTAAAAAACCTAACGCTATGGCACCAACAACAAATAATATGTCAATAATCGAATCTAAAAACTCCATAATATCTGGTTTATAAGGTTTACTTTTGATAATTTTCTATCTCTTGCTCGATCTGATCAGTAAATTTCCTGTTTTCATTTTTTGCTTTGGCAATGCTCACATTAAGATCATAGCAAATCAAAAAAATGGTGGAACTCCAGTTTATCCACAACAAAATGGCAAAAACAGCTCCTAAAGACCCGTAAATAAGGTTATAATTATTGAAATTGGAGAAATATAAATTAATTATCCACAATAATAGCACTAACAGAATGGTGCAAGTGGAGGAACCTGCGGAAAAAAACCGGTAATCCCCCCGCTTAACTGGAGCCAAATAGTAGAATATACTGATTAAGAAATAAATAGCAGCATAAACCAAAATCCATTTCACAAAATGCACCAAAAAAGTATATAATTCGGGATTGTTCCCAAAATGGGTATGTACATATCGCATCGCGAAGGAAGCCAAAATGAAAAATGCGGCCACAAAAACAATAATGATGAATGTCAACATCATCAATCCGGCACTTAACACAATCTGTTTCAGGAATGTACGCTTATCCACGATGAAATACGATGAAGTCATCGCCACCAAAATGCCATTGATGCATACAATGGTAAAATAGATACCAATGATGAACATGAACGACGACAATGTTCCGTTCTGGCGCATCACCACATCTGTAATGATGCCTGAAACCGATGGCCATACGTATGGCGGCACAATGGACTCCAGCATTGAAATAATGGTGTTACGGAAGTTTTCGCCAAGGAAAGCGATAGCAGAAAAAAGCGCGATAATCATAGGAATCACCGCTACGAAAATACGATAGGTAATGGCCGCTGCGCGCTGGAAAACCACTCCTTTGCTTAAGGACTGACCAAAGAATCGCATCACATCGTACAAAGGAACCTTCTGAAGTCCTGGTAACGTAATTTCTTTGGACTTCTTCACCCACTTGCCAAATCCCGGGATTCGCTCCAAATCGCTACTCCACTGTTGGAACTTCAACATTATTATTCGAATCCAGTGTTTCATTATTGATTCGTTGTAAGTGAAGACTATCGATTTAACAAATTTTATATCAATGATTTAAGACTCATATCCAAGCTATTGATATGGTGAGTGAACGCACCTACGGAAATGAAATCCACTCCCGTAACGGCATAATCGTGCAGAGTTTCGCGCACAATACCACCAGAAGCTTCCGTCTCAACTTGGTGATTCACCATTTTCACGCCCTCGCGAATTTGATCAGGAGTGAAGTTGTCAAACATTATGCGCTGCACACCACCGTGCTTCAATACCCGCGCCACATCGTCCAAACTACGGGTTTCAATCTCAATGTTTAATTGTAAATTATTATCTTTCAAATATTTATTAGCTGCATCAATAGCTTTTTCTATGCCACCTGCAAAATCGATATGATTGTCTTTTAACATCATCATATCGTAAAGACCGAAGCGGTGGTTCTGCGCTCCGCCAACCGTCACGGCATACTTTTCGAAAATGCGCATATTTGGGGTCGTCTTGCGTGTATCAAGCAAGATAACATCTGTATCTTTCACCAAATCAACGTATTCGCGGGTTGTCGTAGCAATTCCGCTCATTCGTTGCATAAAGTTGAGAAGCGTACGTTCCGCTGTCAGCATGTTGCGTGACGAACCGTGCAGCGTGAAAGCGATATCTCCCTTACGCACTTGCGTACCATCCGGAAGTAACAGCTCCATCTGGATATTCTCATCCACCTGACGCAACACTTCACGCGCTACATCCACACCGGCAAGCACACCGTTTTGTTTAATGAGCAGTTTCATATCTCCCTGCGCATCCGCTGGAATGCAGGAAAGCGAAGAATGGTCTCCGTTGCCAATATCTTCGCGTAATGTTAACGCTATCAATTCTTTAACTTTGTCTGTTATCTTCATTTTTGCACAATTATTTCAGGTGTGAAAACGGTGTCGCTGTGATGTAATGCACGGTCAACCAAGTAGCAAGATAGCTGAACTGTATCATACGGCGACATAGGATTGTTAATGTATGTGACAATAGAGAGCTTACCCTCAATGGATTCGGGAACGTCGTTGCTCAAATGGGGCACCCGCGCATGTAATGGGGTCGGAAATTCCAATTTAACCCATTCTCCATGCTGTTTTTCGTAAAAATCAATGAAAAGATTGTAATAATAGGGTGAATCCACTGCAAAAACAGGATTTTTGTCGGTTTCGTCCAAACCTACATCTCCGTCTCCATCATGAAAATAGAGCGTGAGTTCCGCCTGACTGTCATGACCGGTACCATTATCTATCTTCTCCAAAGAAACAAACTCGATATACGGGATAATAGAGTACTTTTCTTGATTTCTACACCCAAAAAAGGGCACGGAAAGTACCAAAAAGCACAACCCGAAGAGAATATTTCGCATGAATAATTTCATAACTCTATTGATTACGAGACTGCAAAAATACGAAAAATAAAAGACGCAAAGCCTACCTGAACTTCCGATGGTTCAGAAAACGATTTTCTTTTTCAATTTCCATCATCCGCTCAATAGTTTCAGGAGAGAAGAAAGACTCGGCTAATCTTTCTTCCAAATAACTGATTGCCAAATCATTAATATGACATAGATCTTTTGCGTAGAATCGGTAATCGCGCAGATCGTCCATCAAATATTCATACGCTGGAAAATAATAGGTATAATCATTATCCACTAATTTTTCCACGGCAAGCAGTAATGTGGCCTTGCTTAATGCATTTTCGTGTGCACCGTCGCCAAGGTGACGCACCGGACTCACCGTGAAAACCACTTTCATGTCAGGACAAGCCTCCCTTAACATCAACAAGGTCGTATTCCATTGAGACACTATCTTTTTAACATCCAATCTGATTCTATCGAACTGATGGTTAGGAATTTTATGGCAGTTGGAAACAATCAGATCTCGCGGGATAAACTTATAGCAAAAGGCAGTACCAAAAGTGACGAAAAGATAATGCGTTTTACGCAAAAAAACCGAACTATGTTGTAGATTTCTGTCTATATTAGCTTCAAAATCCTCATAATTTTCCTTGGAAAAGCGTCCATGATGAGCAAAACTCACCCACAAATCACGATATTTATAAAAATAACGGTTCTTGTCGAAGAGATCAGGCTGGAGCATGAAACGTAGCGCACGGTCGATGGAAATGGGGTTGAACAGCACTCCGAATGGGTTGGAACACACATCAAAACGATGCGTGTCGAAATAATGGCCCATATTGTCGGAGAAACAAGAGCCCATTAACATCACAGTATCATCCTCCCGAATGAGGAATGGATATTGAGGAGCAGGGATTATTGTTCTGAATTGCATATTTTATTATTTGGGTATCAACAATTTAGCAAATTTTAAAACTAAGGTTTTACTGCCAACGGTATCGAATACAACCACGGCACGAGCATCCGGTCCGGCACCCGAAACAGAGTCCACACGACCGAATCCGAACTTATTATGATAAACGCGCACGCCAGGAAGTATCGACTCAGGAGCCGCCAAGTCGCCGATTTGGTCAAGTTGCACTTCGGTTTTCGTCTTCATCACCGGACGGGGCGCGGCAGGTTCCGATTTTTTAATTTCTCTATTATAACCAACTGATGTAGAGCGAGTTCCTGAATTAAAACGGAACGAACCCGAGGAAGATTCTGACGATGAACGCCCAAATAAACCACTACCTTCGGATGCCTTCTGCGTAACCTTCAAGAAACGGATGGGAATCTCCTCCATGAATCGGCTGGCTTCGCATGGCCTACGCTGCCCGTACTGAAAACGGGACATCGCCATGGTAAGGAATACCTGTTTACGTGCACGAGTGAGTGCAACATAGAACAACCGCCGCTCTTCTTCCATTTCATGCCGCGAATCCAAACTCAAAGAAGAGGGGAAGAGGTTCTCCTCCATTCCGGAAACAAATACGTAATCGAACTCCAAACCCTTGGCAGAATGGATTGTCATCAACTTCACCACATTTTGCTCCTCGTCGCCTTCTCCCTTGTTCAAATCTCTCTCATCCAGCAAAGAAACGGACTGCATATACTGATCGAGCGACGGGAAATAGGTCTCTAACATCTCGCCAGTCTCTTCGTTGAGAATATTTTCTGGTTCACGTTTAGTGAAACTTTGCATAGCGTTGAGTAACTCATTCACATGTTCCACGCGCTCCTTTTCTTCCACATTTTCATTCAAAGCTTGGGCGAATCCTGTCTTGGAAAAGATTTGCATTCCCAGATCGTAAGCATCTTTGGTGGTCAATTGGGCGGAGAAACCGCTGATTAATGCGGCAAAATCGCGCATTTTAGCCATTGTGGGTCCGTTCAATCCTGTATTATAGTTTTCGGGGTATTCCACGACATCCCACATCGGAACGCGTGCCTCTTGTGCTGTGGCCGCCACCCGCGCCACCGTAGTGTCGCCAATGCCCCGCATTGGGAAATTAATCACCCTCCGCAGCGACTCCTCGTCGTAATGGTTGATAACCAACCGGAAATATGCCAATAGTGTCTTGATTTCCTTACGGTTATAGAAAGAAATACTGCCGAATATCTTATACGGGATATGCCGCTTGACCATCGCCTCTTCCAACGCTCGCGACTGAGTGTTGGTACGGTACAGAATCGCAAACTGACGGTTCTCAACGTGTTCTCGCATTTGTGTCTCAAAGATTTTGTTGGCAATCTCATTGGCCTCCTCCAAATCAGAAGCAGCTCTAATTACTTCTATCTTAGGACCTTCTGCATTTTCCGTCCACACCTCTTTGGGCATACGGTCTTTATTGTGAGCGATAACGGCATTGGCTGCATTCACGATGTTTTGCGTGGAACGATAGTTCTGTTCCAGCTTGAAGATGCGCGTGGCTGGATAGTCGCGCTTGAAGTTGAGGATGTTCTGGATGTCGGCACCGCGGAAGCCGTAAATGCTTTGTGCATCATCGCCCACCACGCAGATATTCTGGTTAAGTGCCGCCAACCTTTTGATAATCAAATATTGCGCATAGTTAGTGTCCTGATACTCGTCAATCAAGATAAAATTGAAACGATTTTGATATTTGAAGAGGGCTTCTGGCGAATCGCGCAATAAAACGTTCATGAAATAGAGCAAATCATCGAAATCCATTGCGTTAGCCTTGTGCAGACGGTCGTTATACTTGGCGAAAATCTGCGAGATCATCGGCTTGTTCGACATGCGGTCCGCCGCTTGAATTTCTGGATTGTCGGCATACTCTTGTGCTGAAAGCAGACTGGATTTTGCCATTGAGATACGTGACAAGATAAATCCTGGTGTATATTGCTTCGGATCTAATCCCATCTCTTTGACAATACTCTTAATCAATGACTTTGCATCATCAGTGTCGTATATCGTAATGTTGTTGCCTAAACCCACCTTCTCGGCTTCGGCACGAAGAATCCGATAGAAAACGGAGTGGAAAGTTCCCATAGTGACAGCCTTGGCTAATTCACCGCCCACCAACTGAATGATACGTTCCCGCATCTCCGCAGCGGCCTTATTTGTGAATGTAAGAGCCAAAATACGGTAGGGACTGATATTTTTCACCGCCAACATATAGGCAATTCTATAGGTTAGCACCCTTGTCTTGCCAGATCCAGCACCCGCCAAAACCATGACTGGGCCGTCAGTTTGGGTGACAGCCACCTGTTGTTGATCGTTAAGTTCTGATAAAATAAGCTCTTCTTGCGTCATTTTGACTTATTTAGTGATTAAGTGCGTTTTTTAAGAGTTGTTTGTTAAATTATGATTATAAAAAAATTATTTTTAATATAATTTTTGTATGAAAAAAATTGTATCTTTGCACATTGAAATTATAGAAAAAAGGGCTGTCGGTAAGTCCCACCTGTTTTACACATTATTAAAAGTCCCACCTAAAATTATTTGGCAATTACTCATTAAAAATCCGGCAGCCCTTATTAAATCATGATGGCTCGGCATCTGTTTCGAGATGATGAATCACCTCTTCTACTTGTTGGTAAAGGTCCTCAAAATCGCCGTTGTTCATAAAGATATAATCAGCCATTTGCATACAACGACCAATATTTTGATGATTCGGGTCTGTGGAGGACATTTCACGCTCTTCGTTGGCGATGAAGGTCTCGAATGAGACTTGATCTGTTTCTGAACCTCGGCTCACGATGCGTTCATAGCGAACTTTAGGATCTGCATCTACTCCAAAAAGAAGAAAGTGTTTATGTTGACGCAGGGATTCCACTTCGCCAGGGGTGCGAACACTCTCAATGATGGCGTTTTCACCATTCTCTGCAGCTTGAAGATATAGCTGATCCGTAATATAAGAAGGGCTGTGTTTAGCACGTAAATCATTGGCCACTACCACGAAAGTATCTCGATTCAACTCCATTCCGCGACGTTGGGCCTCCTCAATGAGATAGCCACGTACGGAATAGTGTCTATAGCCGTAATGTTCTGTAAGATAATCGACTATAGTGCCTTTACCAGCGCCTAACGTTCCCGTAATTCCTATTATTTTCATAACATTCGATTTTAAAAACAAATCAGGTGGCGCAATAGTGTGCCACCTGAAATATATGATTATTGAACGGCAGCGGAAATCTTAGCAGCGATATCTGCAAACTCCTCTTTGGTGAGTTGGACACGCGGCGCTTTGAAATCGAGGTCCCCTACTCCATTGATGGGAACGAGGTGAATATGGTTGTGAGGAACATCAATGCCAATCACCGCCACACCGATGCGCTGACAGGGCAACACCTTTTTCATTGCTTTCGCCACTTTCTTTGCGAAAATCATCATATCACCGAGCGTCTGATCGTCCAAATCGAAAATATAATCATTCTGCAACTTGGTGATAACCAATGTATGACCTTTGGCTAACGGGGAGATATCGAGGAAAGCAAAGAAACGCTCGTCTTCCGCGATTTTATAACAAGGAATTTCTCCTTTAACGATTTTAGTAAAAATGGTCTCTTCCATAAGAATAAAATTAACGGGAAATTTCTAAAATTTGGAATTCCATAACACCAGCGGGTGCTTGAACTGCTACCACATCACCTTTTGAATTGCCGATAAGAGCCTTGGCAATAGGACTGGAAACGGAGATTTTACCGCCTTTAAGATCCGATTCGGACTCGGGGACAATCGTATAAGTCATCTCCGCATTATTTCGCATATTCTTGATTTTAACAATTGAATAAATCAGAACCTTGGAAACATCTATCTTGGATTCGTCCAGTACCCGAGCCTTGGCTATCAGGTTTTTCAGTTTGGCAATTTTCAGTTCAAGAAGACCTTGGGCTTCCTTAGCCGCATCATATTCGGCATTTTCGGAAAGGTCGCCTTTATCACGCGCCTCAGCAATAGCTTGTGAAATCTTCGGGCGTTCGACCGCTTCCAACTGACTTAATTCACGCTTAAGGGCATCTAAACCCTCCTGCGTATAATACTTAACATCTTCCATAATTCGGTACTAATTTTACACAAAATAGAAGAGACTTGGACAGTCTCTTCTATTTGAGATATACAATAAATGATAAATCTGTTACAATGTGACCTTTATGCCCATGTAGTGATTACCGCCCCATTTGTTGGTAAATCTATAAGCGTAATCGAGATAAATTCTCGGACCAATTTTGTGATTTTTACGCTCTTTCGTGAGAGGAATCAAAACAGAAGCACCTGCGGAAGGACCAGCAAAGAATGTCTCGCTGTTGAAGAGGATAGCAGCAGTTTCGTTAATGTCAGAAGCTGCACCCCTTGAGACGCTCTCAAGTGCATAACCGGCGCGAACCATAAAGATGTTTCTGAAACCGTATTCAATACCCAGAGAGAAAACGTCTCTAGTATAAGAGTTTGCAGTGAAAGCGCCTGCGAAGGTGATTCTATGCTCAGCGTCGTCACGTGTGAGGCCTTCGCCAGCCAGCTCTTCTTTAGTCATTTCAGCATATTCGCCCCCGAAGAACAGAAGGTCGTAAGAAACACCGATGGAAAGAAGAGACGGCATTTCAAATTCTGCAGAACGCATTTCAAGCGTTTGATCGAAGTCTTGTTCACTAATGCGTGCGCGAACTGAAAGACCATCGCCCTTATAGCTCATAGGCAGACCAATATTCTTCAATGTGACACCAATCTTAAAGTTCTCAAACTTGCCAGTCACGTATTGGACACCTGCATCAATGGCGAAACCTGTGGCTCTGGAGTCGGAGATACGTTCGTTGATGATTTTAACACTGATACCACCCTTAATGAAGTTGTTGAAAGACTTCGCATAATGCAATCCGATGTAAGTCAGTGTAGGGCTGAAAACACCGAGACCACCTTCGGGCTGATCGTTAGTTGTAATTTGAACGTCACCGAAGCTTTGGGAGAAGAAAGAGACGGCAAGTACACCGAAATCTTTCTTTTTGCCTAACTTCTTGGCAACACCGAAAGAGTTAAGGGCGATACCACAATTAGAGCCAACAAGATACTGAGTTCTATTAAAACTCAGTTCCATATTTCGTACACCAGTAAGACCGGCCACATTGGTAAAGACGGACTCTAAACCACGTACTTCAGCCACGCCAGCACCAGCCAAACCAGATGTACGTGCCCATGGATCTATCAGCAGATGAGATGCACCAGCTTGACCGGAACGGTCTCTGTTACCTGCAAATACCGGAACGGTACTTGCAGATAGGAGAGCGATAATTGTACAAATTATTAATGATTTATATAGATTTTTCATATTCTCTGAATTTTTAGATTAATAATTTTAGAAACCATTCAAGTCTGTAGGACGCATATTGCAGAAGAATCTCAAAGTACGCTCGCCATAACCAGGAGCATTGACGTGGATGATATACACGCCGCTGGCAATCGGGATATTGGCGTGGTTCTTCAGATCCCATTCAACGTATGAGGTAGCATCACTACCGTGGGTAAGCGTTCTGATCAAAGTACCATTCACCGTGTAAATAGAAATCGTACAACGAGCCGGGAGATTCACAATTCGAACATAGTTTTCCAAAGCACCATGCTCATACATAGAATATCCATGGTATGGGTTTGGAACAATGTTAATTTCATTCAAAAGATTAGAGACGCTTTCAGGATGAGCCTCAACCTTTTCAGGAGCGATATTCTTCGTTGTGAACTGATACATCGGGAAACCGTTGTTCAGAGCAGCGTTAGGTGATTGTGAAGGATCGTCATACCAACGAGAAGAGTATCTCATGTAAGGACGTGCAACACGCAATTGGATGGTAGCATCGGATGACAGCCACTGGTCTTCAAACATGTAGGCAGGCATCGGAATACTGGTCCACATCACGTTATTGAAGATCTGCATCTTTCTCGCTTTACGAGCAGTAGCATTCAAGTTCGTCTCAGAAGTGACAGTCTTAAACTTCTCGTTCAACCACTTACATTCGTCATACGGACCGCATTCATAGTAAGGATAGCTTACACCATCGCTGCCTACGAAAACATTACCATGAGTAACACCTGCTGCGGTGACAGTTTGATATGAGTCGTTGTAGTTTCTCTGTCTGTTAAGACGATAGAAGGTGTTCGCAGTATTGCCAGAGCTGCTAACTACATACACATAGTGACGACCGCCATTCAAAGGTTCACCCATTTCCAAACCGTAATAATCACGCCAACCATTGAAAGTAGCTGCATTGATAGCAACTGGCTTACCAGCTTCATCCAAGATTAACGTATCGGCTTGGTAATCCTTGAGATATGCATAAACATTTGTAGGATTGAACAACATGTCATTACCATTGTTGAACGTATCCAAGGAGTTTTCAGCGAACATGATGTTCAAACGCTCACCTGTTTCCACGTTGATGGCATAACCAGGGAACCAACCGAAACCAGTAGTACCTGAATTATCCGGATTACCGTCTTTGTCAACGGAAGGACAAGTCTTAGGTTCGTGACGGATATTATGGTAAGTAGTTCCATTAAATTCTTGGTTAATAATCATATCGCTACCAACCTCAGCAGAACCGGATTCTAACACCAGCGCGCGAGTCCAAAGGCTCTTATCAGGAGTGAGGACGATATCAACAGAATAAAGGTTCGTCATTGTCTGGTTATAACTAGCCAAGTTCGGGATAGCAGTCAGAGCTTTAAAGTCGTAATACATATTGTTAGGTGGAGCGGTTCCGCTAACAACATCTTGTTGCAGAATCCAAGCCTTAGGACCGCCATCATAAGGAGATGATAACACGTATGGAGCCCAAGTACCATATACCATATCTTCAAATTGTTGGTTAGCATCCAAAAATCCACGAACAGGTTCAGTGTTGCCGTTGCCATCAGGTGATTGGAAAATAGTGTGGAAGTCCTCGGCACGCCATTTCATGTAGTCGCATTCAGCACCTTCTTGTACAGAGTTACATTCCCACTTGTTGGCAGCAGTCTGTTGACCAGAACGAATCCAGTTGGCAGGATAATCACCTTCCACATCCTGAACACCACCTAACCACGGAATATCATTGGAAAAAGTGATGTTAGAGCCTAATGCATCAGGTTGTGTGAATTTAGAATTATTCACATAATTATAACCACCATTATCCTTAATATAAGAATCCAAAGACTGTACATAAGTTTTGAATTGTGCATTGTTTATGGAAACAGAAATACCGAGTTCGAGGAACAGTTGTTCATTAGTCATGCTAATAGGCATAGCAGAGACTGCGGCGCGAGTGGGAACGGTGTCACCTTCAACAATCGTGTAAATATCATTGTCAATGAGTTCTCTGTCGCTCACTTCGTCAGAAATAACCAGTTGCCACATCGTACTGTCATTTACATCCTCGCTTATGCTGTTTTGCATGAATCTGATGGTATAATCCCAAGGTTTCACCTTCAACGGGTCAATCACTTGGACGTTCAGAGGACCGTAGTTGTTCTTGTATTGAACATTGTTATAAACATTGTTAGCCAAAATCAAATCACGGGACTCGTCAGTCATATCCAAATACAAACTACCGTTACCTTGACCCTCAATACGAGTAATCATAGGAACATCACCATACTTGCAGTTGAGGATATTTTCAATGGGTTTGTGAGGAGTGCCCACCGTTACCTTGATGTTTCTACGACCTGCCAGATAAGTGGCTTGTTGGCCATCAAGGTTATCGGCGTCCAGACTGAAATGTTTATATTCGTTATAACCGTATGCCAACACGAGGAAATAGTATTCCTTATGATTGACAAGAATTTTGTTCGTACCAGTAGCAAACTTATCTTCTGTGATTCTGAAAGAGTGGGAAATACCATGATCACCACCGTTAACCATTTCAGTAGCCACTGAAGTACCGATAGCATCGTTGTAAATCCAGTTCACAAGTTGGCCAACACCATTTTGAATATCGCATTGAGCCACGAGAAGAGCTTTGTTTGCATCATTCAAATCGGTAACGCTGACAGAAGAGTTAGCCAATTGATAAATCTGATAACCTTCAAACTTGTATGAACGTTGTTCGTTGGTCAAAGTATCGATAATTACTTGAGGAACAGTATAAGTTTGAATAATAGTATCAGGTTGACTATCCTGCGTATAGGTGAAGATTGAATCGGTTTGAGCCACATAAACGGTTGTTTCAAGCGTTCTTGGAATCTGAGGATCGATTTCGGTATAAGTCTCGTGGTAATTATTTTTGGTAGGATCGTTATTCGAGATGAAGAGGATGAGCTCATTCTCCAACTCGCGGATAGTGACATCGGGAGCGTCAGGACCATCAAGAGTCTTGAAACAGTTCTCAAACAGAGACTGACACTTGTCGTCGGCACGTTTCAAAAGTTCAACTGATGCTTGAGCACCACCTTGGGCGGCGCGAGCCCATGGAATACCCACCGTGATGTAGTTCACAGAACCCGGTTTCAAGGTGAAGGGACCTGCAGACTGCATGAAACGACGGTCGTAAGGAGCGTTACCCACGTTTGCCTCCGTCCAGCCATCTGCATTACCATTACCGAAGGCCACGTGATCAACATATTGTCCCTTAGTACCCCAATTACAAACATCGGTCAAAGCAGGGAACATGAAGTCACACTCTGGGCCGGTTGCACCATTGGAGGTGTGTGCATTTGCACCATAACGCATCTTGGAGTTATCTTTCCAAATACCTTGCAACATATTATAATACTCAAAAGCAACTCTCGGGTCACCTGTGACGCTGTTGTCATTATTGTGATACACGAATCTTCTCATACCGAAACGTTCGTTATCGACAATGCTATCACCGAAGTTCACACCGTTAATGGCCATTTGGTCAAGTTCATGTGAACTCTTAAGGAATTTGTCGCAATAGCCGTTTTCAGAAGCACTGTCTGCATAGAATTTCGGGTTATCAATTCCATCAGGATCCATGTAAGGTCCTTGGAAGAAGTCAACACCGACTGCAGGGGGTTGGTCACCGTAAGCCCATTTTTGGCCGGAACCATCAACGTTGGAACCATTGTAACAATAACCCAATCCACGATTTACATCACAACCCACATAGTCATCATAAGCATAACCCAAATCGGGGTCAACCCACTGTGAGAAGTAAGTGTTCGTCAAGCTATAAGTAGAACGGTTGATAATCTCATAGGAGTAGAAAGTCATGTTGTTAAGTTCATCATTAGTAGCAAAGCCGAACGCCTGACCACGAATTTCAAGACCGATAGCCTGACCTTGAGATTCGGTGTGCGGACCACCATTATCGTTGAAGATCCAGAAGAGGGTCTCATCTCCCTTCAACACGTGGTCGGCGTAGATCATACCATTGGAGTTTTGCCAATCAGGACCGTAGTACAACAAATCCTCAGGAGTTCTTGGAAGGGCGTGCTGAGCAGCGCGAGCGATATTGTCTTCAGTCCAAGGACAGAGGTCATTATTAATGTCATAGTAAGGGTAGTCACCATTTTCAGGGTCATAAATACCATTATCATTCACATCTTTAAAAGGAGCCAGATAATAGGAATAACCTTCATCACCGTGTGCCGGCCAGTTAGCGATACTTGCAGGCATCACATAACCAGAGGTGTTGTGACTAGCTATATGCTCGTCAACCTCGGCGCGGGTGATTTTGAAGTGCTTATCAAACTTGATACACATAGACTGTGTGGTGCTGGCACCCGTCAGTTTCAAAGGACCAGTCCAATAGTCATCACCAACCTGTCTGAAACGCACAGCGGCTAATTTCAGCTGACCGTTGGAGTCACGGCCACCGATCCACAATGCAGCGCAGAACATGGAAGTCATACCAGAGCCTTTCGGTACCTCATATTCGGCGACCTCCTTGAACCACATTGTACCACCTGTTTCGATATAGGCGCGTACATTGTTCACCGTCAACTCATTGGAGCTACTTGCAGGAAGACAGGTAGCAGATTCCGCCTTCGGTGAGGAAGAACTTCTAACCACTCCTTTAACTTTTTCGGCACGCAATGACCCGGTCATCACGAACACGATAAGAAGTGTCAAGCAGAAAATTTGTTTAATATTTTTCATATATCTTATATTTTTTTCTATTGATTAAAAGCCGAATTGAATACCTAAACTAGCACGGAAAGGACGACTGTAATTATACGGGTTCTGAACTCTCATTTCATAGTAGTTAATATAAGAAGGCACATAGATTTGAGAGTTGATTTGCTGTTGGTAAGCAGCTGCTGACAGATAACCATCATCGTCGGGGTTACCAGTGTAGTCATAGACTGAAATAATGTTTTTGAAATTGAAGAGGTTCTGGATATCAACATAAACGGTCAGGTAACCAATCTTGGCAGCTTTTGTCTTGCCATTCTCGTCCTTCTTGTTCTTGTTGAAGTTGAACATGAAGGTCTTGTCGATACGTAAGTCGGCTTGATATTGCCAAGGCATGTTAGAACCGTTAATGGTACCGGCGAGTGTGGAGTTCGTACCAGCCACGATATTAGAATAAGGAGTGCTGGAACGAGTGTAAGGAGTACCTGAAGCAGCAGAGAACAAGAGAGAGAAACCAGTGTTAGCTAACCATTCGATTTCCTTCACAGTTTCGTTGCCGTTCTCATCTTTCACAATCTTTTGGGAGATAGGACCATTGTTGTCCTTATAATCTTGGCCACTACCGAAACGATAGTCAAGGTTGATACCGATTCTGTGACGTTGGTCGAAGGAGAGATTGGTCAAAGTTCTCAAGTTAGGCTGACCTGCTTGGATAATAGCCAACTGTGATTGGCTGCTTGAACCAGTACCTTTTGCGAACTGCAAGGTGTAGTTAGCAGAAAGGGTAACATTCTTGGTTCTATTCATTCTGTATGAGAAGGTAAAACCTTGAACGGTACCGAAGTCGATGTTCTGATAAGAATAATAAGTGTTCGGATATGCACCGGAGAAACGGTAAGCTTGGATTTGGTTACGTTTCTCTGAATAGTAAGCACTGATACTGATAGCGGACTTAGCACCCACTTTCTGACGGAAACCGATTTCGTAGTCGATACTCTGTTGCGGTTTCATGTTGGGGTTGTTGATAATGTCGTTAGCAGAGTTGCGTTTGGAGATGAACAGGTAATCCACTGGAGAAATCTGCAAGTTGGTAGGACGAGAGGTAATAATATTATAGTGGGCATAGAACAAAGAATTATCATTCACCGGGAATGAGAAGGAGATACGAGGCATCACAGACCATTGAGCTTTGTAGTCGGTGAATGCACCAGCTTCCACTTTCGTGATGGAATTCATCTGATCAATCTCATTTTTGAGGATAGGTCCGTTCACGCTGAGTGAAAGATCCGTCTCAGGGTTATCAACCTCTTGACCTTGAGCATTATACCAAGTATCACCACTACGATAACCCACGATGGAGGTGTACATTTGGTTGTCACCAGCAATGTCTGCTTCACTCAAATAGGTGTCGTTGCCTTGATAGTAAACCACCCAATCGTCTCCGGCGTTGCTCACGAATTTGTCGCTCAAGCTGCTGTTGATTTTCTTCAAATCACCAACGGTGTAAGCTTCACGGAACAAATACGGGTCTTTCAACACAGATTGGTTGGCGTCGAAGCGGTCAACACGCAAACCTACGTTGAACAGCAAGGAGTTGATAGCGAATTTATCTTGGATATAAAATGCCATGTAAATAGGTTCGTAAGCACCGATGCTGTAAGTCTTTTGACCATCAGAACCCACGTTGTTGAAGAAGTCTTCAATTGAGGTTTTCTTGTTGTATTTCTTACCGGTGTAGTCATAACCATAGTAGCTCACCAAGGGGTTTGTACCGGAAGAGGTACCCATGAGGAGTTCCTCAGCGGAGAACATGCCGATATCAAAAGTGCTGGGAGACATGTTGTCGATATCCAACCAATCATCACCGTTAGGATCAAGTCCGAGGTGTTCACGCAAGTTTCTGTCGAAAGCGGTCTGGTCGTCGATGCTGATCAAACGATTGTAGTCAACCCAAATGTTCTGGCCATCGTCATTGAGAATCCAGTGCTCTTTATCCAACTCACCGATGTGAGAGTTAGCTTCGTTACGCATGAGGGTCCACAAAGAGGAAGGTGCGAGACCGTAGCCACGATAAGTCAGTTTCTCGAAGTCGTAACCGAACTTCAACTCGTGCTTTTGGATGTTCATGGCGATGCTGGCCTTCAAGCCGATTTGATCCATAGTGGATTTGCTATAACCACCGAGCACTGTGCCGGGAGCATAGTACATAGAGTAAACCATGTCAGGGGAGTCACCATTTCTCAAAGCACCAAACTGTTGATACAGAGAGAGGTCATAAGGAATGGCACCACCAAAGTAGTCATTAATAGTCTCCACTGGGAATTGTTCAATGAAGTTCAGAGTATATTGAGACAAAATCGGGTTGACGTTATATTTGGGGTTAATTTGGAAGGTGACCAAAGAGTCGTACCAACCTTGGAACTCATTAACACCGTAAATAGTAAATTCTTCGCCTGTTTCAGGATCGACAAGCGTAAGTTCATCCTGGTATTGATAACTCTTTTGTTTATGGGTTGTAAACTGGCCCACATAACCATATTCGAAAATACGGTCTTTATGTTGAGCTGCATAAGACTCACCGGCATTGTGGATATAAGAAGCGTTGAGTTCGTATGTCAAGTTTTTCAGGGTAGCGGTGTCGTTTGTCACCACACGGTGAGTGAAACGAGCGTTCAGACGAGTGTTACTGGAGGAGGAAATGGGGTTGTTGGCACCGTCAAACAGAGCGTATGTAGAACCCCAAGATTTACCAATACCATATTCGTAAGAACCGCTGAGGGTCAACTTCATATTGTGTTTTTTACCCAAGATAAAGTCAAGTTTGAGCTGTCCGAGATAATCCCAAGAACCGGCGTTCTTTCTCACGCGCTCCTTGTGGAAGGATTCGCTGGTGAGGTAAGCAGCTTCTTGATAGTAAACACCGAACTCAGATGCGCTATAACGAAGAGGATTGTCAATGATGGCTTGAAGAGCATCGTCATTTGCAACCCATGTGCCGCCACGAGCCGGAGCACCGTCGTGAGTGTAGGAAACCTCACCGCTGAACAAGAAACCGATTCGGGTCGGGTCGTTTCTCGTCTTGCCTTTCAACAGGGGACCAGTCACAGAAACAGCGGCCAAGAAGTTGTTGTAACCGTCGATGGATCCACGAAGCTCGACAGAACCGTTGAACTCTTTCGGGGCTTGTTTGGTGGTAATGACCGTAAAAGAGGTACCGTCACCATATTCGGCAGGTACACCACCTTGGATCAACTGGACTTCCTCGATGGAAGACATGGAAACGCCTGTACCGCCACGGACACGCATACCGTCGACGATTGTCTGTTGACCATCGGAACGGTTACCACGGACACTGGTCATGGCACCATCCACAGAGGAGACACCCTCCAGGTTGGCCAATGCGCTCGTCACTGAACGACCAGGAGTTGTACGGATGTTTTCACCCGTAATACGACTGGCTGATGTCGTGTTATCTTGTGTAAACACCGGGGGTTCGTATATAATCACGACCTCCTGGACATCTGATGTACAGTCAATCTCGAAATCGATGAACATCACCTGGTTGGAAGGCACTTCGACTTTCTCCTTTTTGAGGGATTTTCTACAAGTCATCTGTGCATCCGCGACCAGATCGTATGTTCCGGCTTCGACGTTGAACATCTGGTAATCACCATTTTGGTCGGCTGTTGCCAAGTTGACAACACGATCACCAACCTTCAAGAACACTTTCGTGAAAGCCAACGGAGAGTTCGTTTGGTCCACTACTTTACCTTGAATTCGGCTCTGCGAAAATGCCGCACCTGTGAAAAGGATGATTACTCCTAAAGTTGCGAGTAATTTTTTAATCATAGCCATTAATTTATATTAAACATTAAACTTTTATCCACTCTATAATAAGCTTGCAAAAGTATAAAATTTTTCAATACGATTTTCTTTAAACCTTTATTTGTTCAAAAAAAAATTAACATCATAATATATTATTATACATTATAAAAATATATACCATTTAAAAATTAAGAGACGTGAATAACCACGTCCCTTAAAAAACCATGTCCTTAAATTATACTTCGGGTCGTATCAACTGTAAACCCGAAGACGCGCACCGTCATACACCGTATAGTATTGCCGAAGAGACAGATGCGCTGGTCCGGTGATGACCGAACCATCCAAGATATTGAATGTGGAACCGCAAAGCGAATCTATCAACATGATACCGTTCGGATGTACCCAAATCCAAGAATCGATGTTTTGCCAATCGTGGGAACAGGCTCGGTCGTATGCATAAAAATGCCACTCGTCGAGCCGAAACACCACAATGCCGCTCACCCCTCCGGTGAAATATTCGTATCCTCCATACGTGTTGAGACGCCAATACATCGGATCATTTGGATAGATTGTGAAATCAACCTTCTTATATGGAATTGTTTCGTGATAGGTATCCGTGCAACCAGTGCAAATCAACACTATCAATAATAACAGACTAAAGATACGACGTGCCATATTCATTAAGATTTAGTAGTGGATTTCTTCTTCATGGGTTTAATAGCTTCATTACCAAACGAATATGTTATACCAACAATTGCGTTAATACCGAAGTTATTAAAGCCGTAATAGTTCGTAGCATACTGGCAGCCGATGTTGTTGATATTGGCAAATGCCGTGAACTGTTTGGTAATCAGATACTCAAATCCAAGACCGAAGTTCAGTACAGGTTTAACATTAACAACAGAACCTTTAGGGTGTCGAATGTCATTTTCAAGTATGTAATCGATAAAGGTGGAACCGATAGGGTTTCCATACTCATCGACGTATTGAGACCAAGTTGGCACCACTGCCCAGCGATCGAAGCCCACCTTCGCATTCGCGGTGAAGATGAACTTGTTGTTCAGGATGTATTTGCCCTCGAAACCGATTTCCCAACGCGGAATATAAAGTGGCTTGCCTCCTGTTATGATATCGGAGCCAAACCAATCGTAACCTTCAAGGAAGAAGAAGTCGTGATAACGAGCATTCAAGGTCAGGTAAAGATGGTTGATGGCCTCCCAGCTCAAGCTGGCAGTCACGTCAAGTTCAGTCCCTTTGTCAGCATACACCACATCGAACTGGTTCTTAAGCAAACTGGCTGTATCGAGCATATAGAAAGGCAGATCGCGACGATAGGAGTAACGAGCCGCGATATGATAGTTCAAATTCTGGGTGATTTTGCCCTTCACGCCGCCATAGAGACTGATTTGGCACTTGGTGAAACGCAGCGTGTCAATATTAGGCTTTACGTAAGGGTTTTCGTAAAGCAGATCCTTTAATGAAGTGTATTTACTCTTGCCATCAACACCTACATAAAGATTCAACACATTGCGAATGAGACCCATTTGTAACTCCGCCACCGGATAGATGGGACATTTCGTCTTATTGAACTGGTTCACAATCGGCACTCCGACACCCAATAATAGATAGTACTCGCGAATGTTGAAACGCATGGTCGGCTTAATTTCAAACATAAAACTGTTGTCGGTACGACGTTTCAGCAGACTGCCATCTGTGCCCATCGGAATGCTGTCGCTCCAGATATTATGGAAGTAATCCAATCCGATGTCCACTTGATAATGCTGATAACCCGATATTTTCAAAAATTTCGCATCATACGCCAACATACCGTGCAAACCAACTCCATGTTCCACATTTCTCCAATAAGTGTGCAAAAAATCGTAGTTGACACGCACATCCTCTTTCAGACGTTTATCCTCTTCCGTATAGTTCGAGCGGAATCCGACTTCCGCATACACGTGGTTGAAATTGTTCTTAATGGTGTCGCGATACTCTTTGCTGTAATAATGTTCGGGATTTGTGTAAAGGCCTTCGCGCACCCAATCCTTAGAATAACCGTAAAGATTGGCCAACTCGTGATTATAACCTACTGACGAATAGAGAGTGTGATCTTTGAAAATGCGGTTGAAGAACAGCTGCACGCGTGTGTCACTGGTAGGTGCGTAAGCGTACTTTTTCTGTTCTTTTCCTATTGGGTTGGCCCATGACGAAAAGTGGTGGAAATTCAACCCGTATGAATATTTCTGGTTTTGGCAATTATGCATCGAAAGTTCGGCAAGTGGCGTAATCGGGTATCCGAAACCGAGCTTGATATAGTTACGAAAATAGCGTTCTTTTACTTCTGGATTAAGCTTTCCGACCTGCATATCGCCGGGCGCGAAGTTCAAATTCGGCTTGTTTGGCGCAATAACATAATTGAATTCCATCTCATCGCTCACTACGGTGTCGCGAATGACTGCTTGCTGATTGATTTTGTTGGAATTAGTCAACTTCGGAACATATTTGATCAACAATTGTGCGGAGTCCACCACCTGCGCCTGCAAACTGCCGGCTACCAACATCGTAATCGCTAATATCGTTATTTTTTTCATATTTTCTATTGTTATTATTTTTTTTTACAGGGGCTTGCGCCACCTATCAGTTAACAGGGCTTTCAGGGAATAATGTTTAATTTTCTAAAGCATCGATTTCTGCAATTTTATCACGAGCAAGTTTCACGAGATCGTCGCCAACGTAATTATCTACAATGCTTTGATATGTGTGGCGAGCTTGGAAGTAGTTGCCTTTGGCCTTGTAGAGGTCGCCGTAAAGAATGAACGTGCGGGCGTACCAGTATTCGGAAGAGTAATCACTGCCAAGAATTGCCTTAACACGGGCTTCGCAGTCGGCCAAATTTTTGTCATGGTTGAGTGCGATATCGGCCAAGTGGTAAGCAGCCTCGGCGCAAAGGTCGTTACTTCCCTTCGGCATCAATTGACTATAATAGCTCTTTGCCGTCGATATCTCGTTGAGTTCCAAAGCAGAATTACCTGCAATCAACAATGCCTCGGAAAGCAAATCCTGGTCTGGTTGATTGGAACGAATGATGTTTTCGGCGCTTGTAAGTGCCGAACGGTAGTCTTTCAAGAAGTAGGCACAACGCATCGCACCATTGTTGGCGTAAATGACCTCATCCTCCGCCGTAGTGTTCTCCATCAGCTTGTTGAAATAAGTCAACGCCCTTGAATATTTCTTATCATTATATAATATAGAAGCAGCTTTATGCAATGCCGTTACATTATATTCGGTCTTAAACTTTTTGATAATCGCCTCATAATCAGCTAATGCGTCATCGTAACGTCTCATGCCGTACTCACATTCACCCTTGTAGAAATGGGCTTTGGCCACAAAAGAGCCGTTTGGGAATTGGTGCAGATAATCCTGACATGCAGCGATCGAAGCTTCGCAATCCCCACGGTTGTACTTGGTTTCGGCCGCTTTGAAAGCAATGGAATCCTTGCGGTCGGCGGAGATGTTCATATTCTTGGAACGTACATAGTCGAAAAACTCGCTGGTGTTGCCGTTTTCCGTATAAATGGTCTCCAAATTGGCAAGCGCGTCCTTTGCTTCCTGCGAACCCGGGTAAGTCTCCACCACGTATTTGTATGTTGAGATGGCCATTTGCAGGTTGTCACTGTTCAAATATGCCTGAGCCAAACGGGTGTGTGCCTGACGGATATACTGACTCTTGGGATGATTCTTAATGAACGACTTGTAAGCGGAAATGGCGCTTGCATAGTCGTTTTGCGTATGGTGGGTCACCGCCAAATCAAACTCTGCATCATCCTTGTAACTTGATGAAGGATAAGAAGTCAATAGTCTATCCAATGCTTGTATTTTCTTGTTGTTATTCTTCTGGTAACCATAGCATTTCGCTAATTGATACACGGCATAATCAGCGTTTGACTGTCCTAAGCGTTCGCATTGATCATAATATTTAATGGCATTGGGCAAATCCAGCTGCATGAAATAGCAGTCAGCCAATCTTGCAGACGCATCTGCTTGAATATCAATATCTTCTGTGTTCTTAGTCTTGTTCAAATAGGTTTTGAAATGATTGGCCGCATCTCGATAACGTTTCATTTTCAGAGCTGCATAACCCAATGAATAATAAGAATTTACATAGTATTCATTGGAAGAAGACCTATCCGCATTTTGGTAAGTCTGGAAAGAATAATAGGCATCCTTAAACTGTTCGTTGCGGTATTGCGCTTCCGCTTTCCAATAGAGGGCATCCAAATGGACTTTCTTGTCGGAAGGCGAAGACAACGTCTTGTTTAAAAGCGTAATAGCTTCTTTGTTGTTCTTATTATTAATCATTTCCAGTGCACGATTGTAAGTACACCGTTGATAAGCTTTCAAAATAGCAGGGCTTTTGGTTTTAAGTTTCTCAATAGAAGAAATGGCAGCTTGATAATTCTTGGTAGAGAGATAGATACGTGACAAATATTCGGAAGCTTCACTACTATGTTGCGCGTGTGGGTACTGGTTTAGATAATCTTGCAGAGCTTCGATTCCGTTGTTGAACGGGCTTGTGGAGGTTTCGCACTGCAGTTTCGCATAGTTGAAGAGGGATTCTTCTTTGATACTACCATCAAAATCGTATTTGGAAGCTTCTTTGAAACTCTGTGCCGCAAGGGTGCGCTGGCCCGTTTTCATGTAACAGTCAGCAATGAGGAAATAGCATTGCTGGGTCATAGCATCGGGGTTTTTGTCGTTGGCAGCATGAGAGAAATCGGTAATTGCTTCGTTGTAACGTTGCACCCGGTAATCGGTGAAGCCCATAGCAAACCAGTCGTTACGATCGAGAGATATCAGGTTGGTATTCTGTAACTTGGCGAATTGTTCAGCAGCTTCTTCATACTGGTTAAGGTTATAATATGACAAAGCGACACATCGCACCACTTGCGCCTGGTTTTTGTCTTTCGGCGTAGTGATTTCAGGAGCGACTTCCAACACTTTGTCATATTGTTCTTCGTTGAAATAGATTTGTGTAAGGAAATAGGGCACCTCGCTTTTAAATTCGGGATTGTCTTTCAGTGTGAGAAAATCTTCGAGTGCCGCATCAAATTGTTCCGACTGATAAGCCATATAGGCAAGGTAGTAGGCACTGCGGTCGCGATAGGGGCCTTCTTCCTCGCGAGCCTTGCGGAACATCATCTTGGCATTATCATAATCCTCCGTCATAAAATAGCAGTAGCCCTTTTTGAAGTGGTACTCTTGCACATTTTCGGGTTGGATTTGGGTTTCGTAAATTTCATCAAACTGAGCAATGGCCTTCTTGTAGTTCTTGCGCGCAAAATAGAAACGGCCAAGATAGTAGTGCGCTTCTGGCACGGAAGTGTGCACAGGATAGCGATCGATAAAGGTTTGCAACAGATAACCGGCATCTTGGTTGTCGAGTTTGGCGGCACACACACCTTGATAGAACAACGAATTGGTTCTCAGATCGTGCTGGTTGTCCTCGGTACTCTCATACACATATTTAAAGTATTGTTGTGCTGAGCCATACTTCTCTTTGTTGAACAAATCCACCGCAGTTTGATACTCATACTGTGGTGACTTAAAGTTCTCCGTGCGCTGTGCGGAAGCAAACTGAATGGTGAAAAATCCTGTCATCAACAGCAACAGGGTCATCTTAATTATCTTCATATAGTTCACTGATTATTACCTATTTTACAAACGAACAAAGATACAACTTTCAAAGTCGCATTTTATTGCAGTAAAAATTACTTATAAACAGTATATTTTTAATATAAAAGTCTTCCTTAAGCAGTCTCAAAGAGACAAGAATTTCAGAAACCCATAAAAGCAGTTGCACCGTGTGGGGGGGGATAGTGCTAATAAATATACGGAAATATTTTATAGCGCTTCAACGACGTAAACTCTTCTCCGAAGAACTGAGTATAACGTTCATAAACCGCTTTGGAACGAGGTACGATATTGGCGAAGCTCCACAAAAGGAACACCGCCCCAGCCACCGACCACGTGAGGATAGCGAAACCCGCCCACTCGAGAATCTCCCCGAAGTAGTTGGCGGAACTGATCTTGCGAAAAGTCCATCCGTATGGGATGTAATAGTTGTTGTCCATCACATCCTTGCGCAGGTAGCGAATAACACGGTCAGAATACAGGTTCACTACCATCCCGAATAGGAACAACAGGGTGCCAATAATAAACTGCGGTGACCAAAACCAGGATATCGTGTATGCATTTTCCGGCGAGAAGAAGAAAAGCCATCCGCCTTGCATAATGGCGTTGAATGTATTAAACGTCATCCCTATCAAAATGAGAGAAATCGGCATCTTGCTCTGCCCTCTCATCAACAAAGGAAAAATAAATGATCGCTGAAAATAATGGAACTCGAAGAAGAAAAACATCACAAGAGTGACAACATTGAAAGGCTTCACATCCGCTGCTAAAGAGATGAAATAGAGTAGCAGCATGGCAAAAAACACTGGGCATTCCATGATAAACCAGCCCAAATTGCTGCGCACCGAGAAGCCCCAGCGATTGTTAAACATCATGCCGTATGGAGCAGATACAAATTGACAGAGGATGAAAACCATCGCTCCCAATATGGTCATCACCGGCAATAAATAGTGATAAAAATGGGCAAACACTTCCATAGAATGATTGTTTCTAACTAAAAGATTTTCCGTCGAAGATTTTCTTTCTTTTCAGATAATGCAATTTCACCACAGATTCAGGATAACAGTCCTGGAAAGCAAGTTTGGGCAACGTGCTACGCTTTGCTAAAAACTTTTTATAAGTACGCGCAACGGTAAAAATGGCCTTATAAACTGCTGTGAAATCCCGAAAATGACCTTGCGCCAAGAAGGAAAAGGCTGCTAACTGATCAAGGAAGAATCTTAACACCAATGTTTTACAAATCCTTTCATCGGGTAAATTCTTAATAAGCAGATAGAGACTATTTCGGAAATTCAAGAACGTTTTCATAGGATTATTTTTCGGAAGAGTCCCGCCGCCGATATGATAAACCACTGATGCGGGGTTCACTTTCACTTTGTATCCGATATTCTTGATACGCCAGCAGAAGTCGATTTCTTCCATGTGCGCGAAAAAGTCATCGTCGAGCCCCTCCATCGTACGGTAAACATCGCTACGCACGAACATGGCGGCACCAGTGGCCCAAAAAACATCGGCTTCGGTGTCATACTGCCCATGGTCTTTCTCCACATGGCTGAAGACTCGCCCGCGACAGAACGGATAACCGTATTTGTCGATGAAACCGCCGCAAGCGCCGGCATATTCAAACTCATCGCGTTGGTTGTAAGAGAGCAGTTTGGGTTGCACCGCCGCGATTTTCTCATTAGCATCCATTTGTTCAATGACGGGTTCAATCCAGCCGTCGGTCACCTCAATATCGGAATTCAGCAAACAATAATACTTAGCTTCAACTCGTTGAAGTGCAAGGTTATAACCTCGAGCAAAACCTTCGTTACGATCGTTCAAAAGTAATCGTACCTGCGGAAAATATTCCTGCATAAAGGGGACGGAATCATCAGTGGAGGCATTGTCACAAACCACCGCCTCCGCATAATCAGGGAGCGTTTTCAACAAAGCAGGCAGAAATCGCTCCAAAAATTTCCTACCGTTCCAGTTCAATATGACGATTGCTAATTTCAACATTTTCCGCTTTTTACAATAAATCTGCAAAGATATAAAAGTTTTGGCAATGTCGTATTCTTGAATCAAATTCCGCCTGCTTTTTCTCAAATTATTTTTAATATATTTGCCATCATTTTAAATTGAAAGAAAACCATTATAACCTATTGATAATTATATGATTACAGAAAATAGAAACGTGGCGATTGCCTACGACTTCGATGGAACGTTGGCGCCGGGCAACATGCAGGAGTACAACTTCATACCGGATCTCAACATGGACAAAGGCGAGTTTTGGCAGGAAGCCAACGAACTGGCCAAAAAACACGACATGGACGAGGTGCTCGCTTATATGCACCTGATGTTGATCAAAGCGAAAGAGCAAAACCTTGATATTCGGGAAAGTACGTTCGAAAAATACGGCGAGAAAATCACTTTTTTCGAAGGAGTGGAGACCTATTTCGACCGCATCAATACCTACGCTGCCGAACAGAATCTCCATTTGGAGCATTTCATCATTTCCTCCGGACTGCGCGAAATCGTGAAAGGCACCCGCATCGCCAAATATTTCAAAACCGTCTATGCCTCTGGTTTTCAGTACGATGAAAACGGCTCCGCCTGCTGGCCCGCACTCGGTGTCAACTACACCAACAAGACCCAATTCCTCTTCCGCATCAACAAGGGCATCTATAACTCCTACGACAACACCCTGATTAACAAGTCGATGCCCGAAGACGAACGCGCCGTACCCTTCTCCAACCTCATCTACATCGGTGACGGAGAGACCGACGTGCCCGCCATGAAGATGGTCAACCTCTACGGCGGCACCACCATCGCGGTCTATAACCCCAGCTCCGTGGCGACCCCTGACCGCCCCGTGAGTGCCCGCGACCGATGCATCAAACTCATCAAACAGAAACGCGCCGACTACATCGGTCCCGCCAACTACACCGAAAACAGCGAACTCGACATCATCCTCAAAAAAGTCATCGACAAAATCGCTATGGAACAAGACCTCCTGAGCATCAAATACAAAGAATTAGGAATCATGAACGAAAAACCAAAACCATAATGAAAAACCTCTACGAAAAATACCAAAAAGCCTCATGTGTCTGCACCGACAGCCGCAATCTGACACCGAATTGCCTTTTCGTGTGCCTCAAAGGTGCCAATTTCGACGGCAATAAGTTCGCCCTCGACGTGTTAGAGCAGGGCGCAGCATACGTGATTACCGAAAACCGGGACTTGCAGGACAACCCCCGCGCCGTGGTGGTCGAAGATGCGCTGAAGACGCTCCAACAGTTGGCCAACTATCACCGCCAACAGCTGAAAATGCCCGTCATCGGTATTACCGGCACAAACGGCAAAACCACCACGAAAGAGTTGGTAAACGCTGTGTTATCAAGTACTCACAAGACTACTTGCACGCAAGGCAACCTCAACAACCACATCGGGGTGCCGCTCACCTTGCTCTCCATCAAGCCGACGGACGAAATGGCCATCGTAGAGATGGGCGCGAACCACGTCGGAGAGATTGACGACCTCTGCAAAATCGCAGAACCCACCTTCGGACTCATCACCAACATAGGAGTGGCGCACATTGAGGGATTCGGCTCCAAGGAAAACATTATCAAGACGAAAAAAGCACTGTATCAACATGTTATTGCTAATAATGGAACTTTGTTCGTCAACGAAACTGACTCCATCTTGCGCGAGAATCTGAATTATGACAAAGTGGTTTTCTATGGCAAAGATGCTGAAAACCAGATAGTGGAAATGAACCCGTATCTGAAGATTCGCATCGGGGAGCAGGAAGTACAGACGCACTTGACGGGCAGCTACAACATCTGGAATTTCATGGCGGCAGCAACTGTTGGTCGCTACTTCCATATCGCGGACGAGGCAATTGCCAAAGCATTAAGTAATTACGTGCCATCCAACCATCGTTCGCAGGTCGATCGTATCGGCAGCAACATCATCATTTCCGACTATTACAACGCCAATCTGACCAGCATGACGGCAGCGCTGAAGAACTTGTCACAGCTGGAGCATCCGCGCAAGGTGGCCGTTTTGGGTGACATGCGCGAATTGGGCGACCTCAGTGTGGAAGCACATACTGAAATATCGCAATTAGCTGAAAATCTGCACATTGAAACCTACTTCGTGGGACAGGAATTCGGGAAGGTGGTCAAAAAGAACGTTTTTGCGGACGTGGAAGAGGCCAACGCCTACTTCGTTGCACATCCTCTTGAGAACGCCATGGTGCTGATTAAAGGTTCCAACAGTATGCATCTCAACAAGTTAACGACAATTCTAAACGCATGAAAAAGGTGAGCGAAGGCATCGGGGTAATGTCCGGCACCTCTTTGGACGGCATCGATTTGGCTTGGTGTCGTTTCGAAAAGGATGACATCGGAAAATGGAACTACCGTATCGAAAAAGCGACCAATGTGCCCTACTCCGAAGCGTTCAAAACGCGGTTGGCCAATGCTCCGTATCTTTCTGCATTAGAGTATGTTAAGTTGAACAACGATGTGGCGGAAGTTTTCGCGGAGGCTATCAACTCTTGGTTGGGTGAGGGTCCAAGACCGGATTTCATCGCCTCGCACGGACACACGGTTTTCCACCAGCCCGGCATCGGACTGACCACCCAAATCGGCAACGGGGCGATAATTGCGGCACGGACGGGCATCCGCACGGTCTGTGATTTCCGCACCAAAGACGTGGCATTGGGTGGTCAGGGTGCACCACTCGTGCCCATCGGTGATGAACTGCTCTTTGGCGATTTCGATGCCTGCCTCAACTTAGGCGGCATCTCCAATATCTCCTATCGCTCTGGAAACAAGCGAATTGCTTACGACATTTCACCGTGCAACATGGCCTTGAACGCCTTGGCCAACCGTGCCGGAATGCCCTACGATGAAGACGGCCGGCTTGCCAAAGAGGGCGTTATCATCCCCGAACTGCTGCAAAAGCTGAACCATTTGGACTATTATTCCCAAAAACCGCCCAAATCTTTGGGAAAAGAGTGGTACGATGAGGTTTTCTCACCCGTTTTGACCTCGTTTTTGCCAAATCAAAGCCTTGCCGATTTGTCCCGAACCATGGTGGAACACATTGCCGTGCAAATCATCGCAAACGTGCCGGAAACTGCCCGAACCATGTTGGTCACTGGCGGTGGTGCCCACCACACTTTCTTAATACAACAAATTCAGCATCAAAGAGATACGTTAAAAGTCATCGTCCCTGACCATTTAATCGTCGATTACAAAGAGGCCTTGATTTTCGCCTTTTTGGGATTGCTTCGTTTGGAAGGGGAGAACAATTGCCTGCGTAGCGTCACGGGCGCGAAAGAGGACTGTTGCGGAGGGTGTGTCTATTGATATTGATTATTTTATCATCATTTTTGAAGGTAAAATACGGTCCACATATACAAAATTCCCTGCTATGTGAAAGACCACAGTCCATTTATGGTTGACAATCGATATCGTTTTTGCCTTAGGGTGTATTGCTTTTGCAATAGCGTAGCGACTGAATGGATAAATATCGGCGGTATAGCTGAGCGATGCCAATTGTCCGAGGATACGATTCACATAATTGTGTCCGCTTTCTGGTCGATAAAGCCCTGCTATATACGAGGAAATACTGTCTAAATCCGATATTGCCTCATTGTTGACGATTATTCTGTATGTTTTCATAGTTGGCATCGAGTTTTTGGTGGAAGATTTCTCCGAATTGTTCAAGAGACATGTACCCATCGGGAATCACTGAGTCGTTTATGACAACTGGACTGTGGGAAATACCGTAAGTGGCAAGAGGTTCTTGCACTACAGAATGATTTTGCTTTTTTGTCTTATAGGCTCCTTTTTTCATAACATGAATAATATGCGGCAAAAATACAAAAAAATAACAGATGGATAAAACTTGTGAAATTTTTTTCAACGCACTGCAACCTTTCGAACTTTTTGCATCCTAATAATAGATAAAGATACTATTTTTGCAGCATCGAAATAATTTAAGCAATGAACCGAGGCAAACAAACTTGTGAGTACTTGAAGGATGTGCGGCGGCGAGTGGCGCGGGAAAACGACATCCCGTTGGAGCAGCCTGCATGCACCTTCGAGGGGGAATGCAGCGGCACCTGTCCCCGTTGCGAGGCCGAAGTCCGCTATATTGAGAGCGAATTGCGCAAACGGAGAAGCCTCGGCAAAGCTGTCTCCATCGCTGGCATCGCCCTTTCTTCGGTGGTGGCAGTTAGTTGTCACCCGAACACCCTGCAGGGCGAGCCCGAACTGAATCCTGACGATACGGTGAATGCTGCGGCCGATACGACAGCCGTGAACGACACACTTCGAAACAACCCTGTTGATACGATGGCAACGGCACCGAAACCGTCATGGTACGATTATCCTGAAATTTATTGTGGTGGGCTTGCACTTGAAGGCTACCACCCCGAGCCCATTTTTCCGGAGCAGTACGGTACACCTGCCTCCTGGCTGAAGGGGCAAATCAAGGATTCGGCGACCCTCGCGCGTATCCACGACCGCGACATGGACGATATCGTCATCCATTACATGGTAAATCCCGATGGCACCATCTCGGATATAAGTTTCTTTCCCTCTTTGATGGCTTCGGAAGATCCTGAGGACGAAGCGTTTGTGAATACGATTGAACGCATCATGCTCGCCATGCCTCTCTGGGAAAAATCCTACCAAGACCACGCATTCGGACATGAGATTCCGGTGAAAGAACTGCGGTGAAGAACACAAAAGCCAACAGCTAAAAGCCAATAGCCAAAGTTATAGTCTATGTCATTTCGCATCCGTTGTGACTTTGTCAAATAATTGTCGGTGCGCATTCGGAAATTGTGTACCTTTGCGGCTCATTTTTGGAATTGAAAAACGATGGAGAAAATCATTATTTTAGACTTCGGTTCCCAGTACACGCAGCTCATTGCGCGTCGCATCCGCGAGCTGAACACCTATTGCGAAATCCTGCCTTACAACAAGTTCCCGTTCGGAGACCCTGACATCAAGGGCGTTATCCTTTCGGGAAGCCCGTTCTCGGTGAACGACGCCAACGCCTTCAAACCCGATTTGTCGGAAATCAGAGGCCACTATCCGCTGCTCGGCATCTGCTACGGTGCGCAGTATTTGGCGCAAGTTGGCGGCGGTGTTGTCGGGGCAAGCTCCACCCGCGAATACGGCCGCGCCCACCTCGCCTTCGTGGAGGCCGACGATGTGCTGCTGAAAGGCGTTCCGCAAGAGAGCCAAGTGTGGATGTCGCACGGCGATACTATCCTGCAACTTCCTGACAACTACCATATTATCGCCAGCAGTAAGGAGGTGAAAGTGGCCGCTTACCACATTCTGGAGGAACCCACTTGGGCGGTGCAATTCCACCCTGAAGTCTATCACTCCACCGACGGCACGACTATCCTGCGCAACTTTGTGCAGACCATTTGCGGTTGCAAGCAGGACTGGACCCCCGAATCGTTCATCGAAAGCACCGTGCGCGAACTGCGCGAGGAGGTCGGCAGCGACAACGTGGTGCTCGGACTTTCCGGCGGTGTCGATTCCACCGTGGCGGCCGTATTGCTCAACAAGGCCATCGGCAAGCAGCTCAACTGCATCTTCGTGGATAACGGCTTGTTGCGCAAAGACGAGTTCACCTCCGTGCTGGAACAGTACAAAACCTTGGGACTCAACATCAAAGGCGTAAACGCTTCCCAGCGTTTCTACGACGCTTTGCGCGGCGTGACCGATCCCGAGAAGAAGCGCAAGATCATCGGTGCGGGCTTCATCGAAGTGTTCGAGGAAGAGGCCCGTAAGTTAGACAATATCAAGTGGTTGGCGCAGGGTACTATCTATCCCGACCGCATCGAATCGCTCTCCATCACCGGCATGGTCATCAAATCGCACCACAACGTGGGCGGTCTGCCGGAGAAGATGAACATGAAGATCATCGAGCCGTTGAAGCTGCTCTTCAAGGACGAGGTTCGCCGTATTGGCACAGCCTTGGGCATTCCCGAGCGGCTCATCAAGCGTCATCCGTTCCCGGGTCCCGGTTTGGGTGTGCGCATCTTGGGCGACATCACCCCGGAGAAGGTCCGGATCCTGCAAGAGGCCGATGCCATCTTCATCAACGGATTGTGGGACAACGACTTGTACGACAAAGTTTGGCAGGCGGGCACCATCCTGCTACCGATTCAATCGGTGGGCGTGATGGGTGACGAGCGCACCTACGAGAACGCCGTGGCCCTGCGTGCCGTGCTCTCGACCGACGGCATGACCGCCGACTGGGCGCACCTGCCCTACGAGTTCCTCGCCAAAGTCTCCAACGACATCATCAACAAGGTCCGCGGCGTCAACCGCGTGGTCTATGACATCAGCTCGAAACCGCCTGCAACGATTGAGTGGGAATAGAAACGGGGAAAGTTGATATTTTGCCACAGAGACCCCTTCGGAGAAATCCGTCGGGGTCTTTTTTGTGGTGAAATAATTTTGAATATCACACCAAAGATATATAAAAATGTGTACTTTTGGTAAGAAAAACAAACCATTGTTGGAGTAAATGGAGAAAAAACTCAACCCGAAAGTTGCTCGACCTCCAGGGCCGCAAACTGGCCACCCTCCTGGATTCGCCCCACGGCACGGACGTACCCGAAATAGACCTCTCGCCCTATCCCTCCGGCACATACCTCGTGAAGATCAACTTCGAGCGAGGGGTGAGCGTGGTGAGGAAGGTGGTGAAGCGATGAAGGAAGAACGATGAATGGCGATGAAGAGCGATGAAATACGAGGAATGGAATTGCTGCGAATTGGAAAAAATGTATCTTTGCGGCTGGAAATTCTAATGTTAGACAAGTAGTTATGGGTATCACTTTTGATGAAAGGACACAAAAGTTCGTGTTCGATTTTGAACATGACAACGAAAAGGACATTGTGCAACTGACCGACGAGGGCTACCAGGTGGAGGCGTTCGGCAAGTGCTTCTACTATGGCTATGAATTCTCCGAGCAGGTGGACAGCAGTGTCCGAAGTGCGTTCATCCAATATGTGAAATTCTCCGAAGATCTTCAAAAGGACTCGAATCTGACGCAATTCATCAAAAAAGCTATCGATGACTTGAGCCGGAAGATCAACCTGTACGATTATCAGATGGTGATTATGCCCGAGTCCTCCAGCAAGGTAAACCAGTACATGCTGCGCTATATCTATCGTTTCGCGCAGCCCACGCTCCACAAAATGCAACTCGTGAAGGCTCTGCCCCAGAACATTTCGTTTGATATGGACGGATACGAAAAACAGTATCTGGACGATGTGCTGGAAAACGGGCGTCCCCGTTATACGGAAAAACAAAAAGAGGAAGCGAGGGTCGCCATTAATAACATGGTCGATCTCATTCACCAGAAAGATTATTTTACGATTGCCAAAGATGTGAAGAAAAGCCGCTTACGCCCATACATCATGCATTTCCTGAAATTCGCCAACGAAGAAGACGAACGGCTTTGCGCCTCCATTCGAGACCAGAACGTGCTCATCATCGACGATGTGACCACCAGCGGTTCCACGTTGAACGAGATGCTTCGTACATTACGGATTTTGAACGAGGACAATAACATCGTTGTTTTCAGTTTGATAGGCCGCAAAGACTTGATGGCGGATGCCGCCATGTAGTTGAACGGTATTTTTACGTCCGGAAATGAGACTTGAGACGTGAGACTTGAGACAGGCGGGCGGAGGCTCAGGCGAAAAATTCACCTTCGCCACGCCGGTGGTGTCCACATATTCGCCCGTGTCAAGGAACCTTGCCAATGACAGCGCTATCTGAGAGAACGGGCTCTCCAAGGCCTCCAATTGGCGTCCCATATAAACGTATTCCTCCAATATTACGTCCGGATTAGCTTGAAAGGTGTTCTTACGATACCTCTTGGACACCATGATGCTTAGATTGAAATCGTTAGCATCGTGCTCCAAATATTTCCCGGCGTTTGCATGATGGTTGCTGACCCTTATGGAAACCCTCATCTGGTTTTCACCTATTTCAAAAACAGCATAACTACTGGCACTCTTCGGGTTCATGCCCAATGCTGTTTTCAAATCAAAGATAAACCCTTTCGGTTCTTTGACAAGCTTATAACTTTCGGCAAGACTATTTAATTTTTCTTTTGTAAGTTCTATTATTTTTTGTATTTTTGCAGCGTCATTTTCCTGAGAAGCTCTAGTGACTAAAGGTCTGCTTATCAGTTCAGGAGAATGACTTTTTTGTTTCTTCATATTTTGTGTTTTTGGTTTGTCCGGCGAGCATCCATCTACAAGGATATTATTTACAAGTTCAGCTTCGTTCTTTTTCATCTCTAAATTTTTAAGTTGTTGCCTGCAAAGTTACAAAACAAGAGCAAACAAATCAAGCGCAAATGATATTTAATTCATTAAGAATCAAAATGATAAAAGTTGCATTTTTCAATTGAAAAGTTGCTATGTCTGGAAAGAAAGTTGCAAAGTGTAAAAAATGCACAAAGCATCACTTGGCGATATCTCATATTGCCCGCCTGAAATTTTGGAAGATTTTGTTCGTTAGGGTGCAATTTCCGTTTACTCTAACCCTTTCCCAAGCAGATCACCATTGAGAGCGAGAAGTTCCCCATAGTTGAAAAAATTGTATCTTTGCAGAACGAATAGAAGACAATGGAAAGGTTTGTCAATCTCATCAATGTGAACTGCGTTGTTTTTTGGCAGATGAGGTGGTTACCCACTAAAAGCAAGTTAAAAAAGGGAGACTATCTACGACAAGCAGAAGCCGCTTTTAACGGCGCATTTCGGCACGAAGGATATGCTGTTATGGGAATGCTATGGTTCTTACCAACGGCTGCCCTTGTTGTCAAACTTATAGGAGAAAGTTTCTGGACCATAATAACCACATTCGTCCTGTCTATTGCTTTGTCATTCCTCTTCCACTGGTATTTCCTGACGTACAAAAACAAATGGCGCAAATATTGGAATGAATATGAGCATCAGACAAAACGGCAACGTGTTGTATGGGCGATAATCACCATTGTGACATATATCCTTTTTTTCGGTTTTTGTACAATTGGGGCTTTTTTGATACATAAAGCATAACTTGATTGGAAAAGCTCTTAATCTAAGGCGAAAATCATAAAATTCTCAAAATGTTGGCACCGATTTGTCTTTATCCAGTCGGTCGGCAGTCGGTGACGAAAAAAGTTGTATCTTTGCAGGCAATAATAATCAGAAAGAAAGGACACGAAAACTTGTCACTCAGGTAGATAGGCAAAAGATATGATGATCGAAGAACCCATACTCCCGCAACTTCCCGATTTTGAGGAATATATCCTGCAGGGCGAGCCGGACCGGCGGCAACGCGCCGAAAACTGGCAGATCGCCATCGGCCTGCAGGCGGTAGATGGTCTGCACACTTCGGAGTACCTGCAACAGACAGCACGGCAGCATATTGAAGGGGAGATTACAGCCAAAGAGGTGAGTGATCTCGTCAACAGTTATTATAAGTCGCAATCAGGCAGGCAATCGTTAGAGAAGGAACGAACAGAAGAGGCGGACAAAGTCTCTTCCCGAATCTCAGAACTACTTGCTGAAAAAACATTTGACTTTACGACTGCACAACTGATTTCCATACATCGCCGGCTGTTTACGGGTTTGTTTAAGTTTGCAGGACGCATTCGGGATTACAATATCATTAAAAACGAATGGGTTTTGAATGGAGATACCGTTTTATACTCCAGTGCTGACTTGATTCATGATTCCCTCGAGTATGATATTTCACAAGAGAAAACTTTCAAATACAGCGGGATGACTGCCGAGGATTCTATAAAACATCTTTCCCGTTTTTGCGCTGATTTGTGGCAAATCCATCCTTTTGGCGAAGGAAACACCAGAACTACAGCGGTCTTTATGATGAAATATCTTAGAGCATTAGGATTCGATATGGTGTCGAATGAACCTTTTTCCCAACATTCCTGGTATTTCCGAAATGCTTTAGTCAGAGCCAATTACAACAACCTTCAAAAAGGAATACATGCCACTACCGAATTTTTGGAAAAATTCTTCCGAAATTTGCTTCTCAATGAAAAGAACTTATTGAGAAACAGAGAAATGCATGTGCTTTGGTCTGACAATCTCGAGTTTCAAAGTGCAAAAGCAATCTCCCAAAGTGCAAATAATGAAGCCCCGTTGCCTCCAAAGTGCAATTTTTGCACTTTGGAAGAAGTCGCTGTCCTACAATGTATCCTTAAACAACCCAATATCACGCAAAAGGAAATGGCTGCCATTATAGGAAAATCTGAACGGACAATCAAATCCATAACCATAAGACTTGTAGAACAAGGCATCATTTCCCGCAAAAACGGCAAACGAAACGGCTTTTGGGAAATCATCAACAACTAACCAAATAACCCTTAACCTGTCAATAACCCTTAACCCATAACCTATGATCCTCATCAACATCGGAGACGAACTCCTCTTAGGACAAGTCATCAACACCAACGCCGCCTTCATCGGGCAGCAGATGGCCCTGGCGGGCATCGAAATGACAGAATGCGTCACCATCGGCGACGACGAGAGCGCCATTCGCAGCGCCATCGAGAACGGATTTGCGAAAACCAACCTGATTGTGGTCACCGGCGGACTCGGACCCACCCGCGACGACATCACCAAAAAGGTCATCTGCGACTACTTCCACCGCGAACTGGTGGTGGACGAGCAGACCTTGGAGTGGGTGCGCGAGATTTTCGCCGCCCGCGGGATGGAACTCACAGAGACCAACAGCCACCAGGCCGATGTGCCCGAAGGCTGCACCGTCCTGAAAAACACCTTGGGTACCGCCCCCGGACTCTGGATAGAACAGGACGGCAAGATCCTCGTCGCCCTTCCCGGTGTGCCGTTCGAAATGGAAAAGCTTATCTGTGAAGAGGTTCTGCCGAGATTGCAGGAGATTTTCCACCACGAGCACGCCGTGCTCTACAAAGTACTGCAGTGTACTGGCGTCAGCGAGAGCAATCTCTCTGACCAGCTCACCGACTTCGAGGCGCAGTTACCGGAAAACATCAAGTTGGCCTACCTGCCGAAACCGGGCATCATCCGTCTGCGGCTGACCGCTTCGGGTGCCAACAACGAAGAGCTGCAAACTTCTCTGAACCAGCAGTTTGAGAAACTGAAAGCCGAGGTGGGCTCGTTGGCCTTCGCCGACGAGGACATCCCGATGGAAGCCGTCATCGGCAAGTTACTGCGCGGGAGCGGTCGTCGCGTGGCTACCGCCGAGAGCTGTACCGGCGGCTTTATCGCGCATCTGATTACCTCTGTGCCAGGCAGTTCCGAATACTTCCAAGGGAGCGTGGTCTCCTACAGCAACCAGGTGAAGCGCGACATCCTCAACGTTCGGGAGGACAACCTCAAGAAACGCGGCGCAGTGAGCGAGCCGGTGGTCAGCGACATGGCCCTCAACGCAATGGATCTCCTGGATGTCGATTACGCCGTGGCCACCTCCGGCATCGCGGGTCCCGACGGCGGCACGGCCGAGAAGCCCGTCGGCACCGTCTGGATGGCCGTGGCTACCCCTACCCGACTGACCACCAAAGAGTTCCATTTCGGTAAGCACACTGGTCGGAAGCAGATTATCGAGCGTGCCGCCCATGCTGCCCTCAACATGCTGCGTATCGAAATCGAGAAAGACCTCCGCCGATGAACGCGCAAATCGCCCGCTTCCGGCAATATTTGGTCTATGAAAAAGGCCTCTCGCCCAAGAGCGTGGAGGCCTATTTGCACGATGTGCAGCTATTGGCGGACTTTTTGGGCGAGGACAAGATAGCCGACGCCACTTTCGAGGAGTTACAGAAATTTCTGAAACACCTATACGAATCGGATTTCAACGCACGGTCGCAGGCACGGATTGTGTCCGGAATGCGGGCTTTCTTCCGCTACCTCATCTACGCCAACGTGCGTGAGGACGACCCGACGGAGTTGTTGGATGCGCCCAAAATCGGGATGCATCTCCCTGATGTACTAACCGTTGAGGAAATCCAAAGCATCATGGACGTGATAGACTTGAGCACGCCGGAGGGTCACCGAAACCGCGCCATGGTAGAGGTAATGTACGGTTGTGGGCTGCGTGTCAGCGAGTTAGTGACCTTGCGGCTCTCCAACCTCTTCTTCGAGGAGGGCTTCATCAAAGTGGTCGGCAAGGGCAACAAAGAGCGGCTGATTCCGATAGGAAAAACGGCCATGAAGATGGTGAACCTTTACATTAACGGAAAACGTAAACTATTGAAAATCAAGAAGGGTGAAGAGGACTACGTCTTCCTGAACCGCAGGGGGGCGCACCTCACCCGCGAGATGGTCTTCATGCTCGTAAAGAAGTGGGTGGCGGCGGCAGGCATCGACAAGACAGTGAGTCCGCACACGTTCCGGCACTCCTTTGCCACGCACCTCATCGAGGGCGGCGCCGACTTGCGTGCCGTGCAGGAAATGCTCGGCCACGAAAGCATCACCACCACCGAGATTTACACGCATCTGGACCAGGACTACCTGCGGACGAACATCGCGCTGTTCCATCCGAGGTACTGATAATGTGCTTTCGGCACCCTGGCGAGTTCGAGATTCCACCACCTCCTATTGGCGACGGAGGAATGGAACAGCGATGAAAGGACTATTTGTTAATCACCAGTTTCTGGACAGTCGTTCTGTTCCGGTTGTCACGGATGTGCAAGAAATAGACCCCGTTATTCCATTGACCACAGGAAATCTTCTCCACCTCATTACCTGAAAGGGTGAAAAAGTCGATTTGACGGCCCGTCATGTCGAAAACAGTGACATCAGCCAAATTTTCGCCTTGAATCAGCACAAAATCGGTGGCAGGGTTGGGGTAAACCCGAACATTCAACGACTTATAGTCATCAATGCCCACACCATCCATCACAAATACGTGCGGGTCGGCAGCCCCGATATACGGGTGCTTCTCACAACGACCTGACGCATCTTTCGCATATATGTAATATTGTATCGAATCACCTGACTGAAGACCTGCGCTCGCGAAGTCAAATTGATACTCGTTTCCGGAGGCGTATTGCAACAACTGGTGCTGCCAATCCCCATTATTGATTCTATAATACACCAACAATGAGTCAGTAATCAGATTAGCACCGCTTAACGCTTTGATAGTCACGGAAATATTGAGATCGTCGGCAAGGTTCTTAAGACCTAAAACCGGATAATGGCTGAGATAGAGCATCCCCAAGTCGGCAAGCTCGTGCGTGCGGCAATGCAAAGCATCCGTGCTGAGCCATGGTGTATATTCTGATTGCATAATGGGCACGATAGTGTAGCCCGGCATCGCCTGCTGATATACGGCAATCGCCTCGTTATCATGGGGATTGCCCGTGACCGGCACAAAAACGTGGTCGTTCAAAATCAGTGAGTTCGTATAGGGTGTGGCTTTGTCGGCGTTGGGGTTGGCATAGACCCGATAGACCTGATAGTGGTTGCCCCAGGGCGTAGTGTTTTGCGCAAAGAACTGTGCCATAGCTTCATAGCTGGCATAACGCGGGTCACTTTGAGGCACCTGGCCAATCAACACCTTGTCCACATCCAGATATTTCCCCCAACAGTCGATATGGGCGATGTATTCTCCCAATGGATCAGCGAGATACATATAGTTGTCAACGCCCAGATAGTCCATCGCCATAGCCGACAGGGAAGCTTCGGTTTCGGATGGATTCTCCTGAAGCACCAACATGGTGGATGCCGCAGTACCGTAACCATCCACCATATAGTTGCCACCGGTATGCACCATCGGCATTTCGTAGCGATTAATACCCAAATAATCAACAACATACTCCATAGAGGCATCGTCATTAGGACGTTGCGGACGGTTATACACGAAATCTATCACATTCACAGAATCGTGTCCATCGATGACAAACCATGGGCCGTAGTCGCGGGTCCAATAAGAATCGTGGTTAATCATCCAGAACTCCACATTGCCCATGGTCACATTGTTGTTGGTGAAGTATTGGGCGGCATCGGCACTGTCGCTGGCATCATTCACCAGCACTTTCACCTGCGTGATATGAGACAGTTCGCTGACAAGCGCCACGGGGATGCCAAGCGGATAAGCGATCATCACGCCGCCCATAGGCTGGAATTCCGACACGGCGGTAACCGGTGCGGCGGGCGGGTTGGAGTTGCGCAGATGGGCCTGTTGGGAGAGGAAGGGGATCATCAGCTTCTCCTCGGCAGTGGCGTGATGCGGGAATTTCGGGTGGGTGTCGTAGTGGATGGACTCGTTTTGGGCGAAAAGTGTCGCAAAACAGATCATCAATAGGAAAATCAGATTGTATTTTTTCATTGTTCAGATTTGATAATATTCAATATAAAGACAGACATACAATAAAAAAAACGCTTATTTGTTTGAAAAAATAAGCGTTTTTTCTTGGTGACCCCTGCAGGATTCAAACCTGCAACCTTTTGATCCGTAGTCAAATGCTCTATTCAGTTGAGCTAAGGGGCCTTTCTCAAAAGAGCGTGCAAAAATACACTTTTTTTAATATCACAACATCCTAAAAAAAATTTTTTTATTTTGATGTGTTATATTGGAAAAAAATGTATTTTTGCCGCCGAATTGATGATAACTACTGAGCTATGGTGTAATGGTAGCACTACAGATTTTGGTTCTGCCTGTGTAGGTTCGAGTCCTGCTAGCTCAACAAGAAACTCTCACCGATTTGGTGGGAGTTTTTTTTACGAAATTCGATTGAGTAATAGTATATATAATTAACATTTCAAAAAATGGAAGAACAAATCAACCTTATCAGCACTTTTGCGGATTTCAAAGAATCAAAAAGTATTGATCGTGAAACGCTCATGCACATTCTGGAAGACGTTTTCGTGAGTGCGTTAAGTAAAAAATATGGTGCAGGTGCCGAATTCAACGTCATTGTTAACGTTGACCGCGGCGACCTTGAAATCCAACACTCTCTGAAAGTAGTTGAAGACGACCAGGTTACGGACCCACAGAACCAAATTTCCCTGTCAGATGCCATCAAAATCGAGCCTGACTTTGAAGTGGGTGAAGAGGTGATCGAGCAGATTCAACTCTCTGATTTCCAACGTCGTGAGATTTTAGCTCTGCGTCAAAACCTCAGCAATAAAATCCTCGAATACGAAAAAGAGGTCATTTTCCGCAAATACGAACCTCGCAAGGGCGAACTGATTACCGGTGAGGTGAGCCAAGTGTGGAAAAAGGAGATTTTAGTGATCGACGACGACCGTGTTGAAATGGTGCTCCCAAAAACCGAACAGATTCCTTCCGACTACTACAAGAAAGGCGACAGCATCATGGCCGTCATCACTTCCGTGGACGTGGTCAACGGTTCCCCGCGCATCCTCCTCTCCCGCACCTCCCCGAAATTCCTGGAATGCCTGATGGAACGCGCCATCCCCGAAATCGAAGAGGGTGTTATTATCATCAAGGACATTGTGCGCGTGCCTGGTGAAAGAGCCAAAGTACTGGTGGAAACCTACGACGACCGCATCGACCCGGTGGGCGCCTGCGTCGGCGTGAAAGGTAGCCGTATCCATGATACCGTGCGCGAACTTCGCAATGAAAACATCGATATCATCAATTATACCAATAAGAAAGAGCTGTTGATTGCCCGCGCACTCAACCCCGCCAAAATCTCTTCCATCGAACTCGACGAGGAAAACAAGACCGCTAACGTCTATATGAAATCTGACCAAGTGTCTCTCGCTATTGGAAAAGGTGGTTATAACATCAAATTAGCCAGCAAGTTGTCAGGTTACGAAATCGATGTTTTCAGAGATGATATTAAAGAAGAATATGTGATTCCGTTGTCAGAATTCAACGATGTTTTCGACCAATGGGTCATTGACACATTCATCGGTATTGGTTGCGACACCGCAGAAAGCATTCTGCAATTGAGCCGCGAAGAGCTTATTCGCCGCACCGACCTCGAAGAGGAAACTGTGGACGCGATGATTGCCGCCGTCAAAGAAGAATTGGAGAAATAATATAATTGTTAACGAGTTTATTTTTCAGATAATTAACAACAAACTTTTTCAATATGCCGGAAGAAAAAATAAAAAAGCCGCGTTTGGGACAGGCGGCAACAGAATTTAACGTGTCAATGGATCGAATTGTCGATGTCCTGAAAAAAAACGGACTTGAGATCAGTTCCCCGACTCTGAATTCGAAATTAACGGAGGAGATGTATATTTGCCTGCAAAAAGAGCTGGCAAAGGACAAAATGGTGAAGGAGAAGTCTGACCAAATTCTTCCTTCCAAGAACAAGAAAGAAGATGCCAAATCCACCGCTATTACAAAAAACCACGAGGAAGATACTGACAATCACGTCATTATCCATTCCACTAATATTCCCACAATCGAAACCCCGACGACTGTTCTCCCGGGTGTGAAAGTATTGGACAAAATCGACTTGGACGCCCTCAAACCCTCCAAGTCTAAATCTTCGAAAAAAGAGGTTGAACCGACTTCTGAACCCAAACCTGAGGAAGAGGCCTCCCAGAAATCTCCGGCAAATCTCCAGGAGACCTCCGCTGCGGAAACAACTGAGACAACGGAACAGCCACAAGAGAATAGTGAGGATGCTGAAAAACCCGAACATATTGAAACGGTTACCCATATTACAGGACCCGAAATCATCGGCAAAATAGATCCTGAAGCTCTGAAAACCAAGAAAAAAACCTCTTCTAAGGAGAAAAAATCTCAAAAGAAGGAAAAACAACAGTCCAAACAAGCAAAAACAGCTCCAGAAACTCCTAAAAGAGAAGAACCCAAACAGGAAGAACCTAAAAAAGAAATTCCGCAACAGCCTACTCCTGAACATATTGAAACGGTTGTCAACACCATCAAGGGACCGACTATCCTCGGTACTATTGACTTGTCACGAATTCAAGGCAACAAAACCAACGGCAAAAAGGACGAACATCGCAACGCCGAAAATCAGGAGAAAAAGAAAAAGAAAAGGAAACGCGTCGCAAAACCTGTTAAAACTTCCGCAAATCCTAACGTTAAGGAGGAGAAAAAGCAGAAACAAGAACCTGAAAAGGTTGAGATTTCCGCTGAAGATATCCATCGTCGTATCAAAGAGACCAAAATGCGTCTCGAAAACAATACGAAGAAAACCTCTACCGCAGCAAAACGTAGAAAAGAGAAACGTCAACTTATCCACGAACGTATTGAGGAACAAGAACTTCAGGCAATCGAGGATCAGAAGACCTTGCGGGTGACAGAGTTCATAACCGCCAATGAACTGGCCACTCTGATGAACGTGGATGTCACCAAGATTATCTCCACCTGCATGAGCATCGGCCTTTTCGTCTCCATCAACCAACGTTTGGATGCCGAAAACATCGCCATGCTGGCCGAAGAGTTCGGCTTCAAGGTGGAATTCATCGATGCGGAAGAGGAAGATAATATGCATAATACGGAAGATGCTGACAAAGAGGAAGATCTGCAACCGCGTCACCCGATTATCACGGTGATGGGCCACGTTGACCATGGTAAAACTTCCCTGTTGGACTACATCCGCAAGACCAACGTCATTGCCGGTGAGGCCGGCGGTATCACCCAGCACATCGGTGCATACGAGGTGAGCCTGCCTGACGGACGTAAAATCACCTTCCTCGATACGCCCGGTCACGAAGCGTTCACCGCTATGCGTGCCCGCGGTGCCAAAATCACCGACTTGTGTATCATCGTAGTCGCTGCAGACGACGCCGTGATGCCGCAAACGGTCGAGGCTATCAACCACGCCCAGGCCGCCGGCGTCCCGATGGTGTTCGCCATCACGAAAATCGATAAACCCAACGCCAATCCCGACAAAATCCGTGAGGAATTAGCCAATATGAATATCCTCGTGGAGGAATGGGGCGGCAAGTATCAATGTCAGGAAATCGATGCCAAACACGGTGACAATGTACAAGAGCTGTTGGAAAAAGTGCTGTTAGAGGCTGATTTGCTCGATTTGAAGGCCAACCCGAACCGTCCCGGCGTGGGTGCGGTCATCGAATCCGCTTTGGACAAAGGCCGCGGCTATGTGGCCAAAGTGCTGGTTCAGAACGGCACGCTCGCTGTTGGCGACCCGATACTGGCCGGCAGCTGCTTCGGCAAGGTCAAGGCCATGTTCAACGAACGTAACCAGCCCGTGAAATCCGCTGGTCCGGCGCAGCCTGTGCTGCTGTTGGGTCTGAACGGCGCTCCGCAAGCCGGTGACACCTTCAAGGTTTGCGAATCCGAACAGGAAGCCCGCGGCATTGCCACCAAACGCGCCCGACTTGCCCGTGAGATGGGTCTGCGCACGCAAAAGCACGTCACCCTCGAAGAAATCGGCCGCCGTATCGCAATCGGCGACTTCAAAGAGCTCAACATCATCGTCAAGGGTGATGTCGATGGCTCAGTGGAAGCTCTGGCCGGCGAGTTGCTGAAACTCAGCACCGAACAGGTGCAGGTCAACGTCATCCACAAGTCCGTGGGTCAGGTAACCGAAACCGACGTGATGCTGGCAACTGCCTCCAATGCCCTCATCGTGGCCTTCCAGGTGCGTCCTTCTGCCAACGCCCGCAAAATGGCTGAGGCTGAACAAATTGACATACGCACCTACTCCATCATCTACACCGCCATCAACGAGATCAAGGACGCTATCGCCGGTATGCACTCACCCGAAATCCGCGAAAAAGTGGTCTGCAACATCGAAATCCGCGAGGTGTTCCACATCTCCAAGGTCGGCAACGTGGCCGGCTGTATGGTGCTCGACGGCAAGCTGCAGCGTAACACGAAGATCCGCCTCATCCGCGACGGTATCGTCATCTACACCGGTAAACTCGGCTCCCTGCGCCGCTTCAAGGACGATGTCAAAGAGGTGGTCGCCGGTCAGGACTGCGGTCTGAACATCGACGGCTGCAACGACATCAAGGTCGGCGACATCATCGAAGGCTACGAGGAATTCGAGGTGGCTTACGGAAAATAGACGGCGAATTTGCTGATAATAAAGGCAGGCGATGTCAAGAACGTCGCCTGCTTTTTTTAGTTAGCAGTTTTAGGGGAAGTCCTCGTGCTGGTCGCATCCGCATCCCCCGCACTGCGGTTACGAATATATTATTTCAGCAGTGACAACACCATCTCTGGGGTAAAATCGACCTTGATAACGGTACAGAGGCCGTGACCCATGTCTTTGGCGGAAGCACCAAGCAACCACACTTCGTCGTCAACAATCAGATAGCGGTCGTGGATATGCAGTGGTAGCTGAATCTTTTTGATTTCAGCATTTTGCTCGTTATGCTTTTCAAAGTCCAATTCCGTCTGCTTGCTGAAGCGTGTGTGAACGGTACATTCAACGCCAACAGCCCGCTTATCGAGCAAAAGAAGCGTGCGCTCGTCCACAAAGTTGTCAATCAAGATAATGCGCCGACGGACACGTCTCACCAGACTGCTTAAGAAAGAGTAGGCATCCCACACACAGCCTGTGCCAAACAACTCTTCGGTCGTTACTGCGGGCGACAGTTCTTCAATTTTGTCTAAAACCACGTCAAGTTTTTTGTCCGTCTCTATCTGCTTCTGCTCCAACACATCAACACGCTGAAAAAGCCCAGCATTGGCGGTGATAAAACGGCGCATAGCGACAAAGGCGCGCATGATGGAGATGCTCACGTCGGTGGCCCTTTTGCTCTTGAGCACAGTGGCTAACATGGCAACACCCTGTTCGGTGAAAGCAAACATATCAGTGCCACCGGTGTTGTAACCAGGAGGTATCACAATTTGTGACACCCCGCTGGAAATCAATTGATTAGACTCATTTTCGGTCAATCGCAGCATAAAATCGTCGGGAAATTTAGCAAGATTGCGGCGCACAGCCTGCTTCAATACACGGTTCTCCACACCGTAGAGTAACGCCAAATCGCGGTCAATCATCACCTGCACGTTCTTCACAGTGTAGATGCGGGCTTGTATATCTGCAAGCGACACGGACTGACTATCATGAAGCACAACGGCTTTTATTTTATTTGTTTGTTTTTCTTCCATGATGCAAAAGTCTTCAAGGACGCGGTTACTAATGTGTTATTATAACAGTGACAACATCATATCGGGAGTGAAATCGACCTTAAAGGTTTGGAGGTCACAATTTGTGACCTCCAGTTTCTGTTTCTTCGCCATAATCCCGTTTTATAAAATGTTTATAATTTCCGCCTGCAAAATTACAAAAACAATTCGAGAAAAACAATGGCAAAATTAATATAACTAATTAAAAATCAAATATATAAAAATATCATTTTTCGATATAATAGTTGCTGTTTTCGTGATCAAAATTACAAATTGTAAAAAATGTATGAAACAAAAGGTCATTCCAATTGTCGGAGCTGTCGCGATACTGGCGACATCGGGCGCCATCGTAGTTGTCGTAAGGTGTTGCTCACTTCAATCCGCCATAACTCTTGGCCGCCTCCTGTAGCGCCTCCTCAGTGGTGTACTGCTCATAAACCTTGCAACGGGTGACGATGCCCTGCGACGAGCAGTTCTTTCCCTGCAGGCGCACCAAGGCCCAGCCCTTCGCCTCGCTGGCAAAGTCGCTGTCCACCAAAGCCAGGCATCCGTCCACGAAGGTAAACTCGTCCGGTTGCACCGCACGCACCTTAAACTTCACCTCGGGGCAGTCATCGCGACCGGTGCCTTGCTCGGCGGTATAGAGCAGGAAAGCGCTGTATGGCAGAGTGTTGCTGGCTTCCTCGTCGGTAATGAGCGCCGGGATGCCATCCACCTCGCCCAACGTTTGCTGCATGGTTCGCAAGGTACCGCCGCTCACGGGAATGCCGGGCATCAGCAGAGAACCTTCGACATCATACTTGATTTTAGGCATGTAAACCACGGGCAACTTGTTGGCCAACGAAAGGAAACCAAGATAATGGGTCTTCCCTTCGGTGAACATGGGGCTGCAAGGAGAGAGTCTCTTCCACAAGGCGATACCGTGGCGCATACGCTGCCGCTGTACGAACTGCTTGAGGCTGTTACTGCGTCCGCTGTTGGAAGTGGACACGCGCGTGACGACCGAACCCTTCCGGATGTACTTGGTCACCCCAAGCGAAGGTATCCGTCCGATGATCTCCACGCCCATTTTCGGTTGTTTGATTTTCATAATAGCTCCTTTCTTTTCTTATATTGATTGTTTGTTTCATATCTGCACCGTATTTGCACCGTATTTGCACCGTGGCAGAGCAGTGGCAGGCTTACTGTTTCTTCGATAGTTTTCCGTTACTTCTCCGATAGTTTGTCTTGCGCTGAAAAAAGTTGACACAAGCGTCAACAAAAATGAGCA
>CAMJXE010000008.1 GCA_946409645.1 uncultured Bacteroidales bacterium
CATTCCGCACAGTCTTTATTTACTGGGTGTGGCTGATTTTGGTGCGGTTGCCCTGCCTCGTAGATGTTCTTGGTTGCTAAGTCGGTCAAGTCAAGGGATATGAAGATGACTTGGTGTTTTCGCAACCCGCTTGCAAAATATAAGTTGTACTTTTGCAGCATCAAAAAAAGAGAAGTATGCAAATAGAGATAATGGATCGGATTGCGTTTCGTGTAGTGAGCAAAACCTGCGTGAAGGAGCTGTTGAAAGTACATCCTGAATGGAATCGACGCACCATCAAGCGCAATGCAAAACCGAAATTCAAGAAAATGCTGCAAGAAACACCCTCTATTGGCTCACACCGCCAGAATTGTATGAAGATGAACCTGACTGGCGGCGCCGTATGGTTTGCCATTTATGAAGCTGTGGAGGAATTGTATGGTCGCATGACAGATGACCTCTACAGCCAGATGTGTAACGCCACATACTCCATCCCATTGATGGTCAGAAAGTTTCGGAACATGCAATTCTTCAGCCCAGAGTTTCAAGAGAAATACGCAAGAAGGATTGACAAGGCAAACAGATTCAAGTCGGAATACAACTGGACTTCCGACTATGGGATAGGCGCGCCCGATTTCAGCACGATGCGTTTCACCACTTGCGGACTGTGCGCCCTCGCCAAAAGAACCGGGCACATGGACATCCTCCCCATCATGTGCCGCACGGATTACACCGTCGCGAGCATGATTGGCGCCAACCTGCACCGAAACAAGACCTTGGCTACCGGCGACCCCGTCTGCGATTATCTCTACACCCGACCAGGATCGGAGATTGAAAACCAGTGGCAGGCGGAGCATCCGAAAGGAACGTTCAATTCCAAATAACAATGATATACAATCTCGGAAACAGAGTCGTCAACAACTATCTCGTCAGTTTGGGCGAGGAGGATGGCTATGTGTTAATTGATACAGGATATGCGGAAAGTTACGGTGCTTTCCGCAAACGATTGAAGAAGAGAGGAGTTTCGCCTAAAGAAATCAAGTACGTCTTTCTCACACATGCTCATGATGACCACGACGGGTTTTTGAACGAGGTGCTGGCTATTACGGATGCGAAGGTTATACTTCATCGCAAAGCCATCGATGGTTTGCTAAAGGGACAGAACTCGTTTGAAGGAGGATGCTCCAGCCGTTTGGCTTGGCTGTTCTGCCAGATATTAGCGCTCTTCGGTAAAGGAGAGCACAAATACCCTCCTCTTAAAGAAGAATACTTCAACAGACTTGTCACTATTGGGTCTGAAGAGTTCCAATCCCTTTCGCTGCCTTTTGAGGTCATAGAGACACCCGGTCACACCGCCGATCACATCTCAATGCTCAAAGACGGCATCTTATTCTGTGGCGATGCGACGATGAACAACTTTCCCAGCATCAAGCGCACCATCATTTGGATTGAGAACCTGGAGCAGTACAAGCAGTCGTGGGAGAAAATGATTGTATTAAATCCGCAGATGATATACCCAGCTCATGGGAAACCGTTTTCGACAAACGACCTGCGGAAGTACCGCCCGTATTTGGATAATATCAAGCTGTATAAATTAGGATAGGAAGTGCAGGGCGGGAGCCATGCACTGTCGCCGTAATATACAACTAATCATAGACCCACGGCAAAGTACATTATCTCAGTTGCCAAAACACACATTTTCTTTCACATATCGAGTGCTTTTTTCACTCGTTGAACGGTAGAGTTGGATACATCACATAACTTCGCCGTCCGCCTGATACTGGTTCCTTTCTTAAGTTCCTTCACCACTTTCGGGTACTCTGCCCGCAACTGTTCTGCTGATTTCTTTGTCCCTTTCGGTCTCCCCAGCACGCCTCCTTCCGCTATGTACTTTGCCCTGCCGCTGTTAAGTCGGAATTTGATATTGTCACGCTCCAATTGCGCCGCTGTTCCCAGTACGGCTATCATAATGTTGCTGTAGGGGTTCTCGGTCCCGTCCTCTTGGAATAGGTATAAGTTCTCCTTCTGAAAAAACAGATTGAGCCGCACCTCCTTACAATGAAGGACATTTTTTAGGACTTCATCGCAATTACGCCCAAGGCGGGATAACTCACTGCATAGAATTATATCTATGGAGTTGGATTCTGCGAAGTCCATACACTCCATAAGTACAGGTCGTTCTGTGTTTTTCTTCGCTCCACTGATATGCTCCTCGAACACCTTCACCACCTCGTAGTTGTTCTTGGTTGCGAAATCGGTCAGGTCAATCACTTGGCGGTCGGTGCTTTGTCTGTCGGTCGTGCTGGAAACACGGGAGTATATTACGGCTCTCATACTCTTAGGTTTTACGCCGCAAATATACAAAATATATTTGGTATTATATTCTAATAAATCAAAGATTTCTTGCGATACGATTTTAAGGGTGGTGCGCTGCGAGTAAGTAGATTTATCTCAATACGGTTTCGGGTGCAGTACACGTCATAGTAAAAAAATGACCCGCAAGCAGTTCTTATGGTATGCTAACGGGTACTGTTATGGATGGAATGGTGTTCGGTTAAATCACAAATCCAACATCCCGAATTTTTGGGTATAAGGAATATGAATGTCAGTGAAATCAAACGAGACTTTTTCGTTTTCCTTCAGAATGTCGTACATCCGTTTGCTTGCCGTGTCGGAGGTCAGGTAATATGAGGCGGATTCACATTGCGCCTGCACGAGAAGTTTGACATCGTTTTGAATGATAATACGGGCATCCACCTCCAATACACCCTTTGATTTCGCCTCATATAGTATTTTCGCACCTTCACCCGACATGCTGGCGTGATATGCGTTGAAAGGGGAGAGAAGGATGTTTCGGAGCGGAAGGTTTAGTATGCTGTCCTTCACACAGAATTCGGCAACGGCAATAGTACTCATCCGAATAATATAATCGTGTTCCAAAAAGTATTGGAAATAGCCGAGCGCATTGTTATGCAGGTCATTGGTTTCGTCAAGCAGGCGAATTACAAACCCCGTGTCACAAAAAACTATTTTGTCATCCTTCATAGTTTCCTCCTCTTATTTCGTACAAGTATTCGTCCACATCCACACCCGACCATATCGGCGTAGAAGCCTCAATCTTTTGTTTCAAGTAGTCCATATCAAATTTCGGTTCAAACTCAATCAGTTCCTTCAACTTAAGGGAGGAACTGTCAATCGCACCCGTGATGATGTTTTGCTTTGCGACAGCCACAACCCCATACTTTCTGTATAATGGGTTGCCTGGATAATTTGCAAGATATTCCTTGTCGGCATCTATTTTCACCGCACCGTCCTTGGTGTCCAAATGTATGTTGGACTTGTTTTTGCCTCCTGCATCAATGAGTGTGCCGTAATAATAGACCTCGGCATCCACCCATACGCTTTCAGTGCGTCGAAGTTCTGTCTCGGGAGTGATTCTTAATACCGAATGTTCATTTTCAGAGGAGTGTATGCCTAACGAAAGGTTGTTTTGGACGGCAAACCGCTGAAAATTCTCAAAAGCAACCGCCGTTTTGGGTTCAAGTGCGTCCAATGGGCTTGCCGTTGACAACATCAGTGTGAGAATGGAAGCGAATTCAACCGCCTTTTGTTTACTGACGGTGAAAACATTCTTCACAGATCCGTTCTCAACGTGAAAGGTGGCGATAGGGCGGTCTTTTTTCTTGTCAAGGTCAAGCATAGCGGAAGCATACTCCAACACATCACGCATAAGTGTTATGTCGTAATTGTCGGGAGTGAGCGGCTCTGCACCATACTTGCCGTCTATGTGTATAATAACCTGCCCTTGGTTTTGCATTCCATATTGTTTTTTCAGAATGCAAAAATACAACTTTTCCAAATATAAGAATGGGCTGCTATGATTTTTTTTCTGCTGTCAACCTGAAGGTTTGCATTTTAGGGAGCAATCATCAGCAGTAATCGTCGATAGAGTCGCCACCTGTCCATTCAAGTCCCTGCTTCAATGTATATTGTTTCCTTGCACCTTGCTCTGTGAAGAAGGAGCCGAGGTTTGTGTGCAAGAATCCATCCGCTTTGGTAATGTTTGTCTCAATTCTGTCTCAGTTTTAACGCAAAAATCAGCAAACTACGTCCGTAATTTGCTGATTTTTATTGTTTTGTAAGACTTTGAGCGGAAAACGAGACTCGAACTCGCGACCCCAACCTTGGCAAGGTTGTGCTCTACCAACTGAGCTACTTCCGCTTATCGTACCACGGGTGGGACTTGAACCCACACGCCCGCAATGGGCAAGGGATTTTAAGTCCCTCGTGTCTACCATTCCACCACCATGGCAGCACATTTTCCAATGAACGGGTCATCCGAAAATGACGGTGCAAAAATACACTTTTTTCTTTATCCCCGTCACTCTTGTTGAAAAAAAAATATCTACCTGTTAATCAGATATATGCATGGAATCTTACCCAACTGACGCTCCTCCCGCTCGAAATATTTCCGCCATTTCGACACCGATTGCGTCTTCAACAGCGCATTCTCTCCCGTCAGATTCGCCGCAATGCACACCCGCGTGGCCGGCTGCAACACGTTGCAGATCGAAGCTGTCATCCGGTTGTTCCGGTACGGCGTCTCGATGAACATCTGCGTCTGACCCGTCTTCACCGCCACCGCCTCAATCTCACGCAACCGCTTCTCCCGGTCATACTGCTCCGACGGCAGATAACCGTGAAACGTGAAGTTCTGCCCGTTCATGCCGCTGCCCATCAACGCGAGAATCAGCGAACTGGGACCAATCAACGGCACCACCTCGATGCCCAACTGGTGCGCCTTCTCCACCGCCTTGTGCCCCGGATCCGCCACACACGGCACACCAGCCTCCGACATCACCCCCACATTCTTCCCCTCCAGACAGGGCTGCAGAAAGTCGTTCAGCTCCACTCCCTGCGTGTGCTCGTTCAGCTCGAAAAAGGTCAGCTCGTCAATACGCTTCTTGATCCCCGCATAACGCAGGAAACGCCGTGCCGTCCGCAACGCCTCCACAATGTAATAGTCCGTCTCGTTAATCGCATCCGCGTTCACCGACGGGAAGAAGGTTCCAAACGCGCCCTCCGCAATGGGAGTGGGAATGAGGTATAGTTTGCCGTATGTCATAATGGTTATAGGTTATTGACGTTTAGAGTTTATGGGTTATAGATTATAATGTCAAAATGGTGTAGAGATGTTATCGCGTCTCTCCGTCACATTAAGGCATCTCTACATCATATTATATGTCTGAATTAGATTTTCATATTCAGACCGCAAAAATAATATTTTTTCAGCCATCTTCTTCCTATGGCTCTACATTCCACAATCTCCCCTATTCTCTTTTTCCTTTTTTTCTATTGGCTATTGTCATTTGCCTATTCCAAAAAAATGTACTTTTGCACCATCATTCTAAAATCAAAAGTCATAAATCAAAAGTCATAATATGAACAACCGAAAATACATCATCACCATCAACCGCGAAGCGGGAACTGGCGGTCACGAAATCGCCGAGAAAGTCAGCGAAATGCTCAACATCAAGCTCTATGACAAGACTTTCCTCGCTCATATCCTGGAAAAATTCAAACTCACGCCAGAAGAAGCGGAGAAGATCAAAGCCTCAAAACCTAACTGGTGGTCGGAGTTCTGCCGTTTCTACAAACAATTCGGCACCACCGCCGCCATCGCATACGAGAACTTCGAGGTGAACTCCCAGCAGCTCTACTACGCCGAGGCCAAAGTCCTGCGCGAACTCGCCGAACACGAGTCCTGCATTATCGTCGGACGCACTGGCTTCCACGTCTTCAAAGACACCCCCGACACCATCCGGATCTTCTTCATCGCCGATATGGAACATCGGGTTGAACGCATGATGAAAAAGAGAAATCTGGACGAAAAAGAAGCGCGTGAAAAAATCAAGGAGCTCGACGAAGCCCGCGAAAACTTCACGAAAACCTTCGCAAATGTCTCCCGTTACGACGCCCGCAACTACGACCTCGTGATCAACGTCACCCCATTCACCACAGACCAAGTGGCCCAGTTCATCGTTGAAAACCTAAAGAAGAAATACCCGGAACCGTAGAAGAGTCTCGGAATTAAAATTTTCTGTATGAAGCCCACGGAAACCGAAATCCTGCTACTTCGCGAAATGGTGGAAGAGTCCGTCGCGCGCAAAATGAAGGCCCCTGCCGATTTCCAATTCCTCACTGGCGTTATCCAAGAGCGTTGCAAGGAGACCTTGGGGGTGACCACCCTCAAGCGCATCTGGGGCTACATTGACGGCTACAACACCACCCGCTACTCCACCCTCTCGGTCCTCGCCCGTTTCGTGGGCTACCGCGACTGGGACGACTTCCTGACCAACTACGACCTCACGGGAGAATCCTCAAACCCGGTGCTCGGCCGTGCCTTGCATCCCGACGAGATCCCTGAGGCGGGTCTCGTGCGCATCGCGTGGTCCCCGGACCGCCGCGTGCTGCTGCGACACCTCGGCGAAAGAAGCTTCATGGTGGAGGAGAGCGAAAATTCCAAGCTCAAGCCCGGCGATTCCTTTTCGTGTTCCTGCTTCATCCTCGGGGAGCCGCTCTACCTCGACAATTTCGTGCACGGCAACAACCCTCCCACCCTCTTCGTGGTCGGCAACAAAGCCGGACTGACTGTGCTCATCCGAAAAAAGACAGGATTATTCCACCAGCAGAAATAGAGTATCAGAAATCTCTTTCATGTGAAGATAATAACTCATTCTGTACGCAGCTGTTAAAGGTTCTTCCAGCTCGGAACATTCGGGATACTTTTTTATAATGGCATCCAAAATGACTTTTTCCCGTTCCTCGTATTTACGGTTGTCAGGTATTAGCCGTCCGTATTCCGCTTGTTCCATGAGCTTGTCTTCTGCAGCTCGATACCGGATCCAAAACGGTTCAAAGATGGTGTCCACACTCTGCTCAATCATCTGTAGGGCACCTTGCGGGAGTTCCTGCTTTTTGGTGACACTTTCTGTTATTTGGATGACTACAGTGTCCTTAGATGGTGTTTGGAAAGTGTCGGGATGTTGGGCTTCAGGAATTTCTGGACTTGGGGGAGGAAGAGAATGGATTGGTGAAGGTTGGCTTTGGCTTAGCAGCCATACGCCTCCCAACAGAACCAGGATGCAGGTTATTGGGAGCAATATGAAAACGTAGAGTCTTTTTCGCTGCATCCGCCGCAAAACCTCTTCCGCATTGCCGAAGCGCTTCTCGCGGTCGGGTTGCGTGCACTTGCGGGCAACACCCCGGTAAGCATGCGGGAAAATCTGCTGCAAGACGACCCCGAAGGCGTAGATGTCGGCACGGCAGTCCAACGCCACTCCGCCGCTCTTCTGCTCGGGCGCCGCGTACTTGTCCGACCCCGCTGGCTGCTTCAGAATGCCGTGGTAATCGGTGTCCGCCAACCCGAAATCAATGATCTTCACGTTGTGGCCGTTGTGGGTAATCAGGATGTTGTCGGGCTTCAGGTCGCGGTGGATGATCTGCTTGCCGTGGAAATAGGACATCGCCGACAGCACCTCCTTCGCGATCTTCCTCCGCACGGCCACCGACGGCTTCTGTACGAGGAACTCCTTGAGCGTGCAGCCATCCACATACTCCATCACGATGGAAGGCCCCGCGACCGGGTCGGTCACGAAGCTGAATGTGTGCGCGATGTTGGGATGTTCCATCTGCACCCCTAACTCGAACTCTTTGGTCAGCAACTCGTTATAGACCGCCTTCCGTTGAAATTCCGGTTTCAAGCCCTTCAGCACAAACCATTTGCCGTACCGTTTTGCCTTATACAAGCGGTTGAACCCACCCGATGGGATTTCTGCATACGCGGTGAACACGTCCGAGATGTTCTCGAACGAGGAAGTAACTTCGCCTGAGGAGGAAGTTTCGCTAACAGCCATAAGGATTATTATCGGGCGCAAAAATACAAATTTTACGTTTCCCAAGTCTCAAATCTCAAATCTCAAATCTCAAATCTCAAATCACAAAAAAGTGCGGAAACCCAAATGATTTCCGCACTTTTCGCATTTTCCGCAAATTTCCGCAATATCTATTCCGGTTTGTAGAACGGCATCTTCACTGTAACGGCCTTAAGCAGGCGGTTACGCACTTTGATGAAAATTTCCGTGCCGGCCTTCGCGAACTCTTTCTTGATCAGCGCAGTGCCGATACCCTTGTTCACAGAGGGGCCGAAAGTGCCAGAACGCACCTCGCCGATGACGTTGCCCTCAGCATCGCACACCTCGTAGCCGTTTCTCGGAATACCGCGGTCAATCAGTTCGAAACCAGCAATTCTGCGGGTCACGCCGTTGGCCTTCAGGTCTTCCATGTACTTGCGGTCGATGAAATCCTTGCCATCGACAAACTTCGTGATCCAACCCAAACCGGCCTCGATCGGGGAAATCGTGTCGTCAATCTCGTGACCATACAGACAGAAGCCCATCTCCAAGCGCAATGTGTCGCGAGCACCCAAACCGATAGGTTTGATGTCGAACTCGGCACCAGCCTCGAACACGGCATCCCAAATCTTCATGGCCACCTCATTCGGGAAATAAATCTCACATCCGCCGCTGCCAGTGTAACCGGTCGTGGAGAAGAGGATATTGTCGATGCCGGCGAAATTGATGATCTGGTTGGTGTAGTACTCCATATCCACCACGTTGGCATTGGTCAGCTTCTGCATGGCCTTGAGAGCCAGAGGTCCTTGCACTGCCAATTGGGAGATGCTGTCGGAGATGTTCTCGATCTCGGCACCGAACGCCTTGTTCTGCTCCACCACCCATGCCCAGTCTTTGTCGATGTTAGCGGCATTCACCACCAACAGATAATCCTCGTCATGGAGGTTATAGACCAGCAGGTCGTCCACGATACCGCCCTTCCCGTTCGGGAAGCAGCTGTACTGCACCTTGCCCGGGAACAAGGCAGCCACATCATTGGTGGTGATGTGTTGCAGCAATGCCAATGCTTTGGGCCCCTTCACGGTGAACTCACCCATGTGTGACACATCGAACACACCCACTTTGTTTCTCACCTGCAGGTGCTCGTTGGTGATGCTGTCGTACTGAATCGGCATGTAAAAGCCGGCAAACTCTTCCATTTTGGCGCCTAACGCCTCATGTTTCGCTCTGTAAACGGTTTCTTTCATATTGATCTGATTTGATATTATTAACGAATAATTTTTCAGTGGGCAAAAATACATTTTTTTTTTGATTACATCAGATTATGTTTACAGGCTTAGTAGCTTAGTAGCTTAATAAGCCTCTAAGCCTGTAAGCCACTAAACCCGTAACCGCACATAATGTATCGTCTTCCCCTCGGCCAACCACATCTTTTCGTAAAACGTCTGCACTTCGGTGAGCAACGGATCGGCACCGCCCGCATACACGTCGGGGATGTTTTCTAAAAGCTCCCAACGCTGTTCTTTCGCCGTTTCGAGGAGATACTCGTAAAGGAAGTCACTGTCGGACTTCAAATGCAAAATACCGCCGTTCGCGGGCCAAATCCGGCGATAATAGTCGTTCACGAAATGCGGGCCCACCAGACGCTTGCGCTCTTTCTTGATCTGCGGGTCCGGGAATGTAACCCATATCTCGTCCACCTCGCCGGGCGCGAAATAATGTTCTATATGGTCGATCGTGATGCGCAGAAACGCCACATTCGCCAACTTCTGTTCTATCGCGTCCTTGCAACCGCGCCACAATCGTGCCCCTTTACGGTCAATGCCGATATAGTTGCGCTCGGGAAACCGTTTCGCCATCGCGACCGTATATTCACCCTTCCCACAACCCAATTCCAAAACTATCGGCCGGTCATTGTGGAAATAATCCTCCTTCCAACGTCCACGCAACGGAAACTCCTTCCCTACTCTATCGTATTCCGTATGCTGGAACAAATTCTCAAACGTCGCGTTCTCCGCGAACCTCGCTAATTTATGTTTTGCCATATTCTCTCAATTAACAACGTAAAATGTACAATGTACAAATGAACATTTAATATTTCTAATTCCTACCGAGCTCTTGCCCCTACCGGGGCTGCTCAAGGAAATTTCTAATTACTAATTACTAATTGATAATACTCTCCCCGTACCGCCATCAACTCTTCATGTGTGCCCTGTTCCACAATACGGCCTTGGTCCAAAACACAGATGCAATCAGCGTTTCGAATCGTTGACAACCGATGCGCAATCACCACTACCGTACACTGTTTCGACAACGCTTCTATCGACTGCTGGACCAGCCGCTCGCTCTCCGTGTCCATCGCCGAGGTCGCTTCGTCCAAAACCAACACCGGTGCCTTCCGCAACACTGCACGCGCGATACTCACCCGTTGGCGCTGACCGCCGGAAAGGGCCATTCCGCGGTCGCCGACGACGTGATTGAACCCTTCAGGCATCGACATAACAAAATCGTAAATATTGGCCGTTTTCGCCGCTTCTACGACCTGCTCCGGCGTGGCGTCCATGCCTAACGTGATATTGTTATATATCGTGTCGTGGAAAAGCATCACATCCTGGGACACCAACGCGAACAACGAACGGTAAGCTTCAACCCCGTATTTCCGTATGGAAACACCATCCAAAAAAATGTCACCGCCATTGGTATCGTAGAAACGCATCAGCAAATCGGCAAGGGTAGATTTTCCAGCACCCGACTGTCCCACAAAAGCCACCGTCTTGCCCTTCGGAATAGTAAGATCAACATGACTCAAGACCTTCACATCCGTATATGCGAAGGATACATCTCGGAACTCTATAGCATCACGGAAATTGGGCATCGGTAACACCAAACCGTTATCCTCCACATTGTCGGGAATCGACAAAAAATCTTGAATACGATCCAATGCTGCTTCACCGCGTTTGTAGTCTGAAAAAGCAGAAGATATCCGAGATATCGGGGTAATCACCTGCGAGAATAGCGCGATATAAGTGATGAATAACTCCGCCGATAATGACGATCGCGATGACAAAACCAAAGACCCGCCAATCACTAAGACCACCATAATGGCCGACACACCCAGGAATTCACTCAACGGCGAAGCCAAATAGCTCTGACGATAAACCTTCTTCTGATTCTCATGGAACTCTGTATTCAAGGAGTTGAAACGGCGATATGCACGCTCCTGCGCATTGAAACCATAGATAACACGGAGTCCTGACAAAGTCTCCTCAACATGAGATAACAACTTTCCTAAACGCCTTCTATAAGATTTAGAAGAACGTTTCAACTGGTGAGCAAGGAACCCAATAATCAGGAAAGACGCGGGCATCAACAAAACAGCCCATAACGAGAGTTGATAATCAATGTAAAAAAGGAAAGCAAGATAGCAAATGAGCGTGAGGGGGTCGGTAAGGAAGAGATAAACAGAGTTCAAGATAGTGTATTCGACTTCTTGCGCGTCATTGACTGCACGAGTAACCGCATCACCACGGTTCTCCTTGTTAAAATATCCCAACGGCAAAGATATCATCTTATCATAAAGACGGTTGCGTAATTGATACAAGAAATCGCTTCGCACATGCGCCATCACCCATAGGGACGAATATGCAGCTAAATTACGAAAGAAGTAAAGCAAAGCCGCACAGAAGATAATCATCACTATGGAGGTACTCAACTGATCCATCGGAACAATAGAGGAAAGTCGCGAAACGACGAACTCTGAAAGCGGACTTAAAGCATCCAAATGGCCACGAAACAGCAGCTTCACAAATGGCTCTATCATCAAGAACGCGAATATGGTCAACAACACATACATCGCATTCAACAAGAACACGACTATCAATCTGCAAATATTTCCGCTATCAACAAGACGCAATTTCGTCATCTGAATAACTGTCAATGAATAACTGATAACTATTAACTAAAAAAGGAGTTGCACGCAAAGTGCGCACAACTCCTTCAATGTATGAATAACTATTGATTATTGTCTAACAGTCACAACCAACTTCTTAGTGACGACAGCGTCTTGAGTGCGGACAGTCATGATGTATGCACCGACAGAAAGACTGTTAACGTCTGCCTCGAAGTAGTAGTTGTCGCTATCAATATAGAGCTTACCATTGTAAACTTGCTTACCTGAGAAGTTGGTGATGGTCACAGTAGCGTCACCGCTCATGTTGTAAACGCGAGCCTTGAAAGTAGTGACGATAGCAGGAGCCGGGTTCGGCCAAACTTCCATTTCAGGAACGATAACATTTTCGTCCGTAGAAATTGCAGGAGCCATAGTAGGAGCAACAGGATTCTCAACGGCTGCAAGGTTGTCACCGCCAACGATCAAGAGGATAGAGTCAGTAGCCAAGGTATCAAGTGAACCATTGTAAGCATTGTGACCACCGATTCTCAAAGTCTTAGCGGAGTCTGCATTGTAGTAGAGGTGTTGATATGTACTCTGGTAAGAAGTAGCAATCAAACGATAAACGATCTTATATTCACCATTTGTAATGAACGGAGCAATAGTCTTGTCAACAGGACGCTCATTCAAGAAATGCATAAAGACATCATCGAACTGTTGGTTGTTACCGAAGGCCATATCTTGGTTCGGGAAGTGGTTACCAGTTTGAGCACCAGAAGCGGTCTCATAACCAGGAATTGAAGAATTGTAATAGCCAGTAGCATGCAAGAGTGAATGTTGGCTATTCTCCCAAGAAATGTGGTTACGAGTAATCCAAGTATTGGTGTTGAAGGTCTGAGGTTGGAAGTAGGATGACAAGGAATCCTTGTTAATCACTCTACCATTGTGATAAATAGTGAACTCAACGAAAACAAGCTTGTCACCAGGCATACATTCGTGGTTAACTTCCCAAGTGTATTCGGTCATATTACCAGTAGTCAAGTTTTCGATCTTATGAGTCTCAACACCGTTATACTTAAAGATGAATTGAGGATCATCAGTGGTCTTAACCGTGATAACATGCTGATCGAAAGCGTCAACAGAGACATTGTTAATATCAACTGAAGAACAACCAATACCATCAAGTTCAGTTGCAATCACATTGAAGTAGTAGTATTCACTGACAGGTACAAATTGAGCACCGGTGGTGTCGTAATTGAAGATCAAACGAGTTTGACCGTCAATCGTGTCGAAGGAGACATGCAAAGTAGCACCTAAGCCATAACCACCAGGAACATTTTGGAACTGACCATTAAGATCATATTGCCATTGATATTCGTAAGCAGTAATATCAGGATTAACAACGCTCAAAACTGCCTCACTATTGGTTTTACAAATTCTGGTATCACCAACAACATCAGGAATTGGCAACGGGAGAACCTTAACGATTACTGTATCAGTTGCATCATCACAATCGGAAGATACGATAACAACTAACAGCTTTTCATTATCCTCAGCAGTGAATACATGTTGATCAAGTTCAATTGTATCACCATCGAGCGTCCAAACAGTATCGATAGCGATAGCAGAAGGATCGATAACTTCAAATGATACTGATCCAAGGATAGAGTTCAAGCATACAGGAATTGTATCATAAACTGTACCTGCAATGATAGTTGCATCATTAATAGTGACAATAGGAGCAATCATGAATTCAAGTTCATAGATGTCAGTGGTGTATATACCGCAGCTGGTTTCCCAAACATACTGTACTAAGACAGGACTATTGGGTTGATATTCGAACACAGTGTCAGTATTGTTGAATCTGACATAGTTAGCGCTTTCATAATTGTAGTAAGTCCAATATGAACCGTCAGGGAGAATGATGGAAGAAGAGCCTGTCCATTGAGGATCGACTTCTACAAAATCAGCGAACTTAGAATTAACACAAGCGGCTTGCATCGTGGGCTCAGCATGTGTAGTATCATAGTAAGTGACATTAATGTAAGCAGTATCAGGTCCACAAGTGGTAGCTATTTGAGGATTAGGAGCAACGATAACAGCAAGCTTTTGACCAGCTTCGATGGTGAGTTTATTGTTGAAGTTGATAATCTGAGCCCAATTGCTGCCATTCACAGCCCAATACGTAGTGTCAATCTCCGTAGGCAAATAATTATTAATATCTGCTGTGATAGATACACTGACCAACAGGTTGTTCAAAGTTGCTTCAGGACAAAGCACGATAGTAGCAGGAGTCAAATTTGTTATTTGAACCGGCTTGAGTATGCGGAGTAAGCCCATGTCAACAATAGTGTCGCCACAACCGTTATTGTTCACAGCCTTGTAGCCGACCATCACAACCGAATACTTGATTGCAGAGTCAACAAGAGCCTGAGCTGTCAACATACCAGCATTGGTGAAATTATAAAGAATTTCATTATTAAAGGTATCAACAGTAGAGAATACCCAACCACTATCAGTAGCGTTGAAAACATGGATATTTAATGAATCGTAAAGGTTGAGAGCCTCAACTGCATTTTCGAGACAGAGTTCCATATTTTCGAAAGGTTCAGCAATAATGCTAGGCAGAGGATTCACAAAGACTGTGTCATCTTGAGTGCGGATAGTATAACCACAACGGGAACTGAACTCGAAATGAATCAACATATTGTCATCATCCATAGACACAACGTAAGGCATTGTAAGGGTCTGATAGTTTTGAGACGGTGCGTTTTGTCTCAAGACGAGCGCAGTTGCTTCAGAATCGTCAGCAAGAACGTGACCGTTAACCATGAAGTCAGAATACTTCATCGTGTCACCCTCACAATACACCTTCGTGAGATACATAGGCATGATATCTGTCGTATCAACATAGATTCTGAAAGTAGTATCAGCAACACCACAACCATTATCAACGGTAATACGCAAATCAGAATTGTTGAAAGTCGAAGCGTAAGGAAGGAAGGTAAACTCGACTTGGCTATTGTTAGGAGCAACAAACTGCATGTCAAGAGTATCCCATTGTGCAGTATTAGTAGAATTTTGCTTCAACAGGTATGCTGCAACAAAGTCATTAGAAGGATTCGTAATACCAGCTCCAATAGCTGCCGTTTGTCCAGGACAATAATAATCTTGGAACATAAGCGTATCAATAGTCGGCTTATCTCTCAAATCAATCCAGAATTCGCCAAAGATAGTATCGCAATGATTACTGACTCGAACTAACGGTGAAGACTGAGTAGCGATGAATAGTTCAACATAATCCTCATAGGTAAGAGGATTAGTAGTATTGACAATAATGAGCGTATCATGAACATTGTCATAAACAACAATATCAACAACTGCGCTTGCTGGGGTTACCGAAGCTTCGATAGCAGACTTGATTTCAGCAAGAACTGTGGTAGGTGCACAGTAGAACGTATCTTCTGTAAAGGATATAAGGGTATCGAAGTTAGCATTAGGCATTGCATACAACATCACATTGTGAGAAATGACGTTGTCGCAGGAGCTGTTTTGTTCACAAATACCTGCTTGTCTCCATTGACCAGGAACAACCTCGTTAACAACGAAAGAGGAATCAACAGTGAACGGACCGTACACAACGTTATCAATTGTGATAGTACCACAAGCGGTATCATTAACAGAAGAGTACTGAATGCGGTTCAAAGAAACAGGCAGAGAACCAATGTTTGAAGTACAATTGAACTCGTCAGTTACTTTCACACAGAAAGTGAGGTCGTTGAGATTGGTGTCCGTACCCATGAAATTGAAACTGGAGTCAGTACCGTGCCAACCTTGAGTCCAGGTGTAAGAACTGATCTTCACATCATTCATAGGAACAACAGCAATCAGAAGATCTTCTTGCTCACAGTAACGGTTAACAACATTAGTGGGAACAGGACAGCTGTTGATGGTGAAATAGAATTCAGGTCTCTGATGGACAGTGACATTAATCATCGTGTCATAATTACAATGAGTGACAGGGTTGTAAGCATGGAAAATGTATGTACAACCATTCGGCATCACGTGATCAATATCAACAAGGATTGAAGCATTGTCTGAAGTGTCGATAATAGAGCACGGAGCTTTCCAGCTATAAATGAAGTTGGTGTCGCAATCCGTGAACACGCGACCAGTCAAAGTTACATCTGCATCATAGATACAATAGACAAAACCACCATTTACATGAGGTACGGGTTGGAAGTTATCTGTGATATAGAATGTAGGTTGACAGAGAGAATCTTGAATGGTAGCCATTGCATCGCGAACACAACCAGTGTTGAGATCCTTAGCCCAGAAGTGGTAAGTACCAACTGCCAAGCCTGTGAAGACACCAGTAGTGTTAGTGAAATTAACACCATCCATGCTATAAGCATAATAACCATCGGGATCTTCTGCATTCACGATAGTAACAGTAGCAGTACCGTCACCAGATGCAGGATCGCAGAATTGGCTGGGAGTAGTAGCAATGCTGAGTTCAAACTCATACACATCAAGCTCAACATAGATGCTATCCTCGACATAACAACCAGTAACAGTGTCTAATGCAACGACATGATAGAGACCATCTGCCATCCAGTACATAGTGTGAGTCAACGGGAGATCGTAAGGAACTTGCATTTGAGTGTAAGAGGAATCGAAGAACAAATATTCATAGAAATGATCAGTCTCACCCTGTTCCACAACAGGAGAAAGGATAATCACCTGACCATTACCAGGTTTTGTAGTACCCATAGGACCACAGTAATTGTTCGGGATCATAGTGAGTTCCATCGGCGGGATATGTTTGTGAGTAACAACAGTGTCTCCGCTGGTCTCACAACCATACTTAGAAATCACAGTCCAACGATAATATTTCTCGCCTAAACCAGTAACAGTGTGATTATGGGAAGCAATGTTAGCGTCAGTCTTAAATTCGGAGAAGTAAATAAGACCGCCGTTATGAACAACGGTATCAATCTTAATACTATAGTTCTTAATGAATGTATTGAAGATATTTGCATCATTACCTTCTGCAGTTACATTGAATTCGATACCACCGTTGTAAGCTAAAAGATTAGGATCACAAGAGGTGTTGCTGATAATAGAATCAACTTCTACAACAGGATAATGCAAACTATCAGTAACTTGGAACGTCTGTTGAGTAGCACAGAAGTTACCATCGGTAGAAATAGCAGTAATTACATAGTCGTTACTTGCCAAACCAGTGTAGGGGTTAGCATAACCGTAAGAAGAACTGTTCGGGAAAGAATGATAATATCTGTAATCATTTGCAGGTGCAAATTCAAGAATACCGTTCTTATCGGGAGTACAGCTGAAGTTAGGAGTGATGGTAGCCGTGAATTCAGGATACACACGAGAGTCCTTAACTTCAAAAGTGTCGTATGCCAAACAACCTTCTTGATTTTCAGCTTCGATAGCATAGAAACCATAATCCAAACCAGTAACAACAGTATTACCAGTATTCTTGTTAGATTTAATATTCCATGTAGCAGGCCATTCACCTTGAGTATTTCTCATCTTAACACGATACTTGTAATTAGTGTTGTCAAAGGTGATAGAGCCATTCTTCACAGTATTATCAGTGTGGAGGAAATAATCTGTATGACATTTCGTACGATCAGCAATTGTCACAGTAAAGTTAAAGTCGGAAGGTTCGATATCAACAGTGAAAGTAGTATCTTTGACACAGAAAGTAGTGTTGCTAATCTTTCTTACGAAATATTCACCAGCATCGACGACTCCTTCGTAGTTAAGTTGCTTTTGCCAAATATAAGCGGTAGTAGATCCAACGGCGGGAACTTTCTTGTAGAGTTCATAGCTGAAACCATTCTCTTCGGTTACAGCAATCAAACCATTTTCACCATTACATTGAGCTGGAGTAATCGTTACGATAGCCGGAGTGACATCATTAGGATCTTCGCCAACGAAGACTAATTTTTCACGCTCACAACCATGTAAGTTAATGACGGTTACTAAATACCAACCAGTAGAGAGTGAATCATAATAGATGGTATTCCAATTCGTACCTTCGTGATGAGGAACATCAGAAACCTTAATGTTCTCAGGATATTCAACACTAATACCGCTCAAAATCACGATATAACCCGTAGGAACAGTGTCAACAGCGATAATTCCGTTATCGGCAGTGCACATATTGTCGTCCCAAACGCGAGTTTGGATATCTTTACCTTGATAGTACACAGTCAAAACTGCGGTATCCAATGCCACACACTCTTGGTCGTCAGTAGCGGTCACCAAGTAGTAGTAATTCATATAATCATTACCAGCATACATCAAAGTATCCATAATCATTAACTGAGCTTCATCACTTAATACCTCTTCTTGATTCAGTTCAGTCCATGCAAAAGTAGCATTAGCATCTGATGAAATAGCATTAAATGTCACAGAACCACCCTCGATAAGGTCGAATTGACAAACTTCTTGCTCAGGATCATCAATGTTGACCGTGATATAATTGGTGGGTTTGCGCAATTGGACAGTACCCGTCATCACAGCACCGCAAGGATTGACAATGGTGATAGTCACAACAGAGTCACCATAGACTTGTTGACCAGCAGCAGGAGTTTGGGTGTACCAATCGTAGGTAGAACCGTTAATGATCAAATTCTCAACGAGGGTATCAACACCAGCCTCTTGATGGTATTTAATACCGATATTGAATTCGTAACACTCATCGTTGATCATGGAAGCGGTGATGAATTCCTTGAAGTCAGGAACGAGCAATGCACAACCAGGAGCTTGAGGAACGAGGGTTTGCTCAGGAATGTTGGGAGTGAAGACAGGATCTTTAGCCTTAGCTCTAACTGAATATTGAGCATTTGCAGAACAACCCTTATCATCTTCTGCATAAACGTATGCAGTGTAGAGGGTGTCGCAATATACAGGGATAATGTGGATAAAGGAAGTGTCAGCATCAGAAGCGTTGTTCACACTCTCACCAGTCCATACGAATGAATGCGGCTTAAGGGTCTGACCAGGAACAGGGTTAACAAGGTCAGCACGAATGTCAAGGTAACCGTATGTAGGACAAAGCGGGGTCTCCACATCAGCAGGAACCGGAGTAATAGCAATAACAGGGTTCTTTCTCACATAAACGAGTTTAATGTCAGAAGTATCGTAGCAACCGTTGCTGTTGGTAACGACCATCTGGAACTCAAAGTAGCCATAACCCGTGAATGCAACCTGAGTAGTGAGGCCATTTTGGTTAGTGAATTCAACATCTCCTCTATTGGCAATCCACTTATATGAATAAGGATTGAACGGACCAACGATAGAGTCGTCAATGCAAACAGTGGTGTCGAAAGAAAGAGTAATGCTATCGCCGAAACAGATAAATTCAGGAGTAGCAGAGATACCACCTTCTTCAACGATAAACGGTTCAGGACGATCGAGGAAGAAGACAGCAGCAGTGATAGAGTTATTACATCTATCGGTAATCGTAGCATTGATGGTCAAGTGGTTATCCACGCGGAAAATATCCTTACCATTCTCACCGAAAGGAGGAAGACCGGTGTTTTCCCAAACGAAGCTAATGGATTGCATCAGGTATGCAGAATCGGTGCAGTTGTCATTCACATAAGGAGCAATAGCTGCGATAAGCGTCAAGCTATCCGGGCAGTCGTATGTACAGTTGCCAGCAGGAATCGGTAACAGACGAATCGGGCGATCGAAAGTGAATTCAGGAGCCACCACATCACGCGGAGTGACGATCTCGATGAAGGTAGATTGGTTACCGCAAGCATCTGCCAAGGTGTAGGTTCTCTTATGAGAATCATTGCAATATTCCGTGGAAACAACCTCGTCAGTAACACCAACCAAGGTAACCAGCTCAACATCGCAGTTGTCCTCGATTTCGATTTCGAAAGCTTCGACAACATCCTCGAGTGTAGTGTAAATAGGAGCATTGTCAGTGGTCACCTCACAAGCATCAACGAAATGAGAATACTCGGCAGGGGTAATGACGGGTTTAATGGTATCGCCAGTGAAATATTTGAAGACAACAGGTTTAGAAACACAACCGTTGCCATCCACAACTATCACGGTAGTAACATAGTTGGAATCACACTTATTGGTAAGTTCTTGAGTGTAAGTGCTGGTGATTTGATTCGTCGTATCAGCGAAAACATCGGTATTCCAATAATAATGATACAGCGGATCAACATTGAACGGGATGTTGGCAATGGTCACTTCCATTTCCACCTCGCCGCCAGGACAGTACATTGAGTCCATCGGAGTTGCGACCAAAACAGGAGTTTGGTGCAAGTTCACCTTAACGAAATTGAAAACAGGAGATTCACAATCGGTTGCCTCGTTATAAGAAGTAGCGAAGAAATAAAGCGTGGTGTCCTTATTGACGGAAGGCTTATAATCCATCAAATTGACTTCCAATGCATTGCCTTGACCAGCAAGGATTGTTTGGAGGTTAAGGTTACCAATGACACGATACTCCTCGTTATCCTGAATCCGTTGATAAAGCTCTGAATTGTCTGCAGCATTCAGCTTCGTGTACCAACGAGTGGTGTTGGCACAATTAGGATCAGGAGCTGCCAAGGCGTTAAATACCGTTGTTGCATCAATCTCTTCAAGACAGAAATCAACCTTCGTCACAGTAATTACGGGAGCTTGCATTTCTTCAACCGTCACAGTGAAAGTCACAGGCTCGCTCTCACATTCGAGAGTGTCATTATAGGTATTGACTTGTTTAACAGTAAAGGAATAGATACCCGGAACCATGTTGTTAGGCAAAACGGGGTTCGGATACCAATTTTCACCTCTCTTCCACATAATCTGGTAGGTGTCATTATCCGTCAAACCGGTCAAATCGGGATGGACCAGCAAAGCGAGTGAATCCGTATTGAAAGCGTCGCATTTGCAGATCGTAAGGTCGTCAGCTTCCACAACAGGATTGTGTCTCAAGAAGAAACTAACATTTTGGATAGTGTCAATATTAATATATGCACAATCGCCGGCACCTTCGAATGTACCGTACAAGAGGGTTGTGTCAGGAATATTAGCATGGAAAGCGAAAGTTGTAGGAGCGGGACCGCCCATCACAACAGCGTCAGCGTTTTCGCAAATTTCCATAGAGAGGGTGTCAAAGACAGGATAGTGAAGAACGTCTTCCATGAGGACGGGGCCGCAGCAAGATTGGTGACCGCCGATGTGGGCGAGTTCGTTGCCACCAAATTGAGCGTTATACCAATCCGTACCGCCGATACGCTCGCGAATGCGCATTGTCAATCTGTAGTCACCACTTTGTTTCCAATTAATAGAGACGAAGTTACGGGTAGAGGCGAGAAAATCATAGTAGAAATAGTCAAATCCTTGAGTATAGATATTCACCATCGGACTTGCAGGGGTAGGCAAAGTAGCAAGCACGGTGCCAGGGATACCAGTAACAGCAACATCCTGAGTTTGAAGAGCACCAGGATAGTTGGTCGGGGTAGTGCAATGAGGAAGACCCGAAATGGTATCTAGCAAAGTATATACCTCTGATTCGTTGCAATAGCCATAACCATCCGGTACAATACCGCCGAGCCATGCAATCGTCTGACATTGGCCATTAGCATTGATTTGCGGGTAGAATGTGTGGATGCCGAAATCCGCATACTGGGACAGGTTGGCATTCACAATCTCCCACATACCGGTGGCATCATTTCTGCGCTCAAGTACCCAGTCAATAGAGACTTTCTTGCCAGCATACTCGGGGCAGGGACAGATGTGCAACTCGTAGAGTTGGGTTTCGCCACCGTTAATGGCGAGCACTTCTTGACCCACATTACCAAGGTAACGGTTGTTCTCACCGAAGAGAACTGCATTACCCAGCGTGTGGTTCAGGGCATACGTTCCATCAGCATTACCTGAATTGGCAACAGCAGACAGAACATCTGGTTGGAGATTCTCCACCCAGAAGCCACACTGAGCTTTCGCGCTGAAGTTCATTAGCCCCAGCAGAACGCTCAGAAAGCAAATCGATAATAGTTTTTTCATACTGTTTTTGTTTAATTTGTAATTTATATTATTTATTTTTCTTTATTATTTCTCGTTTTTTGCCTTTAAGTCAACACTATATATTACTTTACACTATACATAATTTTTAACCTGCAAAAATACATTTTTTTTTCATTGTTTATTCAAGAATCTAACTTTTTTCGATTTTTTTTGCATTTTTTCTCAATATGCTAATAATCAACATGTTAGAATACAACAACGCAGCAAAAAAAAATATCAACAGGTATCAACAAGTATCAAAAATGTTATAAACAGCGGTTTTACTACATAGTTTTGGGTTTTCTTGGTTATACGCAATGGGGAGAGGGAAGGTTACAAGTTAGCAGTTTGGGGTAACACCGAAAAATCACCAACATATTAAACCTCTTCCTTGAGGTGCCTTGTCAGGTGCAGGAATATCTGTAACTCAGAACGGATAGACGAAGAATAATGATCAATAGACAATATCGTTGCGAGAATCAAACAGCGCGTATTGGAATACGAATCGCGCCGGAATTTTAAATTCTCGGCGCGATATTGCATAATCAATTGATTATCTGTGATTTATAAATACCAATGTTCCTTTCATCATCATCGGATGATCTTGAACTCTGTTCGGCGGTTGATGGCCCTGCCTTCATCTGTTGCGTTGTCCGCAATAGGAACACGTTTGCCGTAACCCTTGTACTGGAGACGGTCGGCGGGGATGCCCTTGTTAACGAGATAGTCGTAAACGGATTTGGCACGGTTTTCGGACAAGCGGTCGTTGTAATCATCAGAACCTTGGTCATCAGTGTGACCGCCGATCTCTATACGGATTTTATTAGTACGGAGGTAGTCTGCCAACTTGTCGAGTTCAACGTATGACTCAGGCTTAAGCTCAGCCTTGTCAAAGTCGAAGAAGACGTTCTTGAGTGTGACAACCGTTCCCACGTCGGTGGGTTGCAGGGCGATGTCCTTGAGGAAAGGGGAAAGTTCTGTGTATGTCTTTTCCAATTGGAAGTTCTCGGAGTAGAATGGGTAGTCAGGGTGGGAAACATTGAGCAGCACATTACCACCGGTATGAATACAAGCAAGGTAGCTGCCCGTCTGTACATCAGAGGAAGTAGAAGTCAGTAATTGCTTGGTATTCAGATCAATCATCTCAATCTTGGCGGCTAAAGGTTCACCTGTGAAGGCATCGCGTACATGGCCCTTTATGTAAGTAACGGGATTGGGACGCAACTGGTCATCAAGCTCGAAACTGTATAGGTCAAGCCCGCCAAAGCCACCATCTTTGTCTGAGGCGACGTATGCCAAAGTACCCATGGCGTTGATGAAGACATTGATTTCGTCGGCCGGAGTATTGATAGGGTAACCCATGTTCTTGGGCTCGCTCCATGAACCGTCCGGTTGGAGCGTGGTGTAGTAGAGGTCGTAGCCTCCCATTCCCACGCGCCCGTTAGAAGCGAAGTAGAGCGTGCGTCCGTCGCTGTGTATGAATGGAGCCGCATCATCTCCGGGTGTGTTAATGATTGGACCGAGATTTTCGGGAATCGAGAATTCGCCCTCAGCCGTCATAGTGGTCTTCCAAATGTCCATACCCCCATAGCCGCCGGAGCGGGAAGAGGCGAAATAGATGGTCGTGCCGTCAGAAGCCATAGTCGGCTGACTCTCCCATGCTGGAGTGTTCACAGGAGCACCAAAGTTACGGGGTCGCGACCAACGGTCACCGATGCGCTTTGCCCAGTAGAGGTCACAGCTTCCCATCCCGAAATCTGCGTCGCACAACGTGTAAAGCAGGTACTTTCCATCAGGAGATAGACACTGCGCTCCTTCGTTATAACCTGTCTTAATGGGTGGACCGAGAATATGTCGCGGATTCCAATTGCCATCGGAGGACTTAACACTACAGTAGAGATCCTCCTCATTGACACAAAAGGCGCAAACCGTCGCATTGTCGCGGGGGCGTTTTACAGTAAAGACTATTTCTTCATCATCGGCAGTGATGGCCGCAAGGAACTCGTCCCAATCGGAGTTAACGTTAGGTCCAAGGTTAACAAGTTCATAGTTCATAGGATGCTGCATGGCCTCGATCGCGAACTTGCAATTGGCGATAATCTTCTGAGCTTCAGGATGTACGTCGGAATACTGCAAACCAGTTTGCAGGAAAAGCTGCAAGGTATTGAGTGCGTATTCGTAAGCACCGCACTTGGCCCCCTCGTTGCCCGCAATGAAATAGAGCATTGGGTCAGGATTGCCAATGAGGTCGATGGCGCGTTGATAATTACACATCGCGGAATCGGACTGTAAGCGAAAGTTGAAAACATCTCCCTTCATGATGTATAGATCTGGAAAATTAGGATCTTTGTCCTGAGCCTGATACAGATACTTCAATGCCTTGTCGAAATCATTGGATTTGAGGCATTGTTTGGCCTTTTCGCACAAGGGAGCCGCCTTAGAGCCTTTCTGCGCGTTAGTGATCATCGGAGCGATGAAACACATTAATATTATATATACTATATTTATTTTATACATCCCTGTAGGGTTTTATTTCTAATATCCTATGGCTCGCTATCGCCTTCACCTTAAGTTGACATGTATCGGGCCAGCAGCCCCCCTGGAATAACTACTAACTACTAACTGCTAACTGTTCTTTCGCCCGTTCCCAATATTCATCCATTTCTGCTAACGTCATGTCAGTAAGGGATTTACCATCGGCTTTTACCATATTTTCGAGGAGTTGAAAACGGGAAATGAACTTACGATTGGTCTTTTCGAGGGCATCTTCAGGATGGACGTTGATAAAACGAGAGTAGTTGATGATAGCGAAAAGCACGTCGCCGAGTTCTTCTTCGATATGGGTTTGGTCGGGTGTGGGATTGTGCACCTCAGCTTGCAACTCACCGAGTTCCTCCTGCACTTTATCCCAAACCTGCTCTCGGTTATCCCAGTCGAAACCCACTCCACTCGCCTTGTCCTGGATGCGGTAAGCCTTGGTGACGGCTGGCATTGCAGAGGGGATGCCACCCAGCACGGAGCGATTCCCCTCGGTTTTCAGCTTGATCTTCTCCCAATTTTCATGCACCTGATTGGCAGACTCGGCCTTGACTTCTCCATAAATATGAGGATGACGACGTATTAACTTGTCGCACAGTTGGTTAATCACATCTTTAACCTCAAAGAGATTCTGTTCGGAAGCGATTTTGGAATAAAAGACGATATGCAGCATCAGGTCGCCAAGCTCCTTGCACATATCTGGATAATCCTTTTCCATAATGGCGTCTGCTAACTCGAAAGTCTCCTCCACAGTGAGGTTGCGCAGCGTATCGAAGGTCTGCTCGCGATCCCATGGACATTTTTCACGCAGTTCGTCCATGATTTCGAGCAGATGCCGGAACGCGGCGAGCGCATCGGTGTATTTGTCGGGTTGATTCATATTAATATGGCCTTATAATCCCCCTCACCTATCGGCTGGCCCCTCTATGGGGAGGGGGGCTTGGGGGTTTTCAGTTAGTGAATCTCTGTTTCCTAATATGCTCTCGCAAACAACACTCTTTGATGAGAAGGTTTACCCGTCAGGATACACTTACCTTCCTCTTGCGGGTTGTTGAACGGGATACAACGGATGGTCGCCTTGCAGAGATCCTTGATCTTTTCTTCAGTTTCTGGAGTACCGTCCCAGTGGGCATAAACAAAACCGGGCTTGTTGTCGAGCAAATCGACAAATTCATCCCAAGTGTCGGCTTTGTATGTATGTTCTTCTCTGAATTTCAGTGCTTTATTGAACAAATTTTGTTGAATTTCGTCCAAAAGATTCTGGATATGCTCCACAAGAGTATCGAAGGAGACGTTGTATTTCTCCATCGTGTCGCGACGAGCGACCTCAGCCTCGTTGTTTTCCATATCCTTCGGTCCGATGGCCACGCGCACAGGCACACCCTTCAGTTCGTACTCGTTGAATTTCCAACCAGAACGCTTGGTATCATCATTGTCGAATTTGACGGAAATACCGAGGGATTTCAGCTTCTGAACAAGTGTATCTACCTTAGCAGCAATCTGTTCACGCTGTTCATCGGTTTTATAAATCGGCACAATAACCACTTGGATGGGAGCCAAAACAGGAGGCAAAACCAAACCATTATCGTCGGAATGGGTCATGATGAGAGCACCGATGAGTCGGGTGGAGACGCCCCAAGAGGTAGCCCACACATATTCCTGTTCGTTCTTCTGGTTGAGGAACTTCACGTCGAAAGCCTTCGCAAAGTTCTGTCCAAGGAAATGCGAGGTACCGGCTTGGAGTGCCTTTCCGTCCTGCATGAGGGCTTCGATGCAGTAGGTGTCGAGAGCTCCACCGAAACGTTCATTCGGTGATTTCACGCCCATGATGACGGGAATAGCCATGTGCTTTTCAGCAAAATCGGCATATACGTGGATCATCTTGTCCGTTTCTTCGAGAGCTTCCTCGCGGGTAGCGTGAGCCGTGTGACCCTCTTGCCACAAGAACTCAGCAGTACGGAGGAAAAGACGGGTGCGCATCTCCCAACGAACCACATTCGCCCATTGGTTGCAGAGTATAGGCAGGTCACGGTATGACTGAATCCAGTTTTTGTAGGTATCCCAAATGATGGTTTCGGAGGTTGGGCGTACGATAAGTTCTTCCTCCAGCTTTGCATCAGGATCCACGACGACACCGCCGCCGTTAGGATCATTTTTCAGACGATAGTGGGTGACCACCGCACACTCTTTTGCGAAACCTTCCACATGACTGGCCTCACGGCTGAAGAAGGATTTCGGAATAAAAATCGGGAAATAAGCATTGGAATGGCCTGTATCTTTAAACATTTGGTCCAACTGACGCTGCATTTTCTCCCAGATGGCATATCCGTAAGGCTTGATCACCATACATCCGCGCACGGAAGAATTCTCCGCCAAATCCGCTTTTTTCACAATGTCATTATACCACTGTGAATAATTTTCTTCTCTTGAACAAAAATTTTTAGCCATAAATTTTTCTGTATATATTAACTTTTTAGTACTTTTGCCGTCTAATAAAAAATTAAGGTGCAAAAATAATAAAATAAGAGATAAGGAGGACACTATGAAGAAACAAATTTTAATCGTATTAAGCGCAGTAACTTGCTTATTAGCAGCTTGTTCAACTGCAAACTTCGCCTACTACGATGATATATACACCTCATCTTCGGGCGAAAAGAAGGCTAAAACCGGAACTCCGACCGCAGCCACGGCAAATGTCAACGCAACGGTGGAGGCCGATTCTATCATCTATGAAACCGATGAAAATGGAAATTTGCTTCGCACGCTGACCTACTATCCGGGAAGCAGCGAACCCGTTGTAACCACCTATATGGAAGTTGTGGACAGTAACGGAACGGCCACCTCTGCCGCCATCGGAGGTTCATCTGGAGGTTCCACGTATGATCCCGACGACTACTATGACTACAGTTACACTTCCCGTCTCCGTAGATTTCACACTGACGTTTACGTTGGATGGGGTTACTATGACCCTTACTTCACCAACTTGTATTGGTACGATTACTGTCCCGCCAGCTGGGGCTTGAGCATCTACCTGGGTTACAATTGGTGGTGGCCGGGTTACTACTATCGTCCCTACTACTATGGCCCCTGCTGGTACAGCTGCGGGTTTAACTACGGTTGGGGCTGGTACAGACCATACTACGATCCTTGGTATCACCCTTACGGCCCCTACGGCCCGCACGGTCCCGCACCCATCGACTGGTATCATAACAACCACGACCCGAACCACAGCTACTTCTATGGTCACCGCAACAACATCGGACCCTCAGTGGGTAACGGTGGCGGCAATGGCGGTCGTGGCGAACGTCCTGACAATGAGGGCTCTAACGGTTCTATAGCAAGTGGTTACGGCAACGGTGCGACTAACAATTACTACTCCACCACGCCGGAATCCTTCAACCAACGCTACGAACAAATAGCAGGTACCACTGGTGGAGGCAGCAGCTTCGGCAACAGTTCCAACAGCAGCACCACCCCCACTTCCATATCTAACAAAATAATCACCGGTGCCCGCACGGAAGCACCCACTAACTTGAAGCCCGCTGACATCAACGCTCAACCTGCTGTTTCTAACACTACGACTACTCCTACCAACGTACCCACTGGCACTACAGCTACTCCAGCCAAGCAGACTACAACCACTGTAACATCCGGCAGAACAAACAGTTCCACAACTACTAGTACCACCACAAATCGTCCGACCACGGTAACCCGCACCGTCGTGACTCCCTCCAATACGTCCACTCGCCCCGCCAACACCACCCGTCCTGGCACCACGACGACCACACGTCCCGCAACGACCACGGTGACCAGAACTGTTCCTACAACCACCCGTCCTTCCAATACAACGACGACTCCGCGTACGGAGTCCAGAGAATACTCCACCCCTGCCGGTACTTCCAGCAGTCGCTCCAACTACAATACACCTGCACGCAGCAGCCGTCCAGCCACCACCGTTCCCTCAAGAGAGAGTCGGTCCAGCCATAGTGCACCCGCCAGCAACAGCCGTTCGTCCTACAACTCCTCTCCCAGCAGCCGTTCATCCTATAGCAGCTCATCCAGTAGTCGTCCTTCACACAGCAGCAGTTCAAGTTTCTCTCGTAGCGGTGGTTCTTACAGTAGCGGTTCACACAGTAGCGGTTCACACGGCGGCGGCAGAAGATAGACTTGAGAGTAAAAAATAAGATTTATAATAAGAAAAAACAAAGGGATATTTGACATATTGTCAGGACTATACGCAAGAGCCCAAAATGACTAAAGTCTTACGCCTTAAGTCTATCGACAGTAAACCTTAAACCCTAAACCTTAAACATTAAACCCTAAACCAAATGAAAAAGATAACCACATTCATCATCGCAATATTGGGCATTATCGGAGTGGCGAACGCACAAGGTGACTACGAGGCATTCACCTTTTCACAGTCCGACTATTTGGGAACAGCGCGGTTCATGGGAGCTGGTGGCGCTTTTGGAGCCACGGGCGGCGACTTCTCAGCTCTGAGCACGAACCCAGCTTCCATCGGCCTTTTCAAGCGCAATGAGACTTCATTCACCTTCATGGGTCTTTCTTTTTCCAACACTGATTCCTATTACTACGGCAATCACAACAGCACCCGTAATTTCAAGTATATTTTGCCCGAGGCGGGTATCGTCACCGTCCGCAAGATTCATCGTGACAACGAATGGCGCAGCTGGCAATTCGGCTTCGGATACAACCGCATCATGGACTTCAACAACACGCTGCGCTTCTCCGCCAACACTCACAACACCCTTATGAATCAGGTAATTAACCACGTTAACGGTATCAATTACAACAACTTGTCAGGAGACGGATACTTAGCCTGGAACAGTTGGTTAATTGATACTATACCTGGTACCACCAACCAATACTACAGTTTCTTCAGTGATGAAGACATTTACCAGAAGGCGGTGGTGACTCGCAAAGGCGCGATCGATGAAATGGTACTCAGCGTGGGCGGCAACTACGGCGACAAACTGTTCATCGGCGCTACCGTAGGATTCCCATTCCTCAATTTCACGGAGATCACTACCTATACGGAGGATCCTGTCAACGTTGATGACATTGCCGGCATTAACGACTACACACTTTTTACAGAGCAAAGAAATTCGGGCACAGGCGTGAACTTGAAGTTGGGTCTCATTTACCAACCCGCTGAATTTCTGAGACTTGGAGCATCCTTCCATACTCCAACCTACTACTGGGTCGTCAGGGATAATTTATATCGCGAAATGACTACCCACTATAGCAATGGTAAGTCCAACACCAACTCTTACACCAACAACAACCGCTTCTCTTTGGTTACACCGCTGAAATTCAACGTCAGCGCCGCATTCCTCATTGCAAAACGTGCCTTCATTGCGGCAGAATACGAGTTCCAGAATTACGGAATGGCAAATTTGAATGCAGACAATTACGACTATGTCTTTGAAAACGAGCTCGTTCAAGCGAAATACGGCGTAGCTCACAATATCCGCGTAGGTGCCGAAGTGAACATCACCCAAGGCTTTGTCATGCGTGCTGGCTATCGTCTGAAAACCTCTCCATACAAGTCAGCAGACAATAATTACAACAACACCACGCAGTTCATATCTGGTGGTATCGGCTTCAGAGGCGAATATATTTTCTGCGACTTGTCATACGCATATCGCTTGAACAAAGACAGTTATTGGTTGTACGACCCAGTTGGAGAACCGGGCTACTACACCACCAACACACATAATGTCATCCTCACGTTAGGCTGTAAGTTCTAACAATTCATGAGAAAAACACTCCTTATTCTTATTATTTCAGTCGCCTTGAGCAATATAAATGCCCAAGAGCGACTTTTTTTTACGGAAAAACCATACAAATCGCTTACCACGGATATTCAGGGAAACCTTTACCTTTTTTCCGGTTCCAGTCTCGACTTTTTCACACCCGATGGAAAGCGTCATCTTAATTATAGCGACCCTTCGTGGGGAAACATCACGAGCGTGGATGCGGGCATCTCTTCGAAAGTCCTCGTCTATTACCGTGAAAACGGCACTATCACTCTACTGAACAATGAGTTAGCTCCCTTCAGTAGTCCACTGAACCTATTCGAAAAGTCGCTGAACACGATAAGTTTGGCGGCCATGGGCAACCCTAACAAGATTGTGTTATACGATGATGCCAACCAAGATCTCATCATTACAGACTTGAGCCTTAACATCCTGAGTCGCACACACATCACCTTCCCCGGAGAGTTCCATCCTATTGACATGCAAGTGGTTCCCGAACACCGCATCGCGTTGCTGGATACTATTCATGGCATCTGTCTCTTCGACTTTTTCGGAACATTCGAGAAGATGATTCCTATACCCAATGTGCAAGCCATGCAATTCATGAAAGATCAAATCATTTATCTGAAAGACAAAACCTTATATCGCTACAGAATTCCTACTGAATCTTCCCCAATGTCTATTGAATCCATAGACATCAAAACGACAAACATTAAACAATTCCGGTTTTTCCAAGACAAATTATATTACATTGACGACAGCAATCATCCCATGTGGTTCAAACAATAAAAAGTAGAGACGCAAAATTTTGCGTCTCTACTTTTTTCATAACACGACATTAATTACGAATTATTATTCGTGAGCATACACTGGCAGTGGTTGATCCACCTGTTCGTTCCACGGCAGACCGTAACCACCGATTTCCTTCATGAACGGATCTGGATCGAACTGTTCAACATTGAAGACACCCGCACCTTGCCACGTGCCAGTGAGAATCATCTTGGCACCTAACATGGCAGGAACACCCGTCGTGTAAGATACCGCCTGAGCACCCACTTCCTTGAAACACTCTGCATGATCGCAGTTGTTCCACACATAATAAGTGCGTTCTTTGCCGTCTTTAACACCCTTGATCTGGCAACCGATGGAGGTTTGTCCGTGGTAACCTTCGCCTAATGAGGAGGGTTCGGGCAGCACTGCCTTCAGGAACTGCAACGGCACGATCTCCATACCCTTGTAGAGGATGGGCTTGATGCTGGTCATGCCGACCTCCTGCAGAACGTTCAGCACGGTGAGGTATTTCTGGCCGAAGGTCATCCAAAAACGGGCTCGCTTAATGGTCGGATAACTCTTCACGAGAGACTCCAGTTCCTCATGATAAAGCAGATAAGACTCACGGTCGCCGATATTCGGGTATTTCACGGGACGGTGAATCGACATCGGATCGATCTCCACCCACTGACCGTTCTCCCAATACTTGCCGCGTTGGGTAATCTCACGGATGTTGATTTCGGGGTTAAAGTTGGTGGCAAAAGCCTTGCCATGGTCACCGGCATTGCAATCCACGATATCGAGATAGTGCATTTCGTCGAAGTAATGCTTTGCGGCATACGCCGTGTATATGCTGGTCATTCCAGGGTCGAAACCGCAGCCGAGGAGAGCCATGATGCCAGCCTCTTTGAAGCGATCGTGGTAGGCCCACTGCCAGCTGTACTCAAACTTCGCCTTGTCGCGCGGCTCGTAGTTGGCGGTGTCCATGTAATTGGTTTTCGTAGCCAAGCAGGCATCCATCAGCGGCAGATCCTGATACGGTAACGCCACGTTTATCAGCAAATCAGGTTTATAGCTTTCAAGCAGTCGGATGGTTTCTTCCACATTGTCGGCATCGACCTGAGCGGTTTGGATGCGGTTGCCGCCGATCTGCGCAGCGATGGCATCGCATTTCGCCTTCGTGCGCGAAGCCAGCATGATTTCAGTAAAAACTTCCGGTACGGAAGCACATTTGTGAGCCACGACGGAACCAACGCCGCCTGCTCCGATGATGAGTACTTTTGCCATATACAATATATTTGTTAAAAAAACATTCCTTTCTGATTCAGACGGCAAATATACATTTTTTAGGCATAAGCCGACAACCAATGCAACAACTCATATCCAACAACCATTAAAAATCGTATTTTTGCCCATTCAAAAAAAAACGAAACGTATGAGAAAGAACATCTTATCATTCCTGTGTATCTTGCTGATTATCTGCATCGAACTCACTGGATGCAAAAAGAAAGAAAAGCCCGTGGACGTGGCCAAGCCCAAGCTGACCGAGGAGCAGACTAAAGCAGCCAAGAACATCGAAATCAAGATTTTGCGCTACGAGCAAGATCTGTTCAACATGGATCGAAACAATATGGTAGCCGGTTTCAAGGCACTGTACGGGAAATACCCAAACAATATCATCGCTCACGGCGCATGGAACAACACCGAAATGATAGAGTCCATCAGAGGGTTCGTCAGCGACCCTGTGATTGAGGAAATTTATCGCGATACTGAAAAACAATTCGCTGATTTGTCGGAATTTGAGCAACAAATCAAAAACGGAATGACCCTCTATCTCACCCACTTCCCCAACGAAAAAGTGCCCGATTTCTGCACATTAGTATCCGGTATCGATTTTCAGATGCCACAGGTTTTCGGCTATGAAAACACCATTTTCGTCTGCCTTGACATGTATCTCGGCAAAGATTATAAACACTACGCCCAAGCTGGAATGCCGAAATACATCGCCGCCCGATGCGACAAAAAGTATATGGCCACCGACTGCTTCTCCAAAGCTCTGGTTTACAGACATCTGCCCGACAAAACCTTGGTCACGTTGCTCGACAACATGGTGGATGCCGGCAAGAAAATGCTCTTCGCACAAATCATGTTCCCGACCGTTCCCGCCCAAGACATTCTCGGTTACAGTAAGGAGCAATACAAATGGGCAACTGCCCACGAATCAGCCGTTTGGCACAAGCTCATTGAGAAAAACATGGTTTACAACAACTCCGAAGATGTCATCCGTCGTATGATGGATGAAACACCCTTCACTCGCGACTTTGGCAACAACTCACCCGGTCGTTTGGGTGTCTTTCTTGGTTTCCAAATCGTGCAAAGCTATATGAAAACGCACCCCGGAACAACAATGAAAGACCTTTTGAAGATGACCGACAGCCAAAAGTTCTTGCGAGAGTCCGGCTATAAACCAAATTAGGACGTATGACGTGTGACGTGAGACGTAAAATACGAATCACAAGTCACAAATCATATACTATTTAATGCATTATTTACGTCATACGACGCCCCAAATAATTAACAATCAATATTATATCACCTTATTAACAATTAATGTTTGATAAGTATTTTTAAATCACGAATTAATTTTAATAAAACGGTTGTATCTTTGCCGTGAACTTTAAAACTAAATATTATGTCAGGAATTAACAAAGTAATCTTAGTGGGTTATCTCGGAAAAGACCCGGAAATCAGAACTTTTGAAAACGGCAGCAAGAAAGCGAGCTTCTCTATGGCCACCACCGAGTACCGAAAGGACAAGGATGGCAACCGTATCGAAATCACGGAGTGGCACAACATTGTGATGTGGCGCAACTTGGCCGAATTGGCAGAGAAATACCTCTCCAAAGGCCGACAGATCTATGTGGAGGGCCGTTTACGCACCCGCAACTGGGATGATGCCAACGGCGTGAAGCACTACATCACGGAAGTGGAGGCCAACACCTTCACCTTCCTGTCACCCAAGGAGAACGGAGGTCCGACAGTGACGCAGGTGCCCAACCAGACGGTCGCACCGCAACAACCCCTGCCGCCCGAAAGTCCAGTCCCCGAGGAGAGTTTCTCCGACGACCTGCCCTTCTAAGACAAGCAACGGCGGCCTTTCGGTCGCCGTTGTTTTTATAATTTCGATTTCGCTAACTGAACCGCCTCGTTGACGGCCGCCGCCACCCCGTCGGGGTTCTTGCCGCCCGCCATGGCGAGCGTCGGGTGACCGCCGCCGCCACCTTGGATAAGCTTGCCGGCAGCACGCACTAACGTCGGGGCATCCACCTTGCTTGTCAGGTTCGTGCTGATGCCGACTGCCAGGTTCGGTTTGCCGTCGTGCACGCTGCCCAACACCACCACGTGGTTGTCGCCCTCGCGCAACTGCAGGGCAACCTGCCGCAGCATGTCAGCGGAATAGTCGGTGACTTTCGACATGAACAGCACACCGTTGACCTCCTCGGCATTTTCCATCAGGGATTTGCCGAACTCCAACGCCATCTGACGGTCGATGTCCTCCATCTTCTTACGCAACACCTGACAATCATCCTGTAATTTCTGCACCGATTGGATCAGATTGGTGGCGTTCGTCATGACTTTCAGCTGCGCCAAGGTGTCTTGATCGTCATAGACCAGCTGCTCGGCAGCTTCGCCAGTCACCGCTTCGATACGGCGCACGCCAGCGGCCACCGCGCCTTCAGACACGATCTTGAAGAGCCCGATGTTACCCGTGGCGGAGGTGTGCGTACCACCGCACAACTCCACCGCGTCGCCGAACTGGATGACACGGACAGTTTTGCCGTACTTCTCGCCGAACAAGGCGATGGCGCCACGCTCGCGGGCCTCTTCAATCGGCACATCAACAAACTCTTGCAACGGTAGGTTCTGACGGATCATGGCGTTCACCATCTTCTCGGCCGCACGCAACTCCTCGTCCGTCACCTTGGCGAAGTGGGAGAAGTCGAAACGCAAACGGTCGGAAGAAACCATAGAACCTTTCTGTTCCACATGCGTGCCCAACACGCTGCGCAGCGCGTGGTCGAGCAGGTGCGTGGCAGAGTGGTTGTTGGCCGTCTTCTGCCGCTTTTCGGCATCAACACGAGCCACGAAAGTGGCGTTCATATCTGCCGGCAACTTGCTGGTATGATGGATAGTGAGGTTGTTCTCCTTGGTGGTGTTGTAAATCTCCACGGTGTCGGTGCCGTTGGTCAGCACACCTGTGTCGCCCACCTGACCGCCGGACTCGGCATAGAAAGGTGTCTGGTCGAGCACCACCTGGAAATAGGTCTTGCCCTTGGCGGTCACCTGCCTGTATTTCACGATCTTGGACTCGCACACCAACTGGTGATAGCCGAGAAACACGGTGGGAGCCTCTTGGGATAGCAGCTCCACCCAGTCACCGGCGGAAACCGACGTGGCGGCGCGGGAACGCTCCTTCTGCTGGCGCAGGCCCTCGGCGAAACCGTCCATATCCACCGTCAGGCTCTTTTCGGATGCCATCAGGCAGGTGAGGTCGATCGGGAAACCGTAAGTGTCGAACAGTTCGAAGGCGAAGTCGCCGTCGATGACCGTCTTGCCGGCCATCTTCTTGACGTAATTTTCGAATTTGAGGATGCCAGAGTCGAGCGTTTTGAGGAAGGAGGTCTCTTCCTCGCGAATGACATTCTCAATGAGCTGTTGCTGCGCCTTGATTTCCGGAAACTGGTGCCCCATCTGTGCCACAAGGTCAGCGACCAGCGCATGCATGAAAGGCTCATTGAAGTTGAGGAAAGTGAAGCCGTAGCGGATGGCGCGACGCAGGATGCGGCGGATGACATAGCCGGCGCCTGTGTTGGAGGGCAGTTGGCCATCGGCAATGGCGAAGGTGACGGCGCGCAAGTGGTCGGCCACCACGCGCAGAGCCACATCGACATCGTGTTTCTCACCGTACTTCACCCCGGCATTCTGCGCAATCTTTTGGATAATCGGCTGGAAGACATCGGTGTCGTAATTGGATTTCTTGCCTTGGACGGCCATACAGAGGCGCTCGAAGCCCATGCCCGTATCGACATGTTTGGCGGAAAGCGGATGCAACTCGCCGGAAACCACACGGTTATACTGCATGAACACCAAGTTCCAAATCTCAATCACCAACGGATTGTCTTTGTTTACGAGTTCCGCACCAGAAACATTTGCACGTTCGTCATCGTCGCGCAAATCTATATGGATCTCTGAACAAGGCCCACATGGACCGGTGTCACCCATTTCCCAAAAGTTATCTTTCTTATTACCCTTCAGGATACGGTCTTCCGGCAAATGTTCCTTCCAAAAGTCGTAAGCTTCCTGGTCAAAAGCCGTACCATCCTTCTCATCACCAGCGAAAACAGTGGCGTATAGACGGTTCTTGTCGAGCTTCATTACATCAGTAAGGAATTCCCAAGCATAGGCGATAGCTTCTTTTTTGAAGTAGTCACCGAACGACCAGTTGCCAAGCATCTCGAACATGGTGTGGTGGTAGGTATCGCGACCCACCTCCTCCAAGTCGTTGTGTTTTCCCGACACACGCAAACATTTCTGCGAGTCGGCCACACGCAGATACTCGCGAGGAGTATTGCCAAGGAATATATCTTTGAACTGGTTCATACCAGCATTGGTGAACATCAATGTCGGGTCATTTTTAATCACCATCGGTGCCGAAGGCACAATCTGATGACCTTTGGACTTGAAAAAATCCAGAAAAGCGGAACGTATTTCGTTAGATGTCATAATTTTAAAAAACAGGGCGCAAAAATACATAAAATTCGCGAATGTCACGTGGTTTTTGCTGACATTCTTATTGTTTAAAAATGACTCGAGAAAACCTATTGCCATTCAACAAATAATATGTATTTTTGCCGCACTTTGTTCTCCAGTGTCATCCGCGAATTTCCGCTGCAGAACAAATGAAGAGAGGAAATAATCGAAGCTCAAAATATGGTTTTTAGCAGTAACGTTTTCTTAATAGTCTTTCTGCCCATTTTTCTGACATGCTACTTTCTATGTCCGAAACGCTGGAGGAATCTCGTGCTGTTGCTCTTTTCCATCGTTTTCTATGCTTATGGCTCCCCAACGTTCATTTTCCTGCTTCTCGGCTCCATTGTCCTCAATTATTATCTGGTAAAATTGATGTACAAGTCTGAAAAACAGATATATAAGAAGATATTCTCAGGACTTGCTATTCTCGCCAGTTTGGGACTGTTACTCTATTTCAAATATGCGAACTTCTTTGCAGATAACCTAAACGCTCTGCTCACAACTTTTGGCCTGCAATCGTTTTCTTTCTCGAAAGTGCTGCTGCCCATCGGCATCTCTTTCTTCACGTTCCAGTCCATCACTTACGTTGTGGATGCCTACCGTGGAAATCATCCTCCTATGGAACGGCTGTCAGACTATATGCTCTATATCATCATGTTTCCGCAACTCATCGCAGGACCGATTGTACGGTACTGCGACATCGCGGACGACATTCGGCAACGGGAGCAGAATTGGGCGGAAAGTCTGCAAGGCTTCTACCGTTTCGTGATAGGCCTTTCCAAAAAGGTGCTCGTTGCCGATGTTATTGGAAAACAGGCTGACATATTACTTGCTGGCGATTTGACAACGATGAATACCGGCACCGCATGGATTGCAATCATTGCCTACACCATGCAGCTCTATTTCGACTTCTCGGGTTACTCCGACATGGCCATCGGACTCGGCAAAATCATGGGTTTCCATTTCCCTGAAAACTTCGACAATCCTTATAACTCCGCAAGTATCAGCGAGTTTTGGAGACGCTGGCACATTACCTTAGGCACCTTTATGCGCAACTATCTCTATATTCCCCTCGGCGGCAACCGCTGTTCCAAACCTCGAATGTACTTCAACCTCTGGGTGGTGTTCCTCCTTTCCGGTCTTTGGCACGGTGCAAACTGGAATTTCGTGTTATGGGGTGCGTATCACGGTTTTTGGCTCGTGATAGAACGCATTGGATTGAACAAATTTTACGAGAAAATCGGCAAAGCACCCAGTGTCATAGTCACTTTTTTCATCGTAACCATAGGCTGGGCATTGTTCCGTATCGAAAACATTTCGGATGCCTTTACCTTTATTTCAAGATTGTTCATATTTGATTTTCAGTCGATTATACCGATTAGCAGCCTTCATTTTTGCTTTACGCTCGTCATGGCACTGGTTTTCGCTTTCATTTCCCTGTCTCCCTTCGGAAAAAAGTGTCAAAACTTTGTATTTTACACCCGCTTCTCTAAGAAACAGCATCTTGCTGTATGGCCCGTTAGTATTTTTATGCTTCTTTTCTGCCTAAGCGCCCTTAATGCGGTAGGTTTCAGTCCATTCATCTATTTCAAATTTTAGGAGCCTGTCATGAAAGATTTACTCTATAAAATACTGTTTTTTAGCACGATAGTGGTTCTTTTGCTCTTTTTGGCGCAAACTGTCACACCATTCGTCAACTTCAAGCCACTCGGCGGGGTCACTGAAAAAGTGGAAAAACCTAAACTGAACTTTCAAAGCTATGCCGACGGCTCATGGCAACGTTTCTCTGACGACTACTTCGACAAACATCTCGGTTTCCGAGAACCGCTGATTCGTTATTACAACCAATATATTTGGAATCTTTTCAAGGAATCAAACAATCCCAGCGTGATGCGCGGAAAAGACAACTGGCTGTTCGAGGATATCTATGTCAGAGAGCATTATGAAAGTTTGATGTATGACCATACCAACGACACGGCTGAAATGAGGAGGATCTTTGAGACCGAGGCTCTACGACTTTGGAAAGTGCAAAAGTTGCTGGAGGAGCACAACATCTACATTTTTGTCAACATCGCCCCCGGGAAAAATGCGATTTATCCTGAATATCTTCCCGAGAACAGATTCTATTTGCGTCCGGAAGGCCTTCACGCATACGAATTCTACAAAAAACGTTTCGATGAACTGGGGGTGAATTACATCGACAATGTGGCTGTTTTCAAAAGACTCAAGAACAATGTGGACTACCCTTTATTTCCAAAAAAGGGTGGACATTGGTCCAACATAGCCTCTGTTTATGTTTTCGATTCCATCCTTCGCTATATGGAAGATATCGGAAATCAAAATCTTAGAAATCTAATAATCGGTAAACCATATATCGCTCCAACCCGGGACCCCGACGACGACCTTGAGCACCTTCTCAATTTGGCTTTTCCGATACCATCACCACCGAATTATTATGTTGATGTGACGGTTATCGACGATTCTACCGCTACCAAGCCCTATTTCACTGTCATTGGCGACTCTTATCATTGGAATTTCATCTTTAATATCCCATTGTTGGACATTTTTCAGAAAGTTCCCTATTGGTATTACAATTACATCATTTACGGTGATGATGAAAACACCTCCACTTTAGATCTTGATCTCGAGAAAGAGCTCATGCGCACCGACTATATCATGCTCAACTACAGTACTATGTCTCTATATAGGTTAGGTAGTTGTTTCTTACCCAGAGCGTTACTTCATCTTTGCTACGACAAGAACACCATTGATTCCGTCGCCTTTCAAGTCATGGAGAGTATGAAAGAGGACAAGCAACTCTATGCCAATTTTCTTGAAGAATCAAAAATCAAACAAAAAAGCGTAGAACAACTCATGTATGAATTTGCCATCTATTTAATCAAAGAGAATCCTGAAAAGTATTTTGAGGAACTTAACGGCGAAAAAATGCCCACTTCCAGGAATAAAAATTTGAAAAAAAAGCAAACATCTGACAATAATCAAAAATAATATCACTATGAAGAAAGTATTAGGTATCGGAAACGCACTAGTGGATATCTTAGTGCACATAGACAACGATGAGATCCTCAACCGCTTAGGATTGCAAAAAGGCGGTATGGAAATGATCGATGCACAACGGAAACGCGAAATTTTAGAGGTTATTGCGGAGATGCCGCAGACATTGGCAACCGGTGGATCCACCTCTAACACCATCCACGGTTTAGCTCGATTGGGCGCGAACGCTGGCTATATCGGCAAAGTGGGAAACGACGAATTAGGCAAGCTCTTTCGAGAAGAGTGCAACCGATTCGGTGTCATCCCGCACCTTATTAACTCAGAGGAAGACACAGGAGTAGCTATCACCTTCATTTCCCCAAATGCAGAACGCACTTTCGCCACTTACCTCGGTGCCGCCGCCACCATGCAACCTGCCGAAGTGGATGCGCAAACAATTGGCAACTACGACATTATCCACATCGAAGGCTACCTCATCTTCAATCACGATCTGATTCTGGAGGTATGCCAAAAAGCCAAAGCACAAGGTCTGATGATTTCCATGGATATGGCCAGTTACAACTTGATAGAAAGCAACTTGGCCTTTGTAAAGATGTTGCTGCACGACTACGTTGATATCATCTTTGCCAACGAAGAAGAAGCAAAAGCTTTTACTGGCGTAGAAAACATGGAAGCTTTGCACATGCTGTCCGAATCCTGCCCTATCGCCATCGTGAAGGTTGGCAAGGACGGATCATACGTCAAAATGAACGGCGAAGTGACCTCCATCGCACCCGTGGATGCGAAGAGAATCGACACCACAGGCGCCGGCGACATCTACGCATCAGGCTTCCTGTATGGCTACATTAACGGTTTCAACGCTTTGAAATCTGGAAACTTGGCATCCTATCTCTCTTCACGACTGATTGAATACGTCGGAGCAAAGCTGCCTGACGAGGAATGGACAAAAATAAAAGAAGAGGGACTGTGTTAGTTCCTCTTCTTCATCATTTCGAGCCACTTGTGAGACTTGAACTCGCGACCTACGCATTACGAATGCGTCGCTCTACCAACTGAGCTAAAGTGGCTTGTTTTGCGCGGCAAAAATACATTTTTTTTTGATATATGAAGAATTGGCGATATTTTTTTCTATTCGGCCTGCTGACAACCCTGATTGGGCTGGCCATTAATTTATCACAACAAAAAGATTACCAACGCGTTGTGGTTGAAAACAGCCCCATGTCCGACATCGCGACAGACAACGACGGCAACCTTTTCCGACTGCCCTTCTCCTACCAATTGGAAGAAGTGACTTCGGAGAAATATCGGTCAGGAGCCGCCAAATCGCACACTGCGGTAATTGTTTGTCAATATCAAAATCAGACCGAGAGACTTGAAATTTCCGAGAATCATCCCGCCAAATATTACCAATACGATTTCTATCTCCGCGCTATAGGGGAAGCCCCATCTTCCAAACAATATGCCGAAATCATCTTGTCACATTCGCCTGCACAAACCATTGTCTATATTGGTCTTATCACATTGATATTCACATCATTAGTATGGATTATCCGATTCTTTCCCGTTGAAGGCTCCTTAGGTCGATGGGCATTAGTGCTGGCGTTATCCATTGTGGTCTTTGCCATTATCATCGTTTTCAACCCAATGATGCGGTCCAAGGAAGTTCCACCTATCCTTCGCAGCACTTGGTTCATTCCTCATGTCGCAAGCTACGTCTTTTCATACGCTATTCTTATAGCAGGCTTTATATCAGCCATTTACGCTGATATAAAAAAAAGTTCCTCTACTTTGGTATGGTCTCAACGGATGCTAAGATGCGGGACTGGCTTTTTCACTATTGGGTTGTCATTGGGTATCGTCTGGGCAAAGGAAGCGTGGGGTACTTTCTGGAACTGGGATCCGAAAGAGACGATGGCACTCATCACCTACTGTTACTACCTTTTGTTGTGCATGGGCACTCGACACATTCACTTTCTACAATCCGACGTTACAACTGGTAAATCGCGTCAACTTGCCTTTCACCTGAATGTCACCATACAATTCGCGGGGATACTTTTCCTTATCCTCTGCTGGACCTGTCCGCAGTTCATCATCAACCTCCTCGGTTGGTCACAAAGCCTGCACAGTTACTAATTATCCACTAATCACTAACCACAAAAAACGCCCTCCATTGGAAGGCGCTTTGACTAATCTCGACAAATCTCAATGACTATTCCTGAGTTGCAGGGATTACAGAAACGTAGGATCTGTCCTTATAGGTTTTCTTGAATTCAACGATGCCGTCGCACAGTGCGAAGAGGGTGTGGTCTTTACCCATACCCACGTTCTTACCAGGGTTGTGGACGGTACCTCTTTGGCGGACGATGATATTGCCAGCCTTGGCAAACTGACCACCAAAAATCTTCAAACCTAATCTTTTACTAGCTGATTCGCGGCCGTTCTGAGAACTACCGACACCTTTTTTATGAGCCATAAGTCTAAATTTTAATCGTTAATACTAAATTTACAAGGTGATGTTATCAATCTTGATGGAGGTCAAGCATTGACGATGACCATTCAATTTCTGATAACCTTTTCTTCTTTTCTTCTTGAAAACGAGAACTTTGTCGCCTTTCAAGTGTTGGAGCACGGTAGCGGTCACGCTTGCACCGGAAACGGTAGGCGTACCCACTTTCACATCACCGTCATTGTCCACTAACATAACGCTGTCAAATTTGACTTGCGCACCTTCTTCAGCCTTGAGGCGTTGAACATAGACTCTGCGGTCTTTTTCAACCTTGAATTGTTGCCCGGCTATTTCTACAATTGCGTACATTTTGGTATAATTTTTGTTTGTAATTTTTTGGGCGGCAAAAATAAGATTTTTTTTGATATAAATATTTCGCCTGCAATTTTTTTTAAACTTTTGCGTTATTGAGCCGTTTTGTATAAACTTTAATAATGAAAAATATATAAATATGAAGACATTAAACATTTCTAAAGCACTGTTATTCACAATGTTGGCCTTTTTCACCTGCACCTACTCGAGTTGCGCCCAGAAGGAGAGCCATGGCACAAGATACGTTGATTTGACCGACGCCGCAGAGTCGTCTGTCAACGCAGTGGTCTATATCAAGACCGAATTCACGCAAAAAAATTCTATGTGGGACGACTTTTTCGGCGGCACGATATGGGAACATTTCTTTCGTTCCGCCCCAAGCACTTACCCCGTACAGGCAGCCGGTTCAGGTGTCATCATCTCCTCCGACGGCTACATTGTCACCAACAACCATGTGGTGCAAGATGCAGAGAAGGTGACCATCACCTTGAACGACAAGCGAGAATACAACGGTGAAATCATCGGCACCGACCCTGCTTCCGACCTCGCGCTCATCAAAATCAATGAAACGCGTCTGCCCTACCTGAAATTCGCAAACTCCGATTCCGTACGCATTGGCGAATGGGTGTTAGCAATCGGCAACCCTATGGGGCTCAACTCCACCGTCACCGCCGGCATCATCAGTGCGAAAGCCCGTCAACTCAGTACCGGCCGCAACTCCATGTCCGATGAAGTCTATCTCCAAACCGACGCTGCCGTCAACTCCGGCAATAGTGGCGGCGCCCTTGTGAATGCCGCTGGTCAACTGGTCGGCATCAACACTGCCATAGCCTCTGGAAACGGCTACTATACCGGCTACTCCTTCGCCATCCCCTCCAATATCGTGGAAAAAATCAGCCATGACCTGAAGAACTATGGCGTCACTCAACAGGCTTACCTCGGCGTTTCCATTATGGAACTGAACGCAACAAATGCTAAAGAGCTAAACCTCAGCGATGTGAATGGTATCTACGTAGCCGAAGTATCTGACAACGGTGCCGCTGCCCAAAACGGTTTCCAAGAAGGCGATGTCATCACACATATAGACAACACGCCCGTCAACAGCCTTCCAGAAGTGCGCGGAGTACTCAAAACCAAATCTCCCGGTGACAAAGTGAAGGTCGTTTTGGTCAGAAACAAAGAAAAAATGACCAAAAATGTAACTTTATTGAATAGTAAAGGTACAACAGAAAAGGTTGAAAAATAAATGGTTATTGATTATTGAAGCTTTTGGTTTAACGTTTAAAAGTCAACAGCAAACAGCCAAAGTCATAAAAGATATTCCATGAGCAGACCCGATAGGGGCAAGTGCACGGTAGAAAAAGTTGAAAAGTCATTATAAATGAGACAATTAAAGATATCAAAATCCATCACCAACCGCGATTCGGCTTCGCTGGAACGGTTCCTTTCGGACATCAGCAAGGTGCAGATGATCGGCGCAGACGAGGAGGTGGAACTTGCCCGCAAGATCAAAGCGGGCGACGAGGATGCGCTTAACAAGCTGGTTACAACCAACTTACGTTTTGTCGTGTCCGTAGCAAAACAGTACCAAAATCAGGGCATCGGGTTGCAGGACCTCATTAACGAGGGCAACTTGGGACTGATCAAGGCGGCACAACGCTTCGACGAAACCCGCGGCTTCAAGTTCATCTCCTACGCCGTCTGGTGGATTCGCCAAGCCATCCTGCAAGCCATTGCCGATCAATCACGCATCGTGCGCCTGCCGCTGAACCAAGTGGGCGTCATCAACAAAATCAAGAAAGAGACCGCTCGACTGGAGCAGTCGCTCAACCGTTTGCCCACCACTGAGGAGATTGCTAACGCCATGGATATGCCTGTCTATAAGGTGGCTGAAATCATGAAAATGAACAATCATCCGCAATCCATCGACTCTCCCATAGCCCCCAACGAAGAGACCCGCTTCGTGGATGTTTTCGTGCACGACAATGACGACGACACCGACACCTCTCTGATGCAAGAATCGCTCTCGTCAGAAATTAACGACCTGTTGGAAACCTTGCCTGACAAGGAAGCGGATGTGTTGCGTCTCTTCTTCGGCATCGGCACCTCCCATGAACATACTTTGGACGAGATTGGGGACAAACTTGATCTCTCGCGCGAGCGAGTGCGGCAAATCAAGGAACGTGCCCTGAAGAGATTACGCCAAAACAGCAAGAACAAAAACCTAAAAAGTTATTTATAAAATATATTCCTAAAGCAGCCCTGAAAGGGCAAAGCATATCAGCCCAAAGTAAGGACGTCAGGCAGTAGCCGGGAATCTTTGGGTCAATAATCAAATGAAAAGACTATCACATATATATATTGTATGCGCAACGATTATAGTATGCGCAATGCTAACGTCATGCAAACCCAAACCGCTGCCAGAGCCCAAACCCATGGGCTATTTCCGTATTGATCTGCCTGAACATCAATACCGCCGCTTGGATACCACTCTACCCTTCTCCTTCGAACAATCCGTTTTTGCGAACACCTCCATCGAGCCGCAACCTGACCAATCGCTTTGGGTAAATGTGACATACCCTGAACTTAGGGCCTCCTTGAGGTTCACCTGTTTCACGCTCAAAAACGCGGATAGTTTACGAAGACTGATGGTTTCGGAAGATAAAATGGTGAAATTCCACTACCAAAAAGCCGATGATGTGCAATTTTCTATTATCAAAGACCCCGGAGCACAGATCTGGGGACAAACCTACGAAATCTACGGCAAGCAGGTGGCCACTCCATTCCAATTCTGGCTCACCGACAGTGCGCACCAATTCGTACGAGCCGCACTATATTTCGACAACACACCCAACAACGACTCTCTCCAGCCTGTCATCGATTATCTCAAAGAAGATGCCATGCACCTCATCAACTCCTTCGCATGGAAACCCTGACACAAAACATCTTCCATATAGAATCAAAAGCGGTTTTTAACGAAACTGCTTTGCGGATTTTCCACTTTCAATACGACAGAAATTCCGTATATCAATCTTATTGTCAGCATCTTAATATCAGAGCAGAAGATATTAGAACTTTGGAAGAGATCCCCTTTCTTCCCATATCCTTTTTTAAAACACATGAGGTGAAAACAACGGAATTTGAACCAGAACTGACCTTCCGTAGCAGCGGCACAACGGGAATGCAATATTCCCAACACCTCATCAAAGATGCGCAACTGTATCGACAAAGTCTGCTTGAAAGTTTCCGCCATTTCTACGGAGATCCATCTGAATACACCTTTTTAGCTCTGCTACCCAACTACTTAGAGCAAAAAAACTCTTCATTAATTTATATGATGGAAGCTCTAATGCACAAATCAGGTGCAAAAGACAACGGTTATTATCTTTATAATCACGAAGATTTATACCAAAAATTACTACAACTCCACAATAATAAACAGAAAACAATTCTATGGGGGGTTACGTTTGCTTTGCTTGATTTTGCAGAACATTACCAAATCGATTTTCCGCAACTTATTGTATTTGAGACCGGTGGTATGAAAGGCCGTCGCAAAGAAATGGTAAAAGAAGAACTTTACGACATCCTGCGGAAGGCGTTTGGAGTGCCCGATATCCACTCCGAATACGGCATGTGCGAGCTGCTGTCGCAAGCCTATAGTAGAGGAGGAAACCTCTTTACCACCCCGCCTTGGATGCAACTGCGATTGCGGAACGAAAAAGACCCTTTGGACGGTAGCAATTCCGTAAGCACCGGTGTCATCAACGTCGTCGATCTGGCCAATATCTACAGCTGCTCCTTCATTGCGACGGAGGATTTAGGTCGCCGGCATCCGCAAGGAATTGAAATACTCGGTCGCCTTGACCATTCTCAGTTACGTGGTTGTAATCTTATGGTACTGTAAAAAATGTACCTTTGCAGCCTCGTTAAAAACGAGATAAAATATCGTATATTATTTATTATCAGAAAATTAAAAGCAAAAGTCACTATGAAGAAAGGAATGTTTGCCCTCATCAGCGCAATGTTGGTGATCATCGCCGCGGTTTTCATCTGCGCCACCTCAGGCGACAAAGTGATGACTAAAGAGAAAGGCGTTTACATTGTGAACACCACCACCTTGACACAGGATGTCATCGGTTATAACGGTACAACCCCGCTGAAAATCTACATCAAGAACGACATAATCCAGAAAATTGAGGCACTACCCAACGAAGAGACCCCTGGATTTTTCGCCAGAGTCCAAGAGAACCTGCTGAACAAGTGGAACGGCATGACCGTCAAGCAAGCAGCCAATACCGAAGTGGATGTCATATCTGGGGCTACCTATTCCTCTAACGCAGTGAAAGCTAACGTAAAGACAGGGGTGCAATATTACCAAAAACACAAAAAATAGGAACGTATCGCATCCTGCCAATTGTGGCAAGGGGCTCTATGGAAAAGGCAACATGACGAGGCAGTGGTTATTTATTCGCATAGGCATTTTAGGAATGCTGTTATTTATGGCGGAAAAGGTTGCTTTTGCCCAAGGACCGGACACCATCCGCATGATGCAATATAATTTGATGTATTACACCAATAATTCTGGCGTTTCGGAATGCAACAGCATCACAAACAACCTGAACACCAAGGATATGCACATTAAGACGATTTTCCAGTATGTGCAACCCACGGTGATGTGTGTGTGCGAAATGGGGTCACAAAATCAATATGCCGATCGGCTGCTCAACAACGCCATCAACACCGATGGCATTAATTATTACAAGCGAGGTCCACTCACCAACCAGTCGGGCGGATACCTTGCCAATATGGTTTACTACGACTCGCGCAAACTGACCCTGTACAAATCGACATGCATAAACACTTCATACAGAGATATTAACGGTTACACTTTCTACTACAACGCCGACAATTTATCCTCAGGTGATACTATCTTCATGACTTATTGGATTGGACATTTGAAAGCTGGTTCAGGATATTCCAACGAATCCTACCGTTTGACTCAGGTTCAAAAACTGATGAATCGTATCTCCAATTCAGGAATGCCAGGGAACTATATCTTTTCGGGTGACTTCAATATCTATTATAATGAAGAACCTGCTTACCAAGAACTTACAGAGTACTCCAACAGTCTTTACCGTTTCTACGACCCTGCTAATAGTCCTGGCTATTGGCACAACAATCCACAATTCGCCTCGCTCCACACCCAATCCACACACAACCAATCGACTGATTGCTTCGCAGACGGTGGACTGGACGACCGTTTCGACATCATCCTAGTTTCCCCATACATCTACTATGGCAGTGACAGACTACACCTCATTGAAGGTTCTTATCATGTTGTGGGACAGGACGGTATGCGGTTCAATGGTTCGGTGCTGTCACCCACCAACTCTTCGGTACCAAATGATGTCGCTCTTGCACTTTACTATCAATCTGACCACCTGCCTGTTGTCATGGATATGGCCATTGACGCGCACGTAGGCGTAATCGAACATACCTCAGACTATTACATCAATGTACACAATCCGGTTCGGGAGTCACTACAAGTCGAAATGCAGAGCAATCGCCCCGAAGAATACACTATTTCCATTTTCACTATAGAAGGGAAACTACTTGGCAGCTACCAGGAAAACATGTCTGAAGGGGTGCGCCGTTTATCTTACCCATTTCCTTATGGCAAAGGAGCTTATATCATCGTATTTCAGGACAAAAAAGGTCAAAAAACAGTAAAAAAAGTAATCGCTTTTTGACATTTTACGAACAATCATTAACCAAAAAATCACTTTGTGCAAAAAAAATGTATCTTTGCACGTTCAATTATTCACCAATAATAACATTTAAAATATTATGAGCGAAGTAGTTGTAAACCGTTATTCCGATGAAGATTTGGAAGAATTCAGAGCCTTAATCGAGAAAAAAATCGAAGAAGCAAAGAAGAATCTCGAAGTATATCAGGAGGCATACAGTGGTGTCGGCAATGACACTAAGGACACTGCTCCTACTTTCAAGAACCTCGAAGAGGGGAACCAAGTGCTCTCCAAAGAGGAAAATGGTCGCTTGATGGCTCGACTGGTAAAATATATCTCCAACCTGGAGGCTGCTTTGGTACGTATTGAAAATAAGACATACGGCGTGGACCGCATCACTGGCAAACTTATCCCCAAGGAACGCCTGAGAATCGTCCCTCACGCTACGTTAGATATCGATACCAAACTGCAAGAGAAGAAGAAATAATTTCTTACGCGGCCAATGATAACCGCGATGCGACCATTATTAGATATAGACGATTTGTCGCTCGAACTTCGGCGCGACACCCAATGGAATCCTATTCTACATCAGATCAGCTTTTCCCTCCATGAAGGAGAAACATTGGGTATTGTCGGTGAGTCTGGCTCTGGAAAATCAGTAACTGCACTGTCCGTCATGCAGTTACTGAATTCAAAAATCGCCCGCTACCCATCTGGGCGCATCCTCTTCCATCATCGGCAAGACCACAATCCCATCGACATTCTGAAAGCACCGGAAACGGTCATGCAAACCCTGAGGGGAAACCAAATCGGCATGATTTTCCAAGAACCGATGACCTCTTTGAACCCAGTCATCCGGTGTGGTGAACAAATTACAGAACAGATACTTCTACACAACAAAATCGACGAGAAAGAGGCCAAAGAGCGCGTCCTCAGTCTGTTCGACGAAGTGCGGCTTCCACGACCCACACAGATTTTCGGCTCTTACCCGCATGAACTCTCTGGTGGACAGAAACAGCGCATCATGATTGCTATGGCCATGAGCTGCAACCCCAAACTGCTCATCGCCGACGAGCCTACCACCGCATTGGATGTCACCATCCAGAAAAACATCCTCGAACTGATCCGCAATTTACAAGAAAAACATGGAATGGGAGTGCTGTTCATCACCCACGATCTCGGAGTGGTAGCCGAAATCGCGGACCGCACTATCGTGATGTACAAAGGCAATATCGTGGAAGAAAACACTGTCCGCAACATCTTTCTGAACCCAAAACACGCTTACACTAAGCAACTTATCGCTTGTCGTCCCTCCATGACAACGCGACTGAAAAAGCTCCCGCAAGTAGCCGATTTTGATGGTAACACCGATGTTGACATGCAACAAGTTCTTGACCAATTGACCATATCCCCTGAAGAACGAAAAACAACACTCAACACTATCTATTCTGGAGATAAAATCATCAGAATCAACAACTTAAATAAAGTTTACAAAGTCAGAAAACGGAAAATTTTTGAGAGACAGCAATATTTTCATGCACTGCACGACATCAGCCTCGACATTTACGAAGGGGAGACCCTTGGGCTGGTCGGGGAGTCGGGATGTGGCAAAACCACTTTGGGACGTTCCATGCTGCGACTGATCGAGCCCACTTCTGGCGACGTTTTTTATCGCGGAAGGAATCTCGTTCAACTTCCCAATTCGGAAATGCGGAAGATGAGAAAAGAGATGCAAATCATCCTGCAAGATCCCTATTCTTCTCTCAACCAGCGACTTACTATCGGCGAAGCCCTATTGGAGCCAATGCGGGTTCATGGCATTCTGTCTAACGATAATGAACGTAAAAAACGAGTGATCGAGCTTTTGGAACGCGTAAGTCTCAATGAATCACATTTTTACAGATATCCTCACGAATTCTCCGGGGGGCAACGGCAACGTATTTCTATTGCACGTGCGTTAGCGGTTAACCCGAAATTCATTATCTGCGATGAATCGGTTTCTGCCCTTGACGTATCGGTGCAGGCACAAGTTCTGAACCTTCTCAACGAACTCAAAGCCGAATACCATTTCACCTACATCTTCATCTCACACGATTTTTCGGTGGTAAAGTTCATGTCCGACCGCATTGCCGTCATGCAACAAGGTGTCATCGTGGAAACGGGTGAGGCAGATGCCCTTTGCGCAAATCCTCAGACGGAATACGCCAAAAAACTTATCAGTGCCATACCTAAAGGAATCGTTGGTTAATAATACAATATTTAATCTGTTTTTACGTTTCACACCTTTATTTAAAAAAAAATATAATGTACAACATCTTGAAAATCATTATCCGAATCGGCATTGGCGTGTTTTTTATCGTCTCCGCCATTTTAAAACTTTTGTCTTTAGATCATTTCGAACTCTATATCTACAGTTTCAATCTGTTCAATCTCACGCTGAGTGGATTGGCCGCACGTAGTATTATAGCCGCTGAAGTATTGGTCGGTATCCTCTTGATTACCAAGGTAAAATATAAACCGGCTTGGTGGCTCACCCTTTTGATGCTCATCGGATTCTCCCTATTGCTTGTTTATGTAATCCTTTTCAGAAACGACTCTAACTGTCACTGTATGGGCGAATTGGTGGAAATGAAGCCGTCCATTTCCCTTATCAAAAACTTCGTAGGCATCGCACTGTTGTTCCTTATTCGCAAAGAGGAGGATTACGCATTCCGGAAACGCACACGCGTGCTTGTGCTGGCCGGTACCCTTCTCGCTGCTATCGTGCCTCCTTTCGTCCTCTTCCCCATCGACAACATCTATTCCGCTATTTTCAAATCCGACAAAAACAATTTCAATGAAGCCTCTTTCAACGCGCTGATGGCGGACTCTACCATGCAGGATGTCAATCTTGACAAAGGCAATTATATTGTGGGAATCGTCTCCTCTGGATGTGAATTTTGCCGCACAAGCTGCCTGAAAATGTCCGAAATCGCCAAACACAACCAACTGGACAGCACTAAAATCATCTATTTCATCTGGGGTGACAGCACTTCCGTCAAAGCATTTCCTGCTGAAACCAAAACTGAGGCGTTCAGATACGTCAAGATTAATCCACTTATGGCCATCCGCGTCACCAACACCTTCCCTTTGTATCTTTTCATGAAGGATGGCTCTGTGGAAAGGACGGCTGATTTACACCAATTGACTGAAAATTCTGTAATTTTACATTTGGAATGATATTTTTTGTATTTTTGCAGAAATTTTTAATTTGTATTTCAATTAATCTCAAAACAAACAACAACTCTTATGGCTTTAAACGATAAAAAGAGACACGATATTTACAACTTTTATTCAGAAAACGGCTTCCAGCACCCGACTGATGAGATAGTTGACAAGCTGAACATTTGTCACAAAACATTTTTCAACAGATATGGCACCAAAGCCAATTCTATCGAAATCGCATGGGAATATTGGCAACAAATGTGTTTTCAGAAATGGAACTCCATTATGATGAACTGCAATCATAGCGTGGAAGAGTTGACCATGACGTTATATAATATCTATTCCATCCGATTCGATTATCCCCATTACTACAAATACACGCGCGATCAGCGTAAATATCTCAATGAAAATTCATTTTTCTATTCCGCGATACAAAGAGTGTTGGAAAAAGGGAAAAAATGCTTTCATGTTTACGAGAATCTGAACAACCAAACCTATATCACTTTCGTGTTGAATAACATGTTTTTGATTGACAATGAGCATCACAACAAGGCTGAAGTGCTGAAATATGTACTCCTTCCCGCCCTCACGGAACGAGGAATTGAACTCTTTATGGAAACCCCCTTTGCATAAATAAAAAACGTATTTTTGCGCCAAAAATAAAAAGAGGATGATGACTCTACGTCAACAATTTTTGGCACACATAGGACAAACTTCCCCCGAACCCCTTCTTTTGGAAGTGGAACGGGCGGAAGGTGTTTTTTTTTATACGCCACAAGGAAAACGTTATTATGATTTGATTTCGGGCGTGTCGGTGAACAATGTCGGTCATGCCAACCCCGCCGTTATTTCAGCAGTACAGATGCAAGCAGCTGATTATATGCACGTTATGGTGTATGGCGAATTGGTGGAACGGCCACAAGTGCAATATGCAAAGCTAATTTCCGAATTACTTCCCGACCCGTTAGACAGCGTCTATTTCGTGAATTCGGGCAGCGAGGCGGTGGAAGGGGCTCTAAAACTAGCAAAACGTTACACCGGGAGGCACAAGATGATGTCGATGCACTGTGCTTACCACGGCTCTAACCATGGCTCGCTCAGCATGATGGCCTCTCCTGAGGGTGACACTTGGAAAGCACCTTTCCAACCGCTACTCCCTAACGTGGAATACTTGTGGTTCAACAACTTCGACGACATTAACCGCATTGACGAAGAAACCGCCTGCGTATTGGTGGAACCCGTGCAAGGCGAAGCTGGCGTTATTCCCCCGAAAGAGGGTTACTTACAAGCCCTTCGCAGACGTTGCGACGAAACTGGCACCATGCTGATATTCGATGAGATACAGACGGGATTGGGTCGCACTGGCGCGATGTTCGCCATGCAGAAATATGGCGTAACACCTGATATTGTATGTTTGGCGAAGGCTTTTGGCGGCGGAATGCCCCTTGGTGCCTTCATCTCCTCGAAAGAGATTATGGACTCTCTGCAGAGCAATCCCGTTTTGGGACATATCACCACTTTCGGCGGGCATCCTGTGTGCTGTGCCGCTGGTTTGGCCGCTCTTCAGTATAATATTGACAATCACTTAGTTGACAATGTCGAAGAAAAGGGGAAACGTTACGAAGAAGCTTTAAAGAATGCCCCGCACGTACAAGAAATTCGCCGCAGCGGCCTGTTGATGGCCGTGGAACTCGGTTCTTCCGACAAGCTCTTCAAGATAATGTCTCTCTTCAAAGAAAACGGCATCATGAGCGACTGGTTCCTCTTCTGCGACACCGCTTTCCGCATCTCCCCTCCGCTGACGATTTCTGAGGAGGAGATTGATGATTCGTGTAGGATAATTTTGCGTTGTTTAGAAAATATTTACGAACAATAGACATTTTGCGCCTTACACGCCCTTAACCATGTAAACAAACCTTAAACCATAAACCTTAAACCATAAACCTTAAACCATAAACCTAAACAATGACCTCTACCACAAGCGACTTACTAAGCACCCCCATCGAATTCCTGAAAGGAGTTGGCGAAAAGCGGGGAGGGGTGCTCCGAAAGGAATTCAACATCCAAACTTTTAATGACTTACTGTACTATTTTCCGTACCGCCATATTGACAAGTCGCACGTTTATCATGTGAGCGACATCGTGAATGACGGTGGGTATATTCTCTTGCGCGGCACTATCAGCAACGTCCGTATCGTGGGACAAATGCGCGCGCAAAGGCTCACCGCGCAATTCACCGACGAGACTGGTGCTATCGAATTAGTCTGGTTCAATGGCATCCGGTGGGTACAGGACGTGCTGAAATCGCGCAAAGAATTCGTGATTTTCGGCAAACCGACACTCTTCAACAACAGATGGAACATCACCCATCCTGAACTTATTGATCCCGCACAACAGCAAAACTCCCCCATTTCACTGCGATTCCAACCACTCTACAACACTTCCGAAACAGCCAAGAAGAAATCGCTGGATTCCAAAGCAATGTCCAAGCTGACGGCCAACCTCTTAACGCAGGTCAAAGACATCATCCCCGAAACGATGCCTCGCGAGATGGTGGAAGAGCTACATTTGATGACCCTACGCGACGCACTCGTCAATATCCATTACCCTGAAGACAACCAGAAACTGTCACAGGCCACGTTGCGCTTGAAGTTCGACGAACTCTTTTTCACACAACTCAAACTACTGAAACTCAAATTGATAAACACCAACCGTTTTAAGGGATTTGTCTTTTCTCAAGTAGGACATTACTTCAACACTTTCTATAAAGAATGTTTGCCGTTCGACCTGACCAACGCACAGAAACGGGTGCTCAGGGAGATTCGCGGCGACGTAGGTAGCGGTCGTCAAATGAACCGCTTGCTTCAGGGCGACGTGGGTAGCGGTAAGACCATCATCGCGCTCTTCAGTATGTTGTTAGCTATTGATAACGGGTATCAAGCCTGCATGATGGCACCCACGGAAATCCTTGCCACTCAACATTACGAAAAAATCAGTAAACAACTGGAACACATTGGATTACGTGTCGAATTCCTCTCTGGATCTACCAAAACGGCCAAACGCAAACAATTGCTCACTGACTTGCAGAACGGTCAGGTTAGCATCCTTATCGGCACCCATGCACTCATCGAAGATAACGTGGTTTTCAACAAATTAGGCATTGTCGTCATTGATGAACAGCACCGTTTCGGGGTGGAGCAACGGGCGAAGTTATGGCGCAAGAGCGGTGCCATTCCTCCGCATATCCTCGTGATGACCGCCACACCAATACCGCGCACTCTCGCCATGACCCTTTACGGTGATTTGGACGTTTCCGTCATTGACGAGTTACCAGCGGGACGTAAACCTATTGTCACTCAACATTATTACGAGAAAGACCGCCTCAAAATGTTTGGTTTCCTGAAACAGCAGATTGCGGAAGGGCGGCAGGTTTTCATCGTCTATCCCCTGATTCAGGAGTCGGAGGCGTTGGACTTGCTTGATTTACAGGCTGGTTACGAAGCCATCGAGCGCAGTTTCCCACCACCGGAATACAGCATCGGGGTGGTGCATGGCAAGATGAAGGCCGAGGAGAAGGATTACACCATGAACTGCTTCAAGAAGGGGCAAATCCAGATTCTGCTCTCCACCACGGTGATTGAAGTGGGCATCGACGTTCCGAACGCCACAGTGATGGTTATCGAAAACGCCGAACGGTTCGGACTCTCGCAGCTTCACCAGCTGCGCGGGCGCGTGGGCAGAGGCGGCAACCAATCGTACTGCATACTCATGTCCAAATACGAACTCTCCTCCGAAGGTCGCAAGCGCCTGAATGCCATGGTAGAAACCAACGACGGATTCGAAATCGCCAACTTCGATTTGCAACTGCGCGGTCCCGGCGACCTGCAAGGCACTCGCCAAAGCGGCATGCTCGACTTCAAAATCGCCGACCTTACCAAAGACGAGAAATTGGTGGTTTACACTCGTAACTATGCACAACAAGTGCTGGACAAAGACCCTGATTTGTCGCTACCCGAGCACAAACGTCTCGCTGAAACATTGGAGAATCAGGTGCAAAAGGACACCAACTGGAGCGTAATCAGCTAATACCTAACCTTTAAATACACGTAGAGACGCGATGAATCGCGTCTCTACAACAGGGTTACACAAAAAAACGTAGATTATTTCCGAATATCCATCTCTTTCAACAAATATCCGGCACCACCGAACTTGTCGATGACGAAAAGGACGTAACGAACGTCAACATTGATGCAGCGTTGCAGCTCGGTGTTGAAGACGATATCACTGCTCAATGCCTCCCAATTGCCGTCGAAAGCCAAGCCGATGAGTTCTCCATTGCCGTTCATAATCGGGCTGCCAGAGTTACCGCCAGTGATGTCGTTATTAGAGAGGAAGCAGACGTGCATAGTGCCGTCCTTATCCAAATATTGACCGAAATCTTTCTTCAAAATGAGGTCTTTCAGCTTAGCGGGAACATCAAACTCGAAATCGCCGGGAACCTCTTTTTCGAGGATACCCTTGGTGGTGGTGTAGTAATTGTAATGCACACCATCAGCAGGATAGTAATCGCAAATGGTACCGAAAGTGGTACGCATCGTGCTGTTGGCATCCGGATACATCGGGGTTGCTGCGTTCATCTCCTTCAGTGCTGCAATGTAGGTGCGACGCGGAACCTCCAACTTTTCGTCATAGGAGAAAACAGATGAATTGAGCATCAGATATTGATACACGGCTTGGAAATACTGATATGCAGGATCGTTCACCAACACCTTTTCTGACGGAGATTTCACAAATTTCTCAAAATTATTCTTGCTGATGAAAATGGAGTTGAGCATAGCCTTCTCAAAAGCGGCATAATCTCCTTTATACTTCTTGGCGAAGAAAGTCAGGTCAGGACGGTTGGACTCTGAGTGGTTGTTCCAAGTCTTGAGAGCAGCCACCACGATTTTAGCTTCGGTAGCGGGATCAGTGTCATTATTGTAATTGTCGAAAGATTTCAACAACTTCTCCACTTTGGAGTCGTCGAATTTCTTCTGACCTTTGTCGAGTTTCAACTGGCCATGCAGACGCAATGTGGCAAGCAACGTCGGAGAAGCGGAGAACTGAAGATTGCCGTTCATCACAGATTTGAACTTGGCACCGTCAACTTCCTTGCAGACTTTTTCAATTTCGCTCAAACAGTTGCCATATTTATCTTTGCGTTTGCTGTCAGCATTGATCCATTTCATCAATTCTGATTCTTGTTTTGCCTTGGACTCCACCACTTTGAGAGCCTTCAAGCTCTCCACCTCACCGTGTTGGTTCTTCCAGTAGTTGGCCAAACCAGCATGTTTGTCAGCGTATTGAAGATGCACCTTCTGAGAAGCCTCCATAGCATCGTGAATCACGGGCAAAATAGCATCCAAAGGTTCGTAAATGGCAGGAGCATTGATGTCGATTTCGTTTTGCACTTCGTATGAAGTCATGAAACGATTGGTGGTGCCAGGATAACCCCAAATCATGGTGTAATCACCAGGTTGATAACCTTTCAAGCTAATCGGAAGATAATGTTTCGGTTTCATCGGAACGTTTTCCTTAGAGTATTTTGCAGGAGAACCGTCGGGAGCGGTGTAGATGCGGAACACGGTGAAGTCGCCGGTGTGACGAGGCCACATCCAGTTGTCGGTGTCGCCGCCGAACTTACCGATGGAACTCGGGGGAGCCACCACGAGGCGCACGTCCTGATACATTGTGTAGATGAACATGTAGTACTCATTGCCTTCGTAGAAGGGCTTCACTACTACTTTGTAGCGGCCGTCTGCGGAGTTCTCCTTTTTCAGTTTCTTGATAGCCTCCTCCACATATTTTGCACGATCGTTTTCGGTGGTGTTCTCGTCCACCTTTGCCAGCACAGTGCTAGTCACATCTTCCATTCTTTCAAGGAAATGTACATGGAAATTCACGGGCAGCTCCTCCTCCTTACTCATGGCAAAGAAACCGTTGTTGAGATAGTCGTGCTCCACAGTGGAGAGCTCCACGACGGATGAGTAACCACAGTGGTGATTGGTGAACATCAGACCGTCCTTTGAGACAATCTCACCCGTGCAGAAACCATCGCCAAGTTGCACAATGGCGTCTTTCAAGGAAGAATGGTTAATGTCATACAACTGTTCTGCAGTGAGCTGCAAGCCCATCTTCTGCATCTGTGCATAATTGTAATTCTTGATGAACATAGGCAACCACATGCCTTCATCCGGCGGATTCACAGCGAAAACGGGTGCTGTAATCGCCAAAACTGCCACAATCAGCAGTTGTTTTTTCAGAAATGATAAAAACTTCATAATACTTTGATTTGTTTATTGTTTGTATATTGTTTACTACACTCTTACACAACCTTTTGTATAAATCACTCATTAGATGCCACCTCTACAGGATTTACTACATTTTCCTCTTCTTTATTTTCTAATTCATTGAAAATACGTTTGTTAAAGATAATCGCCATGAAAATACCCACGGTGATGCAAGCATCCGCGAAGTTGAAGATAGCCGGGAAGAAATAGGAACCGCCCCAAAGCGGGAATTTTTCAGGAATCCAGAAAAGTTTAAGGTAGAACATATCAACCACTTTGCCGAAGAAAAATGGTGCATACCCGTGCCCTGGCGACCACTTTGCCACTTCAAGGAAATTGCTTTCCGTAAAGCAAAGTCCATAAAACATACTGTCGATGATATTGCCAAACGCACCCGCTATCACCAGGCAGAAAATCGCGAGAACCACACCGTCCATCTTCTCCTCTTTCAGCCGTTTGATAAAATACCAGCAGAGCAAGCCCACCAAAAGAATACGCACGATGGACAGCAACAATTTCCCAACCTGTTGCCCGAAGCTAATTCCAAAAGCCATACCTTCATTCTCCACAAAATGAAGGTTTAACCATTGCCCGAGCAACGGAACAGTCTGTCCCACAGTAAAATGTGTCTTTACCCAAAATTTGATGATTTGATCTATGATGATGAGCACAAGCACCACAATTACCGCAATCCAAGCGTATTTCTTTTTCAATTTTTCAGTTTTAATAATTATTACACAAAATAAAGTGCAAAAATATAAAAATATTGAATATGTTCATAGCCTTTCCCGCATTTTCACGATGATTAACATGTACCCTTCTGGAAAAGAATATTTTTTGACAACAATAATATGAAAACTTTGTTCGTTATGATTTTTTTTATATTTTTGCCATTCCTTTTTAGAAATAAAGCTTTATGAAAAAAACGAGAATTATTCTGCCGATCATGATCGCCTTAGTAGGCGTGCTTCTTTTCTCACAATGCAAGAAGGACCACTCCTGCAAAATGCGCATCACATGCTATTATTCATCCAATGGCATGGATGCCGATTCGGTAGTGCCTTACGCCTTGATTTCGTTTGACACCGTCAAATACAACGCTGGCCTGGCCGTGCAGACCGCCATTTCTAAGGTGCAAGATCAGCCTACAAATGCCAAAGGCGTTTTCACCTACACGCTCGACTACCCCGCACTGCTAATCGTGAACGCAGTGAAGTATGACACGGTGAACGGAACGCCCTACAAATACACCGGTACCACTCAAGTACAAGTGAATGAAGGCGAGACGACCGAAAAGACCATCTTGATGGTGGAGACCAACTAAATTCCTGATTTTGAATAGAAAACACCTTAGTTATCTATTTCTCATAATCGCATCCATTCTGCTTGCCATCGTGGTATTATGGCGTGGGCATGTTTTTAATATGCCCAACATTCATATCCCTAAACACGAGAAAAAGCAACCAAAACGCAGCGACACACTTTCTGTGTGCCTGTTTTATCATGCCGCCGATTACTTCGTCTATCAAGGCTCAGTCATTGGTTTTCAATATGACATGCTCAAACAACTGGAGAAAAACCTCCATCGGCCGGTGGATATCACTATCGAGGCCGATGCCGAGACCATGTTCCTGACCGCTCTATCCAACAAGTACGACATTGTCTGCTTCGACTTCGACAAGGCCAACTATGTCCCCAATTATATCACAGTTTCAGAACCCATCGCCTACACCTATCCCGTACTGATTATGCGCAAAAAAGATGCCGCATACGATACACTTCCGCATATCGTCAACACCTCCGCGAAATATTACAACCAATTAGATTTCAGCTCCTTGAACAACCCCTCTTCCTGGATAGTGAAACACAATCCAGACTTTGCCATTGAAGATTTGATGGACATGCTGGTAGATAAAACCATCGACTACGCCGTCTGCAACTACAACGAAGCTATCACATTGATGCCCTTCTACACACAACTGACCATCGGACCGCGCGTGGGCGAAAATTTCCCGCGCACTTGGATCCTCAATAACCATAACAACGTTCTCAATGACTCTATCAATCAGTGGCTTTCCGAATACAAAGAGACCAACAAATACCAAGCTTTGTGCAGAAAGTACCTCTCTCCCCACTCCTACGTCATCTCTCAATCGTTCGGAAAAAGCAAGAACAGCACTTCGCAATACGATGCGGTTTTGAAGAAAGCGGCTTCAAAACTCGGCTTCGATTGGCGGCTTATTTCGTCAATCATTTATCAAGAATCCCATTTCATTCCCGATTTGATTGGTTTCGGAGGCAGTTTCGGAATCATGCAGATGATGCCCGCCACCTGCGAAAGTTACGGCATCACCGACTCTTCTTCCGTGGAAGATCAGATTTGGGCTGGTGCAAAATACATTTCGTACTTGTGCAATATTTTCAAGGATAAAGTCGATACCGCCGACCTCTACTATTTCGTGGCAGGCGCTTACAATTCGGGGCCCGGCCATATTTTAGACGCCATTGCTCTTTGCAAAAAACATGACGATGATGCCACCAAATGGACAAACGTATCGGAGTACCTGATTAAGAAATCCCATAAAGAATACTATCGGGACGATGTAGTAAAATGTGGTTATTATCCTGGTAAACATACCGTTAACTATGTAGATCAGGTAATGACAAGATATAATGGATATACATTAACAAAAAAATAATGAGAGTATTAGTGATCGGACGCGGTGGCCGCGAGCACGCCATCGCTTGGAAAATGGCACAATCGGCATTGAAGCCGGAGATTTTTATCGCACCTGGCAACCCCGGAATGTTGTCTATCAGCACACAAACCGCCACACAAGTACAGTTGGTCGGCATTGACGAAACAGCGAGCGAGCAACTACGAGACTTTGCCTTGGAAAACCACATCGATTTGACGGTGGTAGGCCCTGAAGCGGCACTCGCCTGCGACATCGCCACGGTATTTGCCACCGCTGGACTGCGTATCTTCGCCCCAACAGCTGCCGCCGCTCGCATTGAAAGCAGCAAGGAGTTCGCCAAGGATTTGATGCAGAAGTATCAGATCCCCACCGCCCGTTACCGCACATTTGAAGACTATGAGGCTGCAAAACAGTATCTTTACGAACATGGCGCTCCCATTGTCATTAAGTATGACGGTTTGGCTGCCGGTAAGGGCGTGGTAGTCGCTGTGACGGCAGAAGATGCTGACAATGCTTTGAAAGACATGCTGTTAGACAATCGTTTCGGCAAAGGCAAGGTCGTGATGGAAGAGTTCTTGCAAGGTCCTGAATTTTCTTTGTTGACTTTAGTGAACGGTGAACAAGTGGTACCGCTCGTCATCGCGCAGGATCATAAACGCGCCTATGATGGCGACAAAGGTCCGAACACCGGCGGCATGGGAGCCTATTCGCCCGTGCCCGTCATTCCGCAAACGCAAATCGACTGGGCTGTGGAGCATATCATGAAACCTACTGCAAAGGCCTTGATAGCAGAAGGTTATCCGTTCTGCGGAGTGCTTTACGGTGGCTTGATGCTGACCAACGAAGGTCCCAAAGTGATCGAGTTCAACGCCCGTTTTGGAGACCCCGAAACCGAAGTAGTATTACCGAAACTCAAGAGCGACCTCACACAAATGATGCTTGATATTCTTGAAAATAAAGAAGTTAAAGCTGAATTCTACGATGAATCTTTTTTAGGTGTGGTGCTTGCCGCCAAAGGTTACCCAGGTAGCTACACCAAAAATATCCCACTGAACAGTCCCGCTGACATTCCGCAACAAGTCTTCTGTATGGGCGTAAAAGAAGAAAACGGTCAACTATACTCCAACGGTGGCCGCGTGCTTTTCGTTGTGGGGAAAGGCAAAACATTACAAGAGGCTAAACAAGACGCCTATCAGGGAGTTGAAAAGATGGCGCACCCGGATTTGTTCTACCGAAGCGACATCGGTTGGCAGGCGGTATTGTAAAAGCGTTTCTTGAAAAGTCTCTATAAGTGTTGTAGCATTTTTTTCCATCTGAAATAACCAAGCACAGCGACGATGACGTACACCATAAAGAGTACGCCTGTCGGGTATAACCCTTTCCAAAAATAGAGAATAGTGGAAACTATGTTAATTACAATCCATAACAACCACTGTTCCAGATATTTTTGTGCAAGCATCCACATAGCCACGATGCTGAGAGCGGTGGTGAACGCGTCTCCGGCAGGCACCGTACTGTCTGTGCAGGTTTTCAGCACCCAAAACAGCAGACCCCATAATATCACCGACACGGCAACAAGTGGCAAAATCTGCCTGTTTGGCGTGTGCGTGATAGGTATTTCATTAGTCGTCAAGTCATTAGCAGTCAAAGCAGAGCTTCGCAATCGAGTCCACCTCAACCATCCGTATGTGTTCGCCCCGATATAATAGAGATAGACAGCTGCGTCTGCGTAAAATTTCCCGTGAAAAAAGATGACTACGTAGAACAACGACATCAGGATGCCGACTGGCCATAGCCAAACGTTGGCCTTGTATTCCAAAAAAAGGTAAGCCAGCCCGATGACGGCTCCAATAATTTCTATGATTAAATCCACAGACATAATGATATTAAAATTGGGCGGCAAAAATACAATATTCGTCGATTCATCGTTTAGTTCTCATCAACGATTATCTGTTCATAAAATATGAGAATAGTGCAAGATCATTGGTGAATATCTGTTATTTTTGCAAATTGTGTTTATCGGATGAGAAAAAAAAGAGCTTTATATAATCCAAAGATCCTTTGCACACTTTCTCTGATTGTGGTGCTGCTGCTTTCTTTGCCTTCTTTTGCGCAAAGCGGAAAAAGCAGCACGCAACTCAAAAAAGACAAACAAAAGATAGAAAACGAAATTGCCAACACTCAAAAACTGCTGAAGAAAAACGAATCCAACCAAAAAGCGGCAGTACAACAAGCCGCCTTGTTACGACAGCAAATCCAAAACAGGGAGAAGATGATCACTAACCTCAACTCCCAAATCATCCAAATGGAAGACGAACAAGAACAGAACTCTCAGGAAATCAAGCAACTGGAAAAGCGATTAACCTATATGAAAGCCGACTACGCCCAAGTGGTCTATAACGCTTACCGTAACCGAAGATTCCTTGATAAAGTAACTTTCATTCTCGCCGCTGACGACTTCACCCAAATGTTCCGTAGAATGCGCTATTTCGCTATTTTCTCCAGAAACGTGCGTGAACAATCGGAACGAATCCAAAAAACGACCGCAGAACTGACGAAAAAGAACGAAGAAATTGTGGTATTGAAGAACGATAAACTGACCGCCCTTTCTTCTAAAGAACAAGAAATCAAAAGCTTGGAAAACGACAGACGGAAGAAGACACAAAACGCTGAAAAACTCAAGAAAGAATCGCAAAAGCTTAATGCCGATTTGAAAAAAAAGCAACAACAACGTAAGGAATTGGATGCTGCCATTCAGCGAGCTGTGAAAGAGGAAATCGCCAAAGCGAACGCCGAACGTGCGAAAAAAGGTGCAAAGGCTTCATCTGGAAAAAGTTCCGGTGGCACTTCCACTGCATCCACTTCATCCACGAAAACCACATCTTCGCGAAATTCCGTGACCATCTCTTTGACCCCAGAAGAGGCTTCTCTTAACACCTCCTTTATCAATAACAAAGGCAAACTGCCCTGGCCAGTTGCAAAAGGTGCTAAAGTAAGCGACTTCGGTAACTATCCACACCCTGATGTGCCCTCCGTTCAAATTGAGAACCACGGCATCGACATTATGGTGGAAGCCGGTACACCCGCCCGCGCTGTGTTTGACGGCGTCGTCACTGGAGTGATGAACATCATGGGAACCACTGTTGTGATGATTAGACATGGAGAATATCTTACTGTATATCAAAATCTTACATCCGCACGTGTTAAAAAAGGCGACAAAGTTTCTACCAAACAAACCATTGGAACGGTAGCCCAAAACGCCTCGTCGAACACCTACGAACTCCATTTCGAAATCTGGAAAAACGACCGTTATGTGAACCCTAACGAATGGCTGGCACGAAAATAATACGCTATGATCATCAAAACCGCCGATTATTTGCAAAGCGAGGCCGACTGGCGCAAATGCCCATCTCCAAACCTACCCGAATACGCTTTCATCGGACGTTCCAACGTTGGAAAATCCTCGCTTATCAACATGTTGACAAACCGTAACAGTCTGGCCAAAACCTCATCTAAACCCGGTAAAACACAGACTATCAACCACTTCATTATAAACAAAAACTGGTATCTTGTGGATTTGCCAGGCTATGGTTTTGCCAAAACATCTAAAACCAACCGCGAAAAATGGCAAAAAATGATCTCCGACTACTTATTGTTCCGCGAAAACCTGCAACTGGTATTCGTCCTCGTGGACTCTCGTATTGAACCTCAACAAATCGATATCAATTTCATCAATAATCTTGGAGAAAAAGGCATCCCTTTTGCTATCATCTACACTAAAACAGACAAGACATCTTCAGCTAAAACTATGAGCACAATGCAGAAAATGAAAAACCTGCTATCTGAAACTTGGGAAGAGCTGCCTTTGATGATGCAATCCTCTGCCATTTCTGGCTTTGGAAAAGAAGATATCCTCAATTTTATAGAAGAGATCAACGAACAATATTATTCATCGAAAGATCTATTATGAAAAAACTGATTGTTCCCGTATTATTCATGGCTTTTATCGGGCTTCTATCGGGTTGTAAAACCTCTAAAAAGGGAGTCTCAAGCGATAATCTTCCGCTTGTGGGCACACAATGGAACCTAATTTCCATCGAAGGCGTCGATTTGTCGAACGATTTTGCCCTTCGACCTTTCATCACCTTCGACTCTTCCGGAAATATCAAAGGTAACCTTGGTTGCAATTCCCTGTTTGGCACCTACTCCGTCAATAAGAAACAGAAAATGACCCTTAATTTTCAAGGTGCAACCAAGCGTCTTTGCCAACAGATGGGTGTGGAACGTCTCTTCATCAAAGCTTTGAAACGGGACATCAACCGTTATCAAATCCAAGGCAACGATCTTTTTCTTTTCGAAGAAGAGTTTGAAATCATGCATTTTTCAGGCGTGGACCTCGGGAAAGTGGAATAACCACTATAACATCGGCGTACAAACCAATATTTCGGGCAGATTTTCTATTCGGAACGATTCATCTAAGGGCAGCACTATGATGTTGTCTTTTTCTGTGTCACCTGTCCCCAAATCCATATCACACTGAAAAACAACCTGTGTTCGGGTGGATTGATAACCGAATCGTGCGTAAAAATCAACGAGCCCAGCATCGGCAGGAATAAGAAAAGAAAAAGTACTACCATTTTCCCTGCACTTGTTCAAAATACTGTTTATCAGTTTTGTAGAAATTCCCTGACGTTGATAATCAGGGTCGGTGGCAACACCATAAAGATAGGCTCCCAAACCCAGTTCTGTTTGGCAGGGAATCATGAATGCCATGGCCACAACCCTACCATCCACTTTCTCTGACATAGAACAATGGTTAAAGTAGTAACGTGACAAGAAAGGATATACGGATAAATCACTCTCTCCGAAGCACTTACCCCAAACATCAACCATATCTCGCATCTCTGCCGATAGCTTTAAAGCGGTGGTTTTATACGCCAAAAACTCTGGCTCATACGATAGTTTCGACTTACGTAACCCGGGAAGACCCAAATCTTCCTCTCTATTAATATATATGTATTGCTCTGGAATATGCTGGGCAAACAGATGATTAATCATCTGATAGATACCTTCATAACGGATATCGCCCTTTTCCACGTGCGTGCAGAACATACGATCGTTGACGGCCGAACCATACGTGAAAGCCACCATTTGGTCATCAACATAGAGCGCTCCACCCATTAATTCAAGCTCATCAAAATACTGGAAAGCACGACGTATGGTCTCATATTCTGCATGTGCGGATTCATCATGGTCGTGTTGAGCTATCCAGGACTCCTCCAATCTTAAACACTCTACTATATTATTTCGCGTAATTGGCTCATAACGATAGGAATACAGCGATTTAAACTTGTTGACATGATTCCGTTTCTGCGCATACTTACGACCCTTCAACGTGCGTAAATCTTCTGCCCGATAAATGTAATCCGCAAAATCTCGATTCCGATCGAAGATAAATGAATTTGGAAATTGTTGGTCCAAAAGCTCACATTCGACATCGTTGAGTCCCATAAGCGTCAGTGGTTGATCGCTTTGCGCAACATCAGCCTCCAAAAGTGGGATAATTTCGGAATACTTTGGCTTGTCGTCCTGAGAAAGAGCAAGATATGCTGCTTTGCGTTCACCATTGATATTGGCACGCACAATCAACCAACCGTTCACTTCTGCCCATTGGGTATGATAATGGTGCTGCCAGCAGAAAAGGTTCGTAAAAGTGCGGTCGCAAGTTTGAGACTGTTTCCTGAAATAGGGCAATAAGAAGGATCTATGCTGAATCTCAAATGACTGAAAATAAATTGATTTACTCATAATGAGAAATAAATAGACCTCTTTCAGAATTGAAAGAGGTCCTTATATATAATGTATGTTCAAAAATGATTAGCGTCTGCCTTGGGTTTGGCTACCCACACGTGACATAGCACAACGGAATCCAATATAGTCTGTTGCTTCATCCTCATCCAGATAGCGACGTGCACCAGGAGAAGACCAGTAAGGAATATCCTTCCAAGAGCCACCCTTATAAACACGTGCATGGTCACCGATAAGGGAGAAATCATAGTTAGCGGTGGTCTTAGCATACATCCAATCGGTAGCTTCGGCGTTTGTAGTAGCGTTCTTCCAGTCATCCATATTCTTAAGAGACTGCCAGTCACCATCCAGATAGTTCTTATTGTCAGCGGCACGATAGTTACGTCTTCTGTCGTTCTTAAAATCGGAGACGGGCACCATCGGAATTTTACCCACGCTGTCACGTTCAGCAACGGTACCATCTTCTAAGAGTTTTTTGGTTTCGAAGTAGTTACCACGGAAGGGGTTGTATTCGGTCACATCATCGTGAGAAGTTTGTCTATAGACATCCATCACCCATTCGGCGACGTTGCCGCCCATTTGATACAAACCGTAGTCATTAGGCCAATCGGCTTTCACTTCTTTGGTATAGAAGCCACCGTCATTCAAAGCACTGGCGACACCCATGTAGTCACCACGACCTCGACGAACATTGTTCATGTAATCGCCATAGTACTTCTTATCATCGCTACGGAGCTGTTGACCGTTCCA